>JAJQCV010000067.1 GCA_021202525.1 Akkermansiaceae bacterium | reverse complement strand
GGAGTTCGGTTCCGGCTCCGCCGTAGAGACTGGGGAAGCCGTTGACATAGATTTTCTTTAAGGAGGTGCTCATGGGTTAAATCTCAGGTGGATTTATGAGGGACGCTAACACGCAGACTTTTATCCTGGCAATGGACAAATTTAGATATGATATGACGGAGTTACATGCCACTTCCTTCTCTATTTCAATTATATGCAACGCAAGAACCAAGGAAGGGCGGCACAGCATGGAAGGAGCATGAAGAATTTCCTTTTACAGGCCATCAGGCGCCTTTCTTGGAAGGCCTTTCCTGATATACCGGGCATTTCCTCCATTACCCTGTTCAGGAAAAAAGACCTGCAAGATGTCAACTTGCAGGTCTTTTTAAAGGATTGCAGCAGCAGGAATCCCAAATACGTACGGTGATCCTTACATCAAAGAAACCGCTGTCCATACCCGGCAGGAAGAAAGACAGCCATGCTTCAAGCCGGAGGATAGTCTCCCGGCAAAAAACCGGGCACCAAAACACTCGTCAACCATAAGGATGCCGAAACACGCATCTACTCTGAAACAACCCGGCAGACATGAACCCTCCGGGAACCTCAGCGGGCGTACGGAATAGAAAAACTACTTATTTGTACCGGGTTGGACGGCCGGGCGCGCATGGTCGTATTGCCGCATCAAACCGGAAGACCAGGAAATGGTATCCGGAAAGCGGGAGGCAGGTGTCGTCGTCAGGTAAGTACCCAGTTTCCGGGCCAGAGGGGCCGCCTTTTCCATGTTCTTGGGGTAAAGGTCGTTCATTTCCCGATAATCTTTCACGACATCGTACAACTGGGGAGCCCGGTCGGGCACGAGCAGGTATTTCTCATCTCCATCCAGTATGGCGGAAGTATAATCCGTGCACCAATAAAGCGTCCGCAGCACTTTGTTTCCCTTCCCGGCGAGCAGCGGCAGCATGTTCATGCCATCCAGGTTTTCGGGAATGGATGCCCCGTTTTCCGCAAGTATCGTAGGAAGCACGTCGACGGCGGAAATGACCTGTTCACAGACGGAACCAGGCCGGATACGGGAATCGGCAGGATAGCGGACAATCATGGGCACGCGAACGCCGCCTTCAAAATGCATGCGTTTTTCTCCCTTGAAAGGAGCATTGCAGGTGGGAATGCCGGGTTCGCCTCCGTTATCGGACAAAAAGACAACGATCGTATTGCGTGCCAGTCCTGTCTCATCCAAAGCTGTTAAAATACGCCCCATGGCCCTGTCAAGAGCATACACCATGGCACAATAGATCCGGCGGTCCCTGGATTTGATATGCTTGAAGCGTTCCAAATCCTCCGGCAACGCCTCCAAGGGAGCATGGGGGGCATTGAACGAAGCATAGAGGAAGAAGGGCTTCCCCGCGTCCTTCTGCTTCCGTATGAAGCGGATACATTCGCGTGCGATATCGTCCGTCAGGTAGCTTACCTGCGTTTCCTCCGTATAATTGGATACTATTTTCGACGGGTTCAGCCCTTTTTTTTCCGGCCGATTGGGGAAATAATATCGAGAGCCTCCAAGGAAGCCCCACCAGGCATCGAAACCGCGCTCGGTGGGCCGGTATCCCTCCGTATGCCCCAAATGCCATTTGCCGATCACGGCGCTGTTGTAACCAAATTCGGCAAGATACTGGGGAAGGCATTTTTCCGTCTGAGGCAGCCCGTAATGGGATTCCGGGAGATAGTCGATTTTTGAATTAGGATTTGTCGTAATGCCATATCTTTTGGGAAATCTTCCCGTCAACAGTGCCATTCTCGATGGAGCGCACATCGGGGCGGCCACATAAGCCCTGGAACAGAATACACCCTGTTTAGCCAGAGAATCAATGTTCGGCGTAGGTATCTGGAGAGAACCCGTACATCCCAAATCACCATAACCGAGATCATCCGCCAACAGTACCAAAAGGTTGGGAGGCTGGGACGCTTTCCCTTTTTCCGCCCGGAGTCCCGGCGCACAGAGTGAAAAAAGAACGACAAGAAAAAGAGAAATTGAAACCTTCATATTCAGTTTGCAGTTTATTCATCCGATATATCCCAAAAGCAGGGAATATCCAACGAACTTTTTCAAATATACCGAATTATACCTGGACTCTCTTTCACGCAGCAGCAACAATTTTCATTTACCTTGAAAATATTCCAAGGGGAAAACCAAGCTTTTGGTCCACATAAAAAACCCTGCAAGATTTTGACTTGCAGGGTTTTTGAAATTGGTTACGGGAGCAGGATTTGAACCTGCGACCTTCAGGTTATGAGCCTGACGAGCTACCTGGCTGCTCCATCCCGCGATTTGGAGAGCATCCGTAGAGGAGTGCGGAATCTTTATAGTCTATTTTTGCAGGATGTCAAGTATTTTCATATAAGATTTTTTAATACTTCCTGCCGTATGACAAAGACCCACAGCGCCTCCAAATGCTTCCTTTTTTCGCGCCGTGTTAAGGCCCACCTGCGCCGCAGACTGGAAAACAACCGATAGGCGCGAAGAAAGGGCCTTGCAAATAGAAGGAGGAACGGACGGTTTCCGGCATCACGGGCGGAAAAAAAAGAAAGGATTCCTCGACAAACATTGTCAAATCTGTATATCTTGAAAGGTGCGGACAGGGTTCCGCAATCAACATCAATAGAAAGAGGTACGACAATGCAAAAGGTAAACGTAAATACACCTATTACGATCACGGGGCGCCATGTGGAAGTAACCGACGCGATCCGGGAATTCGTAACGAAAAAGATTGAAGGGATCCGTCTGGATTTCCCGCGCATTATGGAGGTTAAAGTCTTACTTGATGTGCAACGCGACCGCATGATTTCCCAGGTTATCCTGTTCTGCTCGGACCATATCACCATTGACGCTTCTACGGAGGGAGCGGACATGTACGCCTGCATCGACGAAACGATCACAAAGATCATGCGCCGCATGCGCAAGCACAAAACACGCCTGATGAAGAAATTCCGCCCTCATCATCAGGAAACCATCCGCAAACTGGATGAAACCGTGTATGACGATTCCGTACTTGATCATCCGGAAGATTCCAAGGAAGACCCGGAACCGATGCTGATCCACCGGGAAAGCTATAACCTTAAGAAGCTCTACAAGGAAGAGGCCATTATGGAACTGGAGCTTTCCGACAAGCCTTTCGTGCTGTACAGGAATGCGCGGCGCGACGTTCTCCAGATCGTGTACAGAAGGCCGGACGGAGATTATTCCATCATTGAGCTCGGCACTACTTTATAGCGTGAAGTACGCCAGCCGGGTACACGGACGTTTTCCACACCGTGCGGCACAGGGCAGGATTCCCTATGAGGGAGTCCTGCCCTTTTCTGTAATGCCGTGACATGGAACAAGAAAATCTCTTGATTTCTACTTGCCACCATTTACATTGGTCCCAGCAAACCTCCGTGGATGCGGAGGTTCCAGTAGTTAATAAACACTGTAATTTAATTCGAATTATGAAGAACATCGCTATCCTCGCCATCGCCGGCGCAGCTTGCCTGGTTGCTTCCTGCTCCCAGCAGCAGCAGCAGCAACAGCCTGTGCAGACCACCACCACGGTCGTCCAGCCCATGAAGAAGTAAGTTTGCTGCAGGGCGCGCCCTGCTACTTAGCAAATTATCATTTAATCCGCACTCGGTGTACGCACTGAGTGCGTTTTTATTTTCCCGGAAGACGTTTTTCCCCATCAAAAAATGGCCGCACTTCCGTCCATGGAATAAATTTGCCGCCGGCCGGAAAAACGGCAGCTTTCCGCAGTTACTCCGCAGGTTGGCGGATATGCACGGACAATTCCGTCAATTTACGGAAGCTGAACCGGCAGCGCCGGATTCAGGAGCTTCCTGCTGAATCTGCATCCTCTGAAACATGTTGCGCTTGCGAGTCCAGCCGGGCCAGACGAGATGGTACTGCATGTCATAGGAATGGCCCTCCGGATATGCGGAGGAAACATAAGGCTCCCGCCAGTCTTCCTCCCATTTGCCGCCTTCCCTGTCCTTCTGGGTCAGTACAACCAGATAGCCGCAGTTTTTCCAGGCATCCAGCACCAGGGAATCCTTCAGCCCTTTTCCGGCCGCATTAATGTACACGCAACTGTGTTCGCGCCCCGTCCCGCGGTCCCGGATAGTCAACCCTACACGGAAATATTTGACCGGACGGCGGCGCAAATCCCGGTAGAGGTCCTGCTGAACTTCCCAGCAGAGGCCACGATCCCGCAAATTGGAATTCACCAGAATATTGTTCAGCCAGCCGAACAGCACTACCTTGTTTTTCCGGGCGATGGAGGCTGACTGCGTTACTGCCGTATGAGCCAGCCATTTGGCTTCCTCCTGCGCTGCCGGGCGGGAAGCCTGGTCTTTCGGCAGCAAGCCCAGGAAGGATTCCTTAAGACTGGACATCTGATGCTGTGCATAAGGTTGTTGCACATAATTTTCCTCAGGGGGGGTACAGCAGGAACTCCAACAGCCCAAAAGTACGGCGGCAAGAAAAAGCCTGAATGTGTGCATGGCTGGCATAGCGCGGCAAGGCTATCAAACTGCTCGGGAAAATCCAGCAAAGCTTTTAAAATTCCCGGCAACAGCCTGACCGCTCTTGCCTTCTCCGCGCCTGACCGGTAGAATGCGCCCCTTCTTCCACCATGCTGACAATTAAAAAACTTACGAAAGCCCACGCCGGACGCACCCTTTTCAGAGAAACGGAAATGACCATCAATTGGGGAGAAAGAGTCGCCCTGGTGGGCCCCAATGGCGCAGGCAAATCCACCTTGTTCCGCATGATTCTCGGGGAAGATACGCCGGACGAAGGTTCCATCAGCCTGGATGAATATGCCATTGTAGGCTATCTGCCCCAGGAGGCCAGCGAACCGAAGGACGAGACCGTGCTGGAAATAGCGATGGGCATCACGCCGGAAATGGAACGGGCAATCCATGTCATCCGCATGAGCGAGAATGCCAATAAAACAGACACGCCGGAGTACGCGGAAGCAATTGACACGTTCAATGCCGCCAATGGCTACCAGCTGGAACCCAAGGCCAAGAAGATTCTCAAGGGGCTTGCCTTCCGGGAAAGCGATTTTCACCGTCCCGCGCGGGAAATGTCCGGCGGATGGATCATGCGCGCCTATCTGGCCAAACTGCTGGTTCTGGAACCGGACCTCCTGATGCTGGACGAACCCACCAACCACCTGGACCTTCTTTCCCTGCTCTGGCTCCAGCGCTACCTGAAAAATTATCCCGGCGCCATCCTGATGATTTCCCACGACCGCGATTTCATGGACGAGCTGGTGGAAAGCGTGTACGACATCGACAACGAGGAATTGGTGGAGTACCGCGGCAATTACACGGATTTCCTGAAGCAAAGGGATGTCCGCTTTGAACAGCTCCAGGCCGCCTACCGCAACCAGCAGAAGGAAATTGCGCACATTCAGGAGTTCATTGACCGTTTCCGCTCCATCAACTCCAAGGCGGGGCAGGTGCAGAGCCGCATCAAGCAGCTGGAAAAAATGAAGGTCATCCAAAAACCGGTAGCACGCAGAAAGGTGTTCAAGTTCAACTTCCCCCAGCCGCCGCGCAGTACGCAGAAAGTGATTGAGCTGGAAAAGGTGTGCCAGTCCTACGGCGACCACAAGGTCTATGAAAACCTGGATCTGCTGGTGGAAAGAGGGGAAAGGACCGTGCTGGTGGGGCCCAACGGTGCGGGCAAATCCACTCTGCTGAAAATTCTGGCCGGCATCATCCCCATAGACTCCGGCAAGCGCATTCCCGGCACCACAACGCGCATCGGGTACTTTTCTCAGGCCCGCACGGAAAACCTGAATCCGGAGAATACTGTTCTGGAGGAAATCATGAAGTGCAATGCCGAAATTCGGGAAGAGGAAGCGCGTTCCATCCTGGGTTCCTTCCTGTTCCGCCGCCTGGATGTGGAGAAACGCGTCAGCGTGCTGTCCGGAGGAGAAAAATCGCGCCTCAGCCTGGTCAAATTCCTGGTGGACCCTCCCAATCTTCTGTTGATGGACGAACCGACCACCCACCTGGACCTCCTTTCCGTGGAGGCCCTCGTCCAGGCTCTGAAGCATTACGAAGGCACGCTGGTCTTCATCTCCCACGACGTGCACTTCATCCGCTCCCTGGCGGAAAAAACCCTGCACGTCAACCGGGGTACCATCACCACCTACGCAGGCGGTTACGATTATTACCTGGAGAAATCCGGGATTCTGGACGACGAGAAGGGCGGCATCACGGCGGAATAGTCCCCGTACGTCTTCTTTTCTCCTTGCTCCGTATGCCTCCCTGCTTTACAAAGAGTAAATGAAGACTTTTTCCATTCCCGTCTTAAGTTTCGCCCTTCTGTCCGCCGCACCCCTGCTGGCTGATACCCCTGCCGCTCCCCAGGCTCCGCCGACATCCACCCCGGCTGCGACTGCAACCGGAAAGGATTCCATTCCTTCGGCCGAGTCCCTCGTCAATCAGTCTCTTTCCCTGATGATCAACATACAGCAGACCCTGGCCGCAGCCCAGGACAAGGAAAGCGCAGATAAAGCAGCCAAAACCCTGGAAGGCATTCAGAAAGACATCAAGCATTTCCAGGATATCATGAATAAACTCAACGATGCGGAACAGGAAAAGGCATTCGAATTGTTTGAAAAGATGGAAGAACGGGGAAAAAGGCTGGAAAAAAGCTGCAAACAGGAAGGCAAGCGCCTGGTAAAAGCTGATTTTTACAACTCCACCGCCCTGAAAGATGTGATGAATAACTCGGACGAATTCAGCGAACTCATTGAGCAGGACGAAGAAGAGGGAGGGCCTGCCGCTGGAGGGGACGAGCAGGACGAGGAATAACACCTCGCATCTTCCGCGTTGCCCGGAAAACGGCCGCCATCATCAAAAGGCCAGTCGCGAAAAACGGTTCAAGCGAATCTGTCCGCCTGGGTAACACAGCCAAAATTCCTGACCAAGGGCCAGACTATCCGTTACACGGTTAAAACGGATGGAAAGGCCATCGTGTTTTGAATCTACGGCGGGATTCGGCAAGGGAGACGAGCAAGGGACCGCATACCCTGAGAGAAATGGAAACCCTGGATTTGGCTCCTTATTCCTCTCCATTTCAAGCTTGCCGGATACGCGGAAAACAGGTTTACTGAGGGCAACATGCAACAATTAGCAGGTAAAACAGCAATCGTCACCGGCGCAGGCCGCGGCATCGGCAACGCCATTGCCCGGCGCTTCGCTTCGGAAGGAGCCACGGTCATCCTGATCAGCCGCAGTGCGTCCAGCTGCGGAGGAGCCGCGGAAGAAATCAACAAGGAATTCCCCGGTTCATGCACGGCCTATCCCTGTGACGTGGCGGATTACGCCGCGGTTCAGGAAACCGCGGCGGCCATTCTGGCAAACTTTCCGCAGATCGACATTCTGGTAAACAACGCCGGAATTACGCGCGACACCCTGATGCTCCGCATGAAGGAGGAAGACTGGGATGCTGTCATAACCACCAACCTGAAAAGCGCCTTCAACATGGTCAAGGCCTTCCAGCGCGTCCTGATGAAATCCCCTGCGGGCCGCATCATCAACATGAGTTCCGTCGTAGGCCTCACGGGCAACATGGGGCAGGCCAACTACGCCGCCTCCAAGGCAGGCCTGATCGGTTTTACCAAGTCCCTCGCCCAGGAATTCGCCAGCCGTAAAGTGACAAGCAACGCCATTGCGCCCGGCTTCATCGCCACGGACATGACGGACGCCATCCCGGAAAAGATCAAGGAGGAAATGCTTAAGAAGATTCCTCTGGGTTCCCTTGGAGAGCCGGACGACATCGCATCCCTTACCGCCTTCCTTGCCTCCGACGATGCCCGCTATATCACCGGACAGGTCATCACCTGCGACGGCGGCATGACGATGTAAGGCCCGGACATCACTTTTCCATGCGCGGCATTTTCCTTGTTTCCTGCCTCCTCGGAGGGGGTGCCCTGCTGACAGGGTGCCGGGATGACGGCGGCCCCAGGCCCGCTACGGAAGATGCCGCGCGCATTACCGGCGCGCGCCAGTGGGGGGAAAGCCGCTCCGCGCTGCAAAAACGGGAACTGGAACGCGCCGCGGGACCGGCCCTTCCCGTTCCCGACGACCTGCCCTCTCCGGAACTGGTGGGAACCACGCGCCAAATTCACCAACTGATTGAATCGACGGGAACCCCTGCCCGGTTTGAATCCTATACGGAGGCCGTGCCCGCGTCGGACGCCACCCTGCGCATGATTGCCATTCCGGGAGGCTCCTTCCTGATGGGAAGCCCGGAGGACGAATCCCACCGCAAGCTGGACGAGGGCCCGCAGCATGAAGTGAGCATTTCTCCCTTCTGGATCTCGGAAATGGAAATCCCCTGGGAACTTTACACCGCCTTCATGGAAAACGGGCGCCCGCGCGCCAAAGACGGCCAACTGCTGGAAGAACAGCCGGACGACGAACTCTGGGATGCCGTTACGCAGCCCACGGCGCCCTATACCGCCATGAACCTGGGAATGGGCCACGGCTATGAACACGGCATGCCGGCCATTTCCATGTCCCATCACGCCGCCAGCAAATTCTGCGAATGGCTGAGCGCCCAGACGGGGCATTACTACCGTCTTCCCACGGAAGCGGAATGGGAATACGCCGCCCGCGCCGGAAATCCCGGCGCTTATTGCTACGGCAGCGGAGAAGACCGGCTGGACCGGTACGCATGGTATTGGGACAACTCCAACGATCGCTACCAGCGTACGGGAACCAGGGAACCGAATGCCTGGGGCCTGCGTGACATGCATGGAAACGTGGCGGAATGGGTTCTGGATTCCTACGTACCGGACGCTTACGGAAAAAGGGCCGGGAATGCCGTGAAAGACCCGCTTGTCATCCGTCCCAGAACGCCCCACATTGTCCGGGGCGGTTCATGGGAGGATGATCCGGACCGCCTGCGGAGCGCCGCACGCCGCGCCAGCACACCCGCCTGGAACCGGCAGGACCCGCAGAACCCCAAAAGCATCTGGTACCTGACGGACGGCGGAATGATCGGCTTCCGCGTGGTACGCCCCCTGCACATTCCGGACGTGGTCACCATGCACCGCCTCTGGAATTTTTCCAAAGGGGAACCCTAGGCAACTTTTCACCGTACACCGCCGTTTCAATCGGCGAATCGCTGGCACATCCGGAGCCCGGCATACATTCCTCCGCGCTGTTGATGAAATAACGGCCCATCCGATATATTATCCTTTCCTTGTTTTCATACTAACAATGCCGGGACCAAAGACAAAGAAAGAATAATCCATCAACGGAACGTTCATGCCCTGCGGCAAGGCATCAGCAGCGCAGGCAGGTCTGGAAGATTCAAAGCCGCCGTGGCAGATTACAGAGCCGTTTCCCACGGGTTTCCGTAAAAAGGGATGACCATTTCCTGATTTTATCAAGCGCTCCGTTCCTTTAATATCAGCAGTTTGAGCAATGTCTTCTTCATCCTGTTCCTGATGCTCCAGGTGAAATAACGCATTTGAAATTTACCCATGCGAATTTGGAATCCGACCTGTTTTTCATGAAGACTGAAGAAATTATTAAATCTATGTAAAACAAGGAATGACAAGCCCCCTGAAAGAAAGAACCAGTTCTACAACAAGCCAATGAATGTTAATTTTTTATGTAAACATAATATTGACAGTTAATATTTTTGGTTGTTGGCGGATTCCAAAACCGTTATGTAGGCAGGAAACAAGCAACCCTTCTCAAAGCCAGCCATGAAGAAAACATTGTCCATTCTGATGCTTACAGCAGGTCTCAGCGTCGCCGCCTCCGCAGCCACTACTCTTCTGGACCAGTCGATCGTGGGATATTCCGATTTTGACTCCCGCATCGCCGATTTCGGCACCCAGCGGGACTCCGTCACGATCACCACAAGCGGCGACAACCTGCTCCTGTCCGGCCCCGACGTCAAATTCAGCACGCCCGTTTCCGGTTCCGGCACGCGCAACAATATGACCGTTTCCATGGTTCTGGATTTGTCAAAACTCAGTACCCCTGAAAGCTACACCGCTCTATTCAACGCCAAAGGCGGAAGCACAAGCTGGGGTGTGGGCCTCAATTCAAACCGCACCTTGCAGGGATTGTGGAGCAACGAAGCCTATACCGGCGGCCCCACGACGACAACCCTGGGTACGGAAGGCACATTGACCATTTCAGTTGTTACCGGAGAAGCCGGAACCCGTATTTATTTGGGGAACGAGTCCACCTATTATACTGCCTCCGGCCTGAAATTCAGCAAGGTGGATATCACGCAACTCCTGATCAATGCGGGAATGGCGGACGCCATTGAACAGCTTTACGTGCATGATTCCGCGCTTTCACAAGAGCAAATAGGCCAGCTCATGGCTGAAATAGCAAGTGTTCCGGAACCCGCCACTGCTTCCCTGAGCCTGCTGGGACTGGCCGCTCTGATGATGCGCCGCCGCAGAGCTTAGGCTTCCCATCCTTTTTTATTTTTCTTTCGGGACTGCTCCGCCAAATACGGAGCAGTCCTTTTTTTATCTCTAAAAATGTTCACGCAGGGCAGGCAATACAGAAAGGTATTCTTTTCCGGTACTGTTTGCATTCATGCACAGCTTTTGTTCTGTGCCGCACATTCCAAATGCTGCGGCACATTCCCAGCCTCTTCCTGAACCAGGAAAGCGGAATTTTTCTTTTCACACCGTCCGTTTACTCCTGCGGTATCCTCAGCGGAAAAATTTCCTCATGAAGGACTTCCGCTCCGGCGGCAATATCTCCAAAACGTGTTACACACATTGATTTTCCACCGTCTTTATCCTAGTCTGTCATTCATGGGCCAAAGGAGCCCGGTTCAATTAACAATCCCTACAATAAATCGCCATGAAAATTGCCTTATCCATCGGCCACTCTCCAAAAGACGGAGGAGCGGAAACATATGATAAAAAATATTCCGAATACTCTTTCTGGAAGCATCATTTGCCCCTGCTGCAAGAGAAACTTCAACAGATGGGACACCAGGCGCCGATTGTCAACCGTTCCGATGCCGGAGGCACCACTCCCGGACATGCGGCCGCGGCCTGCAACAGCACCGGAGCGGACCTGGCCATTGAATTCCATTTCAACAGCGCGGATTCTCCCGCTGCCACCGGCACGGAGACCCTGTACTGGGAAAGCTCTCCCAAGGGAAAACTGGCAGCCACGCTGATAAACGATGCCATGGTGAAAGTTCTGGAACTGAAAAACCGGGGGTTGAAACCGGTCAACAGACAAAGCGCACGTGCCGTTTCCTACTTCGCCAAAACCAGAATGCCCGCCGTTCTCGTGGAACCGGCCTTCGCCGCTTCCAACCCGCAGGACAATGAACGGCTCCAAAACCGCGTCCGCGAACTTTGTGCCGAAGTAGCCCGTGCCATCAACGAATGGAAGCCGTGACCGGCATCCTTCTTTTCCCGCACCGACGAACAGGCAGAAAATTTCCCGGACCCGGCAGGCAGAACTGCCGGGCACTACAGCAATCCTCATGACAGCCCATTTCCACCGGTTTCAGGAACGGGTAAATGCCGATATTCCCCCCTTCCCCGTTTCCAGACGGGAGAGGGGACCGGAAATTTTCCCTAACCCAGCCGGGCGGACACCTTCCGGAACTTGGGAGATTGGCTCATGAACGCCTCCGGATTGGACAAAAGCAGGCGATCCACTTCCGGCCGGGAAAACCCGCGCCCGTAAAGCTCGCAAGCCAGGGCAGTCAGCGCCAGAGGATCGGAATCTCCCCAGTCCGCCGCCGAATTGGCCCAGACCCGGTCCGTTCCGTACGTTTCCAGAATATCCGCCGCACGTTTGGGATTGAGCTTGCTGGTCGGGTACAGGGTAAGGCCTGCCCAGTAGCCGGCATCCTTCACCAGCGGGAACGTGTGTTCCTCGCAATGATCAATCAATACCCGGCCCGGCTCCAGTTCCGGACGGTTTTTCAGGGCATCCAGAATCATGTTGGTTCCCTTGAGCTTGTCTTCCAGATGGGGAGTGTGAATCAGGACAAGCTGGTTGAGGCGGATGGCCAGGTCCAGATGCTCTTCAAAAATGGCCAGTTCCCGTGAAGTGTTCCTGTTCAGGCCGATTTCCCCGATGCCCAGGACATTGGGCCGGTCAATGAACTCGGGAATAAGCTTCATTACTTCCCGCGCAAAGACTACGTCCTGCGCTTCCTTCGGGTTGATACACAGCCAGGTATAATGATCCAGGCCGAACTTGGCGGCCCTGGCCGGCTCGCATTCCGTAAGCTGGACGAAGTAGTCCCGGAACCCGTCCACGGAAGAACGGTCATACCCGGCCCAGAAGGCGGGTTCCCCCACGACCAGGCATCCGGCCTGGGCCATGGCGCGGTATTCGTCCGTGGTGCGGCACACCATGTGAATATGTGGTTCAATGAAAGCCATGACGGTTATTTGTTCGGGTTCGGTGCTCCGCAGGCGGCCTTGGAGGCGGCGGTTTCAGCTATGGCGGCATCCCGGCAGGAAAGCGCTTCCAGCACGGCGCGGGCGCGCCCGGGACCGGGAACGGACAGCAGCGGCAATACCTCCAGCAATGCCCGGTAGCGGAAATCGGCTTCTCCTTCTCCTCTGTCCACACGGTCCAGAAATGCGGCTACATCCAGCACGCCCGCACGCGCCGCGGCAAAATCCGCGTCCAGAACCTCTTTTTTGCTCCTTTTCATGCAGTGACGATACGCCCGTGCGGAAAGCCCAGTCAAGCCGGAATGGGTAACAATTTTATAACTATTCCAAACTAGTGATTTGCAAAGGGTTCCCGCGCCTTTGCGAAAATCCAAAAAGCGCCGGGAATTCAAGAAGAGGCTTGCCATCCGAACCTGAATCCGTCATCCTGTGGAGACGCATTTATTTCATTAGAGCGCCTATGAATGCACTAGTAAAAACCATATGTACATTCGTGACATCCTCCATCGGCCGCAAAATCATTGTGGCTCTGACGGGGTTATGTTTAGTCTTGTTCCTTGCGGGACACCTGGCAGGCAACCTCCTCATCTTCGGGGGGCCTGAGTGGATCAACACATACGCCCACGGCCTGCACTCCATGCCGGAAGCCGCCCTGTGGGGCATCCGCCTGGGCCTTGCGGTGATCTTCATCATCCACATCTGGCTGACCATCCAACTGAAGCTGGAAAACAACGCGGCCCGCGAACCCTATGTGTTCAAGAACACGATCAAGGCGACGCTCTCCTCCCGCTACATGATCTATACCGGCCTGACCATCCTGGTGTTCCTGATCTACCATCTCTACCAGTACACCCTGCGCGTCGGCTATGATCCTGCACAATATGTCGCCTACATCTCCGACGGCAAAGTGGAGACATTCGACGTTTACAAGATGATTGTCAACGGGTTCAGCAACGTATGGTGCTCTGCGTTCTACATCCTGGCCATCCTGATGCTGTTCAGCCACCTGCGCCACGGCGTGCAGTCCATCTTCCAGACGGTGGGCCTTGACTCCCGGAAAATCCGCCCCGTGTACAACTTCATCGCCATCGCTTACGGCGTGGTGATCTGCGCCGGCTTCATCTCCGTGCCGGTGTCGGTTCTTTTGGGTATCATCAAATAACCTCAACTCACTGCAAAGACATGATTAATTTTCCCGTAAGCGATTGGATGCCGGACGCCAATATCCCCTCCGGCCCTATTCAGGACAAATGGTCCAAGTACAAGCTTGAAGCCAAGCTGATCAACCCGAACAACAGGCGCAAGTACACCGTGCTGATCGTGGGTTCCGGCCTGGCCGGCGGTTCCGCCGCCGCGACGCTGGCTGAACTCGGCTACAACGTGAAGTGCTTCTGCTACCAGGACAGCCCCCGCCGCGCCCACTCCATCGCGGCCCAGGGCGGCATCAACGCGGCCAAGAACTACCAGAACGACGGCGACTCCGTGTACCGCCTGTTCTACGACACCGTGAAGGGCGGCGACTTCCGCGCCCGCGAAGCCAACGTGTATCGCCTTGCGGAGGTATCCTCCAACATCATTGACCAATGCGTCGCCCAGGGCGTTCCCTTCGGCCGCGAATACGGCGGCCTGCTGGACAACCGCTCCTTCGGGGGCGCCCAGCTCAAGCGCACCTTCTATTCCCGCGGCCAGACCGGCCAGCAGCTCCTGCTGGGCGCCTACCAGGCCATGGAAAAGGAAATCGCCAAAGGCCACATTGAAATGTTCACCCGCCATGAAATGATGGACCTCGTCATCGTGGACGGCGAAGCCAAGGGCATCGTCACCCGCGACCTGGTGACGGGCGAAATCAAGTCCTACGCCGGTGATACCGTGCTGCTCTGCACGGGCGGCTACGGCAACGTGTTCTTCCTGTCCACCAACGCCATGGGCTGCAACGTGACCGCCGCCTACAAGGCATACAAGCGCGGCGCATTCTTCGCCAACCCCTGCTTCACGCAGATCCACCCCACCTGCATTCCGGTGAAGGGGGACTACCAGTCCAAGCTGACGCTGATGTCGGAATCCCTCCGCAACAGCGGCCGCATCTGGGTGCCCAAATCCCGTGAAACGGCGGAAAAGATCCGTAAGAAGGAAATCAAGCCCTCCGACGTCCCCGAAGAAGAACGCGACTACTATCTGGAACGCAAATACCCCTCCTTCGGCAACCTCGCTCCGCGCGACATTTCCTCCCGCGCCGCCAAGGAAGCCTGCGACGACGGCCGCGGCGTAGCCATCACCGGCAAGGGCGTATTCCTGGACTTTGGCGACGAAATCAGGCGCATGGGCCGGGAATGGATCGACGGCCAGTACGGCAACCTCTTTGACATGTACGAGGAAATCACGGACGACGATCCCCATGAAACGCCCATGATGATCTACCCCGCCTCCCACTACACCATGGGCGGCCTCTGGGTGGATTATAACCTCATGTCCAACGTGAAGGGCCTGCACGTCCTCGGTGAAGCCAACTTCTCCGACCACGGCGCCAACCGCCTGGGCGCCTCCGCCCTGATGCAGGGCCTGTCCGACGGCTACTTCGTCATCCCCGCCACACTACCGACCTATCTGACGTCCACCAAGCCCGGCGCCGTCACTACGGCCGCTCCGGAATTCAAGGCCGCGGAAGACGCTGTGAAGGAACGCATCAACAAGCTGCTCAACGTCAAGGGCACCAAGACGGTGGACTCCTTCCACCGCGAACTGGGGCTGATCATGTGGGACGACTGCGGCATGGCCCGCACGGAAGAAAGCCTCATGCGCGCCATTGAACGCATTCCGCAGCTCCGGAAGGAATTCTGGGAAAACGTACTCGTTACGGGCACGGCGGAAGGCATCAATGCGGAACTGGAAAAAGCCTGCCGCGTGGCGGACTTCCTGGAATTCGCCCAGCTCCTCTGCTACGACGCCCTGAACCGCCAGGAATCCTGCGGCGCCCACTTCCGCGTGGAATACCAGCTGCCGGACGGCGAAGCCAAGCGCAACGACGAAGAATACGCCTATGTGGCCGCCTGGGAATACGCCGGGGTGGACGAACTGCCGATTCTTCACAAGGAACCGCTGACCTTCGAGAACGTGCACCTTGCCATCCGCAGCTACAAGTAACAATAGCCACTACATTAACACTTAAAAGAAAGATTATCACATGGCTAAAACAATCAATCTCACCCTCAAGGTCTGGCGCCAGGAAAACAAGGATGCCAAGGGCCGCATTGAGACTTACGCCGCCAAGGACATCCCGGTGGACGCCTCCTTCCTGGAGATGCTGGACATCGTCAACGAAGGTCTGGTGAAGGAAGGCAAGGAGCCCATCCACTTTGACCACGACTGCCGGGAAGGCATCTGCGGCATGTGCTCCCTGACAATCAACGGCATCCCCCACGGGCCGGAACGCCAGGTAACCACCTGCCAGCTTCACATGCGCAAGTTCAAGGACGGCGATACCGTCTGGATCGAGCCCTTCCGCGCGAAGGCTTTCCCGATCCTGCGGGACCTGATGGTGGACCGTTCCGCCCTGGACCGCATCATTGCCGCCGGCGGCTACATCGACGTGCGCACCGGAGCGGCCCCGAATGCCAACAACATCGCCGTGGAAAAGGTGAAGGCGGAAGCCGCCTTCGACGCCGCCGCCTGCATCGGCTGCGGCGCCTGCGTGGCTTCCTGCAAGAACGCCTCCGCCATGCTGTTCACCTCCGCCAAGATCGCCCACCTCAACCTTCTGCCCCAGGGCCAGCCGGAACGCACCAAGCGCGTCCTGGCCATGATGAAGCAGATGGAAGCGGAAGGCTTCGGCAACTGCACGAACCAGTATGAATGTGAAGCGGCCTGCCCGAAGGGCGTGAGCGTGGACAACATTGCCCGCCTCAATCGCGACTTCATCCGCGCCAACGCCAAGGAAGGCCTCTGCTACTAAGAGGGCTTTCAGCAAAATCCCCATCAAGGGGCTGTTCTGCCAAAAGCGGAACAGCCCCTGTTCTTTTAAAAACCCTTTTGAAACTCCGCCGTCTTTCAGCAATGACGGTTACTGAGAATAGTATTCAATTATCCCGCCCCACTGTATGCCGCCTTCAACCGGAAAGGCAGGAAACCCTTCCCCTCCCCCGCACTGACAGAGCCATACAGAGGCAGCCGGGACATCCACCGCGTCTTTTTCTAGTCGTCTGCGGACCGGGAATCAAGCTCTCCTGGTCTTAACGGCTATCCGCCCCAGATGAGACGCAAGGCTTCTCTCTGAACAATATGCTCATCAAGGGGAGGGGATTCACTCCCTGTTCCGGGAATCCATAAAGATCGTCACGGGGCCGTCATTGACCAGGGAAATCTGCATGTCCGCACCGAATTCCCCGCTCTCCACCCTGCCTTCCAGCAGTGCGGCCAGTTCCTCCTTGAACCGTTCGTAGAGGGGAACGGCATGGTCGGGCCTCGCGGCGCGGATGAAGGAGGGCCTGTTACCCTTTTTGGTGGAAGCGTGCAGCGTGAACTGGCTGACGACCAAGGCTCCTCCCCCGATGTCCTTCACGGAAAGGTTCATCTTTCCCTCCTCATCGGAAAAAATGCGCATGTCCGCCGCCTTTTTGGCCAGCCAAAGCGCGTCCTCTTCCGTATCCGCCTCCTCAATGCCTATCAAAATCATCAGCCCGCGGCCCGTGCGGCCCGCACAGACTCCCCCGATATGGACGGCGGCTTCCGTCACCCGCTGGATGACCAGCCTCATTGTTCCGTTCCCTTCTCCCTGATGATAGTTACCTTGGTACCCGGCCTTGTCAGCATGGCCAGTTCATTGCAGTCCTGCCGGTTCAGATAAAATCCGGGGGAACGGGGGGCTCCGTTTCCGGCCTCGATGACATATCCTCCGGCGGCCAGCAGAAGGGTCTTGTCCGCCGCGGGATAGTGCTTGTCGTAAATGGAGAAGGAAGCCTGTTCATCCTTGACGGTCGTCTCAAAGTTCTTGCGCCCCGTGTCCTTCATGGCCACAATGGGATACGCCCTTACAAAGTTTTCCCCGTCGTACAGGCAGACTTCCTTTTCAGGCACGTTGACCACCACATGGAAGTTGAGGGGACGGTATTTGAATACATCCCCGGGTTGAAGGGAAGGAACGTCCATCAGGCCGTTCAAATGCACCAGCATGGCCTGGGAACATCCCAGTTTCTTGACCATGCGTATCCAGGAATCTCCCCTTTTGACGGTGTATTGCTTCACATCCGGTCCATTGGGGTCCAGAACCTGGCGGATGCGCAGGGCCCCGATGAGATCCTTGGCCTCCCGGCCCACCACGCCGCCCTGGTTCACCAGGGGCTGGAGCAATTCCAGGGCTTGCGCCAGACTGCCGCGGTCCATCAGCCTGCGGGCTTCTTCAAGGGCTGCCGGACGGCGCGGCCAGAGGGAGTAATTCTCCCCGTCGGCCAAAGCGGCCTGGGCGCAGGCTACCGCCACCAGAAGGCTACAGCAGGCCCTTGCGCTTGAAATCGAAAATGTTGATCTCATGGGATTTTTGTATCATTTCCACGGTGAATTTCAAGAGGGAGACCTCCCATGCGTCATCCACCCCTTCCACAAGGGCCATGAACGTGTCCTCCCCGTTGCGCACCTGCTCCAGCAATCGGCCGCGAACGGATTCAAGCGGTTCATGCAGGATTTCCTCCCGCACCTCCGACCGCTTGAACCGGAATCCATATTCCAGCAGGGTCAGGAAACCGGGACCATTTTTGGACAGCCAGTCAAAAAAGCGTTTGGCCTCCCCGGAAAAACCCTCCGTACTGACTTCATTGTAAATGGAGGGGCGTATGATCTTGGGCTTCTCCGCCTCCACCCAGCCGCTGCGTACGCGCACTACGTCAATCTCGTCCATCACTTCGGAGATCAGGAGGAAATTGAACCGGGTGTCGCCGAACGTATCTATGCGGCGGTCCGGTTCATACACCACGCGGGTCATTTCCGCCGCGTAGCGAATGTCGTCACGGGAATATGGGGGCAATTCACTCATGGCAGGAAGGCGGGAACCGGGGACATCCCATGAAAAAGCGGCTCCCTTGCAGAATTACAGGGAAGCCGCTTTTTGTATAAAGGATTTCAGCAGTTCAACTTAGCCCTGAACTTTCTCGATGTAGGCAACGACGTCTGCCACGGACTGAAGTTTTTCCGCTTCTTCGTCAGGCACTTCGATGTCAAAGTTTTCTTCGAAAGCCATCACGAGTTCAACGGTATCCAGCGAATCAGCACCGAGATCCTCGATGAATTTCGCATCAGCAGTCACTTTATCGGATTCAACGCCAAGTTGGTCAACGATGATACTTCTTACTTTTTCTTCGATGCTGTTATCAGACATGATATTTATTGTTAAGGTTCATGGATACTACATGCGGCATGCAGGTTTTGCAATACCTATTTATGAGTTTTTACGTGTCATCTATCATGCCACCCGGAGGAAAATCCCTTCTGAAGCAGACTCTTGCACCACTTTTCAAAGATTAAGCCCGGCAACCATCCGCAGGCCGTTCAGAGTAATATCCGGGTCCACATGGTCGATGCGCGGCACTCCCCGGGCAATCAGGGCGGCATCTCCGCCGGTAGCCACCACCGTGGGACGTGTCCCCATTTCCTCTTCCAGCTTCGCCAGAATTTCCTTCACCATGCCGCGGTAGCCGTACACGGCGCCGGAATGCATGGCCTCCACCGTGCTTGTTCCGATGGCGTGTTTCGGCTCATGGGGTTCGATGGCGGGCAGCAGGGCCGTATTGCGCGCCAGGTAATCCCCCATGCTGGCCAGCCCGGGGGCAATCGCTCCGCCCAGATAAGTACGCTCCGGGCCGATCACGTCAAAAGTCACGGCCGTTCCGAAGTCAACCACAATGCACGGATAACCGTAATAGGCCACGGCCCCGGCGGCGTTCGCCAGCCTGTCCGCTCCGATCTGGCGCGGGGAAGGATAGTCTATGCCCACGCCCAGCCGGGAATCGCAGGAAAGAAAATGGCTCGGCCTGGTGAGCCAGTTCCGCAGAACATCCGCCACGCGGGGCACCACGGAACACACGACGGCGGCATCATAGTGAAGTCCCTTGAGGGCGTCGTCCAGCCGTTCCTCGCTCACTTCCCGGGTGGGAATCATGCGCCGCTCTTTCAGCAGGGCCTCCGGGGTGGAGAGCACGAATTTGGTGCGCGTATTGGAGTTGTCGATCAGCAGATAGGTCACGGGAATCAGTTAGTACGTTCCGCCGCCAGATTCAAGGCCAAATCCGCTATCTTTCCGCTTCCTCCGGTCATATCCGCCTTCAGCAGGTTTTCATGCATGAGCCTCCATGGCTCGCCTCCGTCCGCCATCATGTTCTTCAGGGCTTCCGCCAATGCGGCGGCATCCTGCACATGGCGTCCGCCGCCCAGGGTCTCCAGCAGGCGGGCGTTTCCCTCTTCCTGTCCGGGCAGGAGAAAGTTCACCAGCATGGGACGCGCGGCGGCCAGCACCTCATGCACCGTAGCCCCCCCGGCCTTGCCGACCACCACATGGTTCACAGCCAGGTACGAGGGTACGCGGCGCGTCCAGCCGCGCACGGTCAGCCTTTTGCCGTATTTTGCGCGCAGATCGCGGATATGGGGATAAATCTTCCTGAATTTGCGGCCCAGGATGCAGGTTACCTGCACGGCGGGATCGGCCTCCAGCATGGCTTCCAGCTCTTCACGGGCATGCCGGAAAGAACGCTGGGCAAAATAAAGAACGCGGAACGATTCCCCCGGCTTCCAGCAAACGGGATGCTTCCGGACCACCGCCAAGCAGGGATTCACGGGAAACCCGGTCACACGGATTCTTTCCGGATCAATCCCCTTTTCCGCCATGACGTCCCGCGTCCATGAATCCGTAACGGCGAAGATGGGGGAATTCGCACACAGCCACGACTTGTTGATGACGAAAGAGTCCGTCACTACAGTGATATACGGCACGGTGCGCCCCGTACGCGCGGCGATGGAATCCAGCATGTAGGGATACACCATGTATGTACAGACAACGGTGTCCGGCTTCCATTCCAGCAGGAGCCGTTCCAGCAGTCCTTCCACCGGGCCCAGGCCCTTGACCGGCTTTTCCGCCATGTTGCGCCGGTCACTCACGTCGTACATCAGCTTCCAGAGGCCGGGCATGCGCGAAATAATCCAGAGGTATCCCGCGCGGGTCATCCGGAATGTAGCGGGCATGGCCTCCGCGCACAAGTCGACAAGGCGCGTTTCCGCCCTGCCCTTCATCGCCTCCTGCACGCCGCGGGCGGCGGAATTGTGCCCCTCTCCATACCCTGCGGTGATGATCAACATGCGCGGCAGCCTTCCATGCTCCATGGGGAAACATATACCATATTCCTCCCAATCGGAAAGAACTTCTTTCCCCACGAACCGGGCCTCCGGGAGGCGGACAACGGCGCACCGCCGCGGCATAACGCAAAAAACCGGTTCCCGCGGCCATATTCCCTCCCTGTCTCCTGATTTAACATTGACCTGCGCAGGCCGGCAAGGCAATCTCCCTGCCATGCGCATCGTCTTCATGGGTACGGGCGACATTGCCATTCCCGCCTTCCGCAGCCTGATCCGGCACACGGATCTGGTAGGGCTGGTCACGCAGCCCGACCGGCCGGTGGGCAGGCACCAGGTTCTCACGGCCCCCCCCATCAAGAACATTGCCCGGGAAGCGGGCATCACCGTGTTTCAGCCGGCCTCCCTGAAGGCGCCGGAATCCTTGGTGGGCCTCAGGAGGCTGAATCCGGACCTGATCGTGGTCATGGCGTACGGGCAGATTTTAAGCCAGGAAGTGATCGACATGGCCCCCATGGGCTGCATCAACGCCCACGCCTCCCTGCTCCCGCGCCACCGCGGCGCAGCCTGCATCCAGTCCGCCATCAAATCGGGGGATTCCCATACGGGCGTAACGATCATGCACATCGTTAAAAAACTGGACGCCGGAGACATCATCGCCCAGATCAGCATGCCCCTGGACGGCACGGAGACCGGCGGCAGCCTGCACGACAAACTGGCGCAAATGACCCCGGACGTTCTTCTTCCCGTCATCCATGCCATTGAAAAGGGAACGGCCGCACGCGTCCGCCAGCAGGAAATCCTGGCCACATACGCGCCCAAGCTTTTGCGGGCGGACGGCAAGATAGACTGGACCGTTCCCGCCGAGGAAATCGGACGGATGATCCGGGCCTACGATCCCTGGCCGGGCACCTTTACCAACTACTGGAACCGCAAGGGGCGCATCCGCAACATGAAAATCTTCCCCGGCTTCACCATCGTGCCGGAGGCCTCCGGCAAACCGGGCCAGGTGCTTTCCGCCGGGGAACAGGGACTGCTGATCGCCTGCGGCGAAGGCGGCCTGCTGGTGACGGACGTCCAGCTGGAAGGCAGCACGCGCATGAACATTGCACAGCTCATCGCCGGGCACCCGAATTTGAAAGACATCCATTTCGACGTGTAAATGGCCAAGTCATTTTCCATGGAAAGCCTGAACGCGGCCCAGCGCCGGGCCGTTCAGACCCTTCAGGGGCCTGTCCTGATCCTGGCCGGGGCGGGCACGGGAAAAACGCGCACCGTCACCTGCCGCATCGCCCATATGGTGGACAAAGGCATCAGCCCGAAAAGCATCCTGGCCGTTACGTTCACGAACAAGGCCGCTCTGGAAATGAGGGAGCGCGTGGGCCAGATGGTGGACCGGAAGGCGGCGCGCCAAATCATGGTCAGCACCTTCCACTCCCTGTGCGTACGCATCCTGAGGGAGGACATAGGCCGTCTGGGCTACAAGACCAACTTCACCATTTACAGCGGGTCCGAGCAGAGCGGCCTGATCCGCCGCCTCATCGTCCGCCACGGCGGCATCAAGGAAAAAATCGGACCCAAGGACGTACTGTCCGCCATGAGCCGGATGAAAAACAACGGACTCGGCATCGACTCCATTGAAGACAACCTGACAGCCAACATCGCCGCCTCCTACCAGCGGGAGCTTCAGGCCCAGAATTCCGTGGACTTTGACGACCTGCTGATTCTGGCGGACAAACTGCTGAAGGAGCACGCGGATGTCCGGGGCGCCTGGCAGCAGCGCTTCCGGTACATCACCGTGGACGAGTTCCAGGACACCAACAGCCTGCAAATGAGCCTTCTCGGCCACCTGGTGGGACCGGACCACAATGTCTGCGTGGTGGGAGACGACGACCAGTCCATTTACGGATGGCGCGGCGCCCAGATCAGCAATATCCTGGAATTCGAACGCTTTTTCCCGAACCCTTCCGTCATCAAGCTGGAGGAAAATTACCGCTGCACCGCCCCCATCCTGGACACGGCCAACGCCCTGATACGGCACAACCTGGGCCGCAGGGACAAGACGCTGCGCGCCCACAAGGGCGGCGGAGACCCCGTACGCCTCATCTCCATGCCCGGCGATGCGGAAGAGGCGGAATTCATCATCACGGACATTGAAAACGTCCGCAGGCAGGAAGAACGCCCCTGGGAGGATTTTGCCATCCTGTTCCGGGCCAATACCCAGAGCCGCATTATTGAACAAACCCTGCGGGAACACAAAATACCCTACCGCATGGTGGGAGCGCAGAGTTTTTTCGACCGCAAGGAGGTGAAGGACCTTATCTCCTACCTGGCGACGATTGAAAATCCGCAGGCGGACGAATACCTGCTGCGCGTCCTCAACACTCCCCCCCGCGGCATCAGCGACCTGACGGCCCAGCTTGCCATCGACTGGAGCCGGGAACACGGCAACAGCGTCTGGGCCGCCCTGCAGGACGGGGAATTCCTGGAAACCCTGACTACCCGTGCCCGCAACAGTATCCAGGAATTCAATGAGCTGATCGCCAAATACATCGACATTTTCCAGGACAGGGAAACCAACTTTGGAGATGCCATGGAACAGCTCATTGAGGAAACGGGATTCAGCGACTACGTCACCCGGCTGTGCAAAACGGAGGCGGAAACGCAGAAGCGCCTCGTTTCCATCGGAGACGTGAAGGCCTCCCTCCGCAATTTCTGGCAGCCGGAAAAAAGCCTGAGGGACTATCTGGCCCAGGTTACCCTGGACAAGGAGGACAACGACGACGATGTGGAAAACAAGCCGGGCGTCTGCCTGATCACCATGCACGCCGCCAAAGGGCTGGAATTCCCCGTCGTTTACCTCGTAGGCCTGGAGGAAGGAATCCTGCCGCACAAGCGCTCGCTGGAAGACGGCAACTGCGACGAAGAACGCCGCCTGCTTTATGTGGGCATCACACGGGCGCAGGAAAGGCTCATGCTGACCTATTGCTCCACACGCCTGCGCTATGGAGACCGCATGCCCTGCCAGCGTTCCTCCTTCCTGAGCGAAATTCCCCCCCACCTGATGGAATATTCCAAATGGGAAGACCTGATGAATGCGGAGGCTACGGAAGAGGAGTCGGAAAACTTCTTCGACTCCCTCCGCAGCATGCTTCTGGAAGACGATTAAAGGCATCGGGCGTTTTACCGGCAGCCTTTAAACCATGAGCTACTTTTTACCGAAACGGGTTCAGCGGGAACGGCGGCGGCGCATCAGCAGGGCTGCCAGCCCAAGAAGGCTCAGGGAAGCGGTGGCCGGTTCCGGCACAGCCAGGTCGGGCGTTCCGTCCCTTAACGCCAGGGCGGAGACGCCGTAATTACCCGCCACGGAAAGCAGACTGTCGGAAAAGCCCATGGAGATTGAGGAGCTGGGATTGAAAGAAGAAGTAGTTTCAAACTGCCAGGTCAGCATGAATGTACCGCTGGAAAGCAGGGTGGCCAGGCTGCCGCTGCCAATGTGAAGCAGATCTACCACTTGACCGTTGGTACCGGCCAGGTAGACATTCTTGACGTCAATGCCGGAACCCGTCAGATTCACCGGGCTGTTCGTTCCCCACGTGGCTACATTGGCCAGTCCGCTTATGGTGAAAACGGAAGACATGGTATAGGAACTATTGGCCTGAAATCCGGTGACGTCAACATTCCCGGGCGCGGCGACACCTCCCGAACTGAGAATCAGGTTCTCATTCCACCCGCGAATGGTTTTGGCGGCATCCAGATCATAGCCGTAAGTCTGCTTCCACATATTTAGACCGCCGCTCCCGATAGTGGCCGTGCCGAACATGTTGCTGTTGGTTGCCTGGACCCCTCCGAGCAGACCGCCGGACATCGTATATGTGGCCTGGATTGCGGATGCCGTCCCATCCGTAGCTTTCATGGAACTGCCGGTTGTGCGGTTGCCCCTTGTCAGTGTGCCACTGGATAAATTCCAGGAAGAGGAATAGGTATTCGAAGTTTCTCCGAACGAAATCATTGTCGTTTTCCCCCATCCGGGAGCAGAGCACAGGAGAACAAGGAGCGACATTACACATAAACGCATTTTCATATCATCAACAGAGGCGGAGTTTTTCCATTTGATTGTTTTTGTTACCGTCTTTCCTCTGATTGACGATCAACAAGAGATTTGACTCCGACCCACTTTCCAAGTTCACACGATAGATGAAAAAAAGTCCGATTTTTTCAATTATTCCTGCAACACATTCAGAGACAATAAGAGTGCATTTGTCATCCGTTTTGACATTCTTTCCCGTCTAAATGGTTTCAGGACAGGCAGGCCCTCCTTCCCAGACACAAAAAATCCCCCCGGCCTAAACCGGGAGGATTAAAAACACAGGCTTAAAACCTCTCCTATATCACCAGAAGATGATGTACAGGACAACCGTAGCCGCAATCACGAACCAGCCAAAAATCTTGGCACGGGAAGAAGATTGCAGGGCTACCACTCCCCTGTCGGGCAGGACGATGGCCTGGCCTCCGCGGGCGGCATTCACGGCCGTAAAAATGAAGCCGATGATCACCACGGTAATGAAGCAAATGGCCATGCGGTTCAGGAATGCCATCTCCGGCTGCCATATCTTCAGGAAGCCGTACAGGGCGGCATTGATGACGATGCCCAGCCAGCCGAAGATGCGCGGACACTTGGGCACAAAGAAGCCGAAGAGGAACACACACAGGGCGCCCGGACTCAGGAAGCCCTGGAATTCCTGAATGAAGTTGAAAATGCCGCCGAAAGCCGGACTGTCCAGGAACGGGGCAATGCACAATGCAATCAGGGCGCACACCAGCAGGCCTATCTTGCCGACGGTAACAAGCTCCGTAGGCTTCGCATTCCGGCGCAGCTTGTTGTAAATATCCATCGTAAAGATGGTGGATGCGGAGTTCAGCATGGACGCCAGGGAAGACACCACTGCCCCGAAAAGGGCGGCAAGTACGAACCAGGTCCACCCCGTACCGGGCAGCAGCTTCCTGATCAGCGTGCCAAAAGCGGAGTCATAGTCGAACCCTACCAGCGTGTCCGTCAGATAGTAATTGTCCGCATCATTCGCAGCGGGCTTGATGATCTTGTCGTTAAGCTTGGCGATCTTTTCCACGAACGGGGCGCGTTCCGCCAGCGTAGTCTGGTCATTGGCGGCATCCGCCTTGAGTTCGTCGCAGGCCTGCTTCAGCTCGGCCATCACGTCTTCACCGGCCTTCATGACCGTGGCATTGTGCAGGGCGTGGGCGCAGCCGGCCTCCACGTTTTCTACCAGGAAGCTATCCGTGATCTTGTAAATGACGGGGCGTCCCTTGACGGCGGCGGCATCCTCCGTCTTGCTGATTTCCTTCTCATACTTCACTTCCGCCTGTTCCCTCAGGTCATTGCGGTACAGATTGTAGGCCAAAATGCCGGGTACCACCACCACGAACGGGATGATCAACTTGAGGAAAGCGGCGAACACGATGCCCATCTGGCCTTCCGCCAGGGACTTGGAAGCGAGCGTTCGCTGCATGATATACTGGTTGAGGCCCCAGTAGAAGAAGTTGGGAATCCACAGGCCCAGGCAAAGAGCGGTCCACGGAATTTCAGCATCGTCAGCCGGACGGATCATGTGCAGCTTGCCGCCCACGGTATTCACGCCGCTGGCCGCATCCCCGGAATTGAGCTCAAAGAAACGCGTCACCCCGTGCCAGAGGCTGTTGGAGGGATCTCCCAGGGAAGCCACCGTAGCGCCGGAATTGGCGGCCGCGGACTGCACCAGGTGGTTCGGGTCGGCCCCGCTCAGGGCCATCAGGGCGAAATAGGCCACCACGCCGCCGCCTACAATCAGGGCGGCGCCCCAGAACAGATCCGTCCAGGCGCAGGCCTTCAAACCGCCCACGAACACATACACGGTACTGCAGAACGCAATGATGATGCACCCAACGGTAATGTTGCCGAAGTCGATGCCCATGGCGGTGTACCCGGTAAAGAATACGGAAATCACTTTGGCCCCGGCGTAAATAACGCCGGCGGTCGGCACGCCCACCAGAATCAGCAGCGTGGCAATAGCCATCAGGGAACGCGCCGCAGTATCATAGCGTTGTTCCAGGAATTCCGGAATGGTGTACACCCCGCCCTTCAACAGTTTGGGAAGGAAGCAGAAAGCCACGATCACCAACGTAATGGCGGCCAGCCATTCATAACCGGCAATCGCCATGCCCACCCAGTTGGCGGCCTTGCCGGACATGCCCACAAACTGTTCCGTGGAAATGTTGGCGGCAATCAGGGAAAAGCCGACGAGCCACCAGGTCAGGCCGCGGCCGGCCAGGAAATAGTCGGAAGCACCCTTCGTTTTCTTCTCTTCTTCCGTCTCCTGCGGATCACGGCTCTTCCAGATACCCAGGGCAATGACGCCCACAACCACCACACAAAACAGAATGACTTCCGTCGTGGAAAGCGGAGCCGTCTTCGGTTCACCGGGTTCATCAGCCTTTGGGGCGGCGTTTTCCGCAGCCACGGGAGAGGCTGGCTGCATTTCCGCAGCAGGCGTCAAAGCCGGAGCGGACAGCGTGGGCTGGGCGTCCGGAGCTGTTGCAGGAACGGCCTCCTCCTGGGCGGCGGCGCCCCACGTCATCAGGGCCACGGCCCCGAGTATGGTTGCTAGTTTTCTCATAATCAGTATGGATTAAGCTTGGTACAATACGCGGGCGCCTTCGCCGGCGCTCGTCACGAGATAGGTGGTTTCAATCCCCGTTTCCTGGCAATAGGCCTGGAGCAGTTCCTGCGCTACCTTGTCCACGTCTTCCGTCTTGACCAGGGCGACGATGCAGCCGCCGAAGCCGCCGCCCGTCATGCGTGCGCCGTAAACGGAAGAAGCGGAAGGAATGCGGTCACAAAGGGAAACCAGGGTATCCACCTCCGCGCAGGAAACTTCATAATCGTCGCGCAGGGAGGCATGGCTGCCGCGCATGGCCACGCCGGCTTCATCCCAGTCGCCGCGGGCGAGGGCATCCGCAAAAACGGCCACCCGGGCGTTTTCGCCGATGACGTGGCGGGCACGGCGGTAACGGACGTCACCAAGCTGTTCCTTGAAGGATTCCAGCAATTCCAGGGAGGCTTCACGCAGGGAAGGCACCCCCATGATGGCGGAGGCTTCCTCGCACTGCTTGCGGCGCTGGCCGTAGGCGCCGTCCGCCAGGGAATGCTTCACGGCACTGTCCAGAACCAGAACGGAAACGGAATCGTTATTCATCGGCACCAGCTCATATTCCAGAGTGGCGCAATCCAGCTTGAGGGCCATGCCTTTCCTGCCGTTGGCGGAAATGAACTGGTCCATGATGCCGCAGGGCACATTCACGAACTCGTGTTCCACGGCCTGCCCGATCAAGGCTACCTCCTTGGGATCAATCCTGACACCGGCAAAGGCGGCCAGCGCGGTGCAGACGGCAACTTCAAGAGCGGCGCTGGAAGAAAGGCCGCCGCCGCGGGGCACGTTGCTGTCAATCAGCATGTCCACCGGGCCGATTTCTATGCCGCGCCGGTGCAGATTGGCCAGCACGCCGCGCACGTAATTGGACCAGAACGGCTCGCCGGGAACCAGGGCGTCCTCCACGGCAATTTCATGTATCTGGTCTCCGAGAGAACCGCAGAAGCGATGCTTGCCGACAGGGGAAGGAGCTACCGCGACGACACAATGATTGTCCAGAGCCATGGGCATCACAAAACCATTATTATAATCCGTGTGCTCGCCAATGAGGTTCACACGTCCCGGTGCCGCTGCCACATGAGTTGGAGCCTGACCGAAATACTCGATGAAATACGGAGTCACCGTTTCTTTAGAGATTTCTCGCTGAACTAAATCCATAGTGGGCTGATTCTGCCTCAACGCCTCCCGCACCTCAAGGTTAAAGTCTCCGTCCGGCCTTAAATCACTTCATTTTTTACCAAACTTTTGACGTTTTCCAGAAAAAGAGCGCCTGATGTCGTGAGGGACGTGGGACAAACTGCGGAAAAACACACTCCCCAACGCATGCGGGGCCTGTAAACACGGCGTTCCCGCACCCTTCCGGCCGCGGGAGAAATCCTTATTTGGCCCCGCGGGCAAACAATACGGCAGGGACTGTTTTCAGCAGCAGTTTGACGTCCAGCCACAGGGACCAGTGGTCGATGTAATACATATCCAGCTCCACTAGCTTTTCAAATTCCTTGATGTTGCTGCGCCCCGCTATCTGCCAGTATCCGGTGACTCCGGGCAGCACGCTCAGCCTGCGGCGGTGCGCATCACTGGTAAAAGCCTCCGTTTCATAAACGGGCAGCGGCCGGGGGCCTACCAGACTCATTTCCCCCTTCAGCACATTGATGAGCTGGGGCAGTTCATCAATGCTGAATTTGCGCAGAATGCGGCCGAAAGGAAAGACGCGGGGATCATTCTCCAGCTTGAAAATGGGGCCGTCCATCTCATTGCCGTGGCTGGCCTTCACTTCATCCAGCCTTTTGTCCGCATCCTGATACATGGTGCGGAATTTCCACATGCCGAATTCCCTTCCATACAGCCCGGAACGCTTCTGGCGGTAGAAAACGGGACCGGGAGCGGACAGCTTGATGCCTGTGGCCGCGACCAGCCACAAGGGCGAAGTAAGCACCAGCAGGACAAGAGAGCCAAGCCAGTCCATGGCTTTCTTTATCTGCCAGGACGTGGTGTAGGGAATGGGGGTGGACTTGTACACCAGCATCCTGACCTCGCCCATCACTCCAAAGTAAGTTTTGTGCACGGTTGGCATCCCCACCATCATGGAAGCATAAAAGTCCACTCCCATCTTGCCGCAAAGATCGGTCAGGCACTTCGCCACGGAAACATCCACCCCTTCCGGCAAAAAAACGACTTTGCTGATGCAATTTCTGATCAGCACATCCCGCGTTGTGACGGAATCCACGGATTTGGGAGAAATCACCGTCAGGGCTCCCTGAATATCCACGCGGTCCCGCTTCATCTGCTTCAGGAATGTATCCACCTGTTCCGGAGCGCCTACAAGAAGCATGGGAGCCTCTTCTTCCAGCTTCTTCTCCGACCGGAACCGGAAAATGCACAACCACAGCACTCCCAGAAAAGTCAGCAGATACCCCAGTACCTGAACGACAGGGTCTCCGGAAAAGGGGACAAGGTACTTCCAGATGATGGAACTCAGCACCACAAAGCATCCATAGGCCAGCACTAGCCGCCAAACGGTGCCGCTCAACGTCATGCAACGGTAATACACACCGAACTGGTCACAGCAGAAATACAACAGCAGGGACATGGTCAGAGGAGCAAGCACCAGCGTACGGAGCCGCCAGGGCTCAGGCTGAACGCCCAACGAACTCCAGGAAATGAACCCGACAACCATAAAAACGACAAACGCCAGAACGGTGACCGCCATTTTATTGATTCCGTAGGTTGTACGGTCTGCGTTTTGAATAAGCATCGAGAGTGAAGGAGCTGGCGAACCACATAGTTAATGACGCCAAAGTTTTTGTCAAGTTCCATTCAATTCCGGGCTGCCTTCCCGTCCCAAGGCCGGGTTCCGCAAACGGGTTTTCGTCTCCGCAGGGCTGGAAAGCCCAAAATGACGGGATACCGGCTTGCAAGAAACGGTCTCCGTGTGCATTGGTATACGCGTCAATCCGCCGGACTGACACCGCACACAGCCGGATATCCCCTTATCAGACCATGCACGGACCGTTGATCGGGGCACGGGGCATCCGCACTTCTGGTTTTCCTTACGGAAACGGAACATCCCGGCGATTCGCCGGACGGAACCTATTGCATGGGGCATGAAAATCCGGCATGACACCAACATAATCATCAACTTAGTATATAAGTATGTCGCAACACCACACACAGGGAAGACAGGGCCAAGGCCCCCGTCGCCGCTATCACAAGGGCGGCCATTCCTATGGCAATGACCGCCGGGAATCCGGCGGATACCGTCCCAAATATAAAAAAGAAGCTCCTGCCAAGCTCTCCTTATGGCAGCGCTTCCTGGGCATCTTCGGCATCCGCCCGGCCAAGGGCAAGCCTGCCGTCAAAGACAAAAACCCCGCCAAAACAAACACCAGGGTGGCCCGCAGCAAGCAGGAACGCATCGCTACTCCCAAGCAGCCCGTCTCCAACCGCAGGCTGTACGTAGGCAACCTTTCCTACGAAGCTACGGAAAGCGACCTTGAAGACGTGTTCAAGGGCATTGGCGAAGTAACATCCGTGGAAATCATTTACAATCCCCGCACCCACAAATCCAAGGGTTACGCCTTCGTGGAAATGAAGAAGCTGGAAGACGCCGTCCGCTCCGTGGACATTCTTCACAACCAGCCTTTCATGGGAAGAAACCTGCTGGTCAGCGGCGCCAACGAACGCCAGGAACAGTCACGCCAGGAACAGTCACGCCAGGAACAGTCCAGGCCGGCCCGTGAGCCCCGCGCCCCGCAGGAGGAACAGAACTCTGTGGAAGAAATGAAGGAAACTTCCACCCCCCTGATTCAGCCGGAAACCCAGCCTCAGGCATAAAACAAGTTTTTACAAACCAAGAGCCGGCTCCCCCTCAAAGGGGGCCGGCTCTTTGCTTTCCTGCCGCTCACGCCGCCTCCAGAAGCTGTAAAAGTGCGGAGGGAACCCGCCGCATGAACGGAGCAGCCTATCACGGCAGTCCCCATGCCTTGCGCAGCCGCAGGTATTCCCTGGAAGGCAGCAGGATATACAGGGGATGTTTGGAAGGGTCCAGCCAGGCGATCATGGCACGTAAATTCTCCTCGCTCATGGCGGTGCATCCGGCCGTGGGGGCCTGGCCATCCCTCCTCCAGATATGGAAGAAAATGGAAGACCCTCCTCCTGCTACGGGGCGTCCCTGATCTCCGGCGGCGTTATGCCGGATGAACAGCTTCAGGCTGTGGGCGTAATCGTTCAGCTTCATCTGCTGCTTGAACTCCCAGGGCGTCACGGGATCATGCTTCAGCACGAAATGCTGGTTGTAAAGGGGGGAGGAAGGGTCATCGACCCACATGTCCCGGGGCGTGATGCGGCGGTACGGCATGGAACGCTTCTTTTTGGGAACGGGCACGGTGCCGTACACGCCGCCCAATTCAAAAATCCCGGCGGGAGAACGCAAATCCCCCTCCTTCTTCACGGGCCCTTCCGCGGGAGGGCTGCTGACTCCCGTGCCCCATACCAGTCCGGACTTCCCCAAACGGGCCGGAAACGGGCCTTTCACCATCACCCACCCTTGAGGTCCTTTCTCCAAAAGGCTCAATTTCACATGCGAACTGTTCCAGCCGTCGGACGTTCCCACAATTACCTGGCGGCAGTCTTCAGGCAGAGCCATGGCCGCAGCGCAAAACGCCGCCAGCATGCACACGCACACATAGATACCCTTCATGCGCCGTAGCATACCGGGGAAGCCCCGGAAAGGAAGCAAATACTCCGTCCTTCCCCGGCATCCGGCAGACATGCACAAGCGGCCTACTTCAACGGAAGCACCTCGTCCAGCAGGGATTCTATTCCCTCCTTGGCAAACCGGGAATGCAGATAGAGCTTCTTGGCTTCCATGTACTTGCCGAGGGCGGAACCGACTTCCTTGGCATTCCGCGCATTTTCCGCATCGTTCAGCAGCTTGACCAGCCTGCTTGCTTTGGTCGTCAGGTCCAGATACTGGGAATTCAGCTCCTGGTCATTGACGAACAATTCCTGGTCGCGCTGGCGCAACTGCTGCAATTCCTCCCAGGCGCCGTAAACGTCCTGCATGGCCTCGCGCTGGCGCGCCGCACCCAGAGCCCGCTCAATGACCGCCATTTTAGCCAGGTCATCCACAAACTGGGCCTGCAACTCCGGATCATCCTTCACCAGCACGGCAAACTCGTGCTGGTTGTCAAAAATACGCCGGTAGTTCTTGTTCTTATGGAAACGCTTGAAATCCTCCAGGGCATGGGACTGCTGTCCTGCGGCCATCATGGCATTGCGCAAGGGAAGCAGGCGCGGATTCTTGGGCCAGATTTCAATGGCCTTCTTCAGGCATTCTTCCAGCTTGACGCGGTCCCCCTTGGCAAGGGCTTCCTGCCCCTGGGCGATATAGGCGTCGCTGGCGAACACGGCGGCGCTGATGGCGGATTCCGCCCGGCCCGTGCTGAAATCCCGGGAAGTCTTCTTGAGTTCCTCCACCAGCGTGAGGGCTTCCTCGTAATCCTTGCCGTTCATCAGCTCAAAAAGTTTCTCCACATCCCGCTTGAACGCATACAGTTTCTGCTTCTTCTCGTACGGGAACGTACTGACGGGCGCCATGAATTCGCCGATCAGGAGAGCTTCATTCAACCGCTCCAGGGCATCCACATAATGGTGAGAATCCACCAGATTGTTTACGGCCTTCATGTGGCGGTCCGAATCCCGAGCCAATTCCCGGGAAAGATTGTCCAGTACAGCCACGGTAGGGGGTACGCCCAGCGTACCTCCGAACATCTTGGCGGCATCGGACCCCTTCTCCAGACGCAACTTCGTATCGCCGTCATTGAACAGGCGGCTGTACACGCCGCAGCCGATGGACACATGGTCAAAACGGCGCTGGGCAAACAACTGGACGAGTGTGGACTGGAACACGATTTTGGCCTCCGTCACGGTAAGCACCTGCTCGGTTTCCAGTTTCAGCTTGCGGGCCTGCATCTCCGCCACACGCTTTTCCAAATACTTGTAGCGCGGATTATCCCGCGCCGGATTGGAAGCGGAATTCCCCTTCTTGCCCCCCTTCTGGTTGGAGGCAGAGCCGGAGGATGTCGTCACACCGCTTTCCATCAGGCTCATTCTCTGGGTATTGGTGCGGATTTCGCGTTCCATCGCGTCCATCATCTTTCCTTTGTTCTTCCCGTTCGTCTTGGCCTGCCATGCGGTATAGATGGCCTGGCACAGCGCGTCGGAAACACCGCCGTCCAGCGGATTGCTGGAAGCGGCAGTCAGCAGATCCACCACCTGCCGCAGAACATTGTCCGCCGCCAGCCTTTCCTTGCGCATGGAAAGCACATCGTGAATCTTGTTGAAAACCTTCTGGTATTCACGGGCGTCCTCCGTATTCTCTTCCGGCTGGCTCAGGTACTTGTTGAAGCGGGCCTCAATTTCCCGGAAGCTGCCCATGTTCAGGGTCTGCCCGTTGATGGTTACCGTGCCGTCCTGCGGGTTCAGAAACGGCAGTTCGTTGCCGTACAGGGACTTGGCATCCCCCTGGCTGCCCGGCTGGTAGGCGTTGGGCTGGATGGAGCCGGATGGATTGGCCGGCTGTGGAGACGCAGGAGCGGGAGTTCCTCCCGCCGGAGGATTATACATCATCTGCCCCATCGCGGGAAACGTACAGGCCAAGGTCAGAAGAAAGCAGTATTTCATGGATCGAAAAAAGCTCGGGTTATTTAGGCAGGATGGAGGTAGCCATACACACGCCGCGCACGTTCGGGTTGATATCCTCCACCCGGAATTCTATTCTGTATTGCTGGTCTCTGTTGATGTTCAGTCCATTTCTGGCTTCTGCGGAAACGCAGATGGGAATAATGTATTCCCGTCCGGACGCATCCTTGTACAAAAAGGAAATCAATTCCGACTCGCCGCGCGGAAAACGGTCAATCACAGTGCCGTCCAGCACGTAATTGTTGTTGGAAAGCTGGGAGGCGTTCATCGCCAGAATATCCAGCGGGATGTCGGATCCCGCCTGGGGCTTGTTATTGGAGCGCGTCACGGCATAACCGATGACAAGCGCCAGCACAAGAATGACCGCCCCGATGACCAGCATCGGAGCAGATGATGATGAACTCTTCTTTTTCGCTGCACGTCGTCTCGCCATAATCTCTTGTCGAGAAAATGTATAACGAACACGCAGCGATTGCACGCATTAAATTACAGTTCCCAGCGAGAACGGCGAATGCCGATGTAGGAGGCGGCGATGCCGCATGCAACGTGCACGCCGAGAACAATATAGCAGATCAGGGCCGGAGTCAGCCCCGTATCCAGCACATTCTTGACCGCGTTGTACACGTCCGGCTTCAGCGCGGAAATGCTTCCGGACCAGGACCAGTACGCGGAAATGAACGGACGGATAAAGCTTTCCACCTGCTCCGGGAGAGCCAGCACTGCCCCTGACAGGGGAAGCTGGAAACCCACCAGGTAAATGCTCAGCAGGGAAGCCTGGTCCGCGCTCTTGGCCAGGGAGGAAATGCCCAGGCAGACAAACGTCATGGCAGCATTCGCCAGTATCAGGAAAAACAAATGCGTCAGGCTGCCGCCCCGGTCCCAGAAGAAATCCACAAAGGCGAACATCCACACGGACTGCACCAGCACCAGCACGCTCAAATACGCCAGCTTGCTCGCCAGATAGGAGGATGGCCGCATGCCCGCGTACTTCTCCTTCTCCATGATGGCCCGTTCCCCGGCCACCTCTCTTGCGGCGTTGTTGGACCCCATCAGCCCCAGCAGGATCACCTCAAACATGATGATGCCGGAAACGGCGGAACCGGTCTTCATGTTCAACTGCTGCGCCTCAATATCCTTCTGCAGCGTCTGCACGTCCTGCGTGGCGGAAAGCCCCACGATCTGCCCGGTTCCCTTGTCCGTGAACATGGCTACCAGCACGGGAAACAACAGCACCATCACCAGTTGGAGGACAAGCTGGGAGCGGTCGCGGAAGAAAATGCGCCACCGGCGCCCCAGCAGGCAGAAAAACTGGGTGAAGAACCCGGGCACTTCCGGAATGGACTCCTCCCCGGCCTCAGATGCGGCGGCAATTTCCTTTCCTGCGGAAGCGCGTTCAGAAGAAATCCGTTCCCCATCCCCTTCTCCGGCAAACTCCGGCGTCCCTTCCTTCTGTTCGTCTGCGGGCCCGGCATTCGGGTCCGGCAACTCTCCGGAAAGCATTTTCTGCTCCCTTTCCTTCTCCAGCCGGGCGTAATAGGACTCCCGGTGCTTGGCCCAGGAACGGCACCAGGAAACTCCGGTCCGGTCCTGAAGCTTGGGGTAAATCTCTTCCAGGGAGGAAACGCCGAAGTAATGCAGAATCGTTTTGGGGGAACCGTGGTAGGCAACGCATCCCTGATGCATGACCAGGATGGAATCATACCTGTCCAGATGAGCCAGGCTGTGTGTGACGGAAATGACAATGCGCCCGTCGGAGCGGGAAACCTCATGCAGAAGGTTCACGATATCGTGCTCGGACCGCGGGTCCAGGCCGGAGGTCACCTCGTCGCAAATCAGGAGCCGGGGATTGGACACCAGCTCCATGGCCAGCGCCAGGCGCCGCTTCTGGCCTCCGGAAAGAATCTTGACGTCCCTGTCTGCAATCCCCTCCATGCCCGTTACCTCCAGGGCGTTGTCAATGCTGTCGTCCAGATCGTCAAGAGACTCGAACTTGCAGCGGAGCTTGGCGGCGCTCTCCACATTTTCGTCCACGCTCAACTGGTCATAGGCAATGCTGAACTGGGGGACAAACCCGATCTCCGTCGGTTCAAAATCCTCTTCCGCCAAATCATGTCCATTCCAGAAAAACCGGCCGTCCGTCTCCGCAATCATGCCCGCAATGGCCTTCAACAACGTGGTTTTTCCGCAGCCGGACGGCCCCACGACCGCCATGAAATGCCCCTTGGGCACATTAAAGCTCACATTGTCCAGTAATTTCAAAGGACCGTCCTGGGTCTCTATCTCGTACGTAATGCCGTCCGCCTGCAACATAATGCATGTACCTTATCCCATCAGTCTCTCCATCATCAAGGAAAATCGGGACTCTTCCCCCTCATCCTGAATCCATACGCAAACTTGTTATTTTAAAAAGGTTCCGCCCCGGACGATGAAACTCCTGACTATCCTCATGTTGTGGATTTGCGGCTTCTGCGCCGGAAAGCATCTTCCCTCCACCCCGCCCCTGTCCATCAGGATTACTTGTGATTCTAGTAGTGTCCTCTTTTTCACGGGTCCCCAGGTGCCGAGCTCCCGGAAAAAGAGTTTCATGACAACCTCCAGACTGAATTGGAAGAAAAAGACCGAACCTTTCTTTTTCCTCGCTTCCCCGCCCGGACGGAGGCATCATGGCCTTATGATCAGCCGGGCGGTAAAAGACGATCTTCCGGAAATCCTGGATCTCCAGCTCCGGGCCTTCGGAAAAGTTGCGCAGCGCCTGAACGCCGCCAGTCTGCCTCCCCTGGAACAGACCATCGAACAACTGCTGGAAGAAGAGCAGAATTCCGTATTTTTCAAATATACGGAAAACGGGCATATCATCGGTTCGGTCAGGGGGAACCTGGATGCCTCCGGCACCTGCCATGTGGGCAGGCTGATTGTGGACCCGTACTGCCGGAACCGGGGAATCGGACGGCGGCTCATGCAGGCGCTGGAAGAATACTTCCGGGAAAAAGCCTCGCGGTACCTCCTGTTCACGTCGGAGGAGACTCCGGAAACCCTGCACTTGTACGGCAAACTGGGTTACGAAAAGCTGTACACGCGGAATGCCGGAAGCACCGTCATGGCGTTTCTGGAAAAGAAGGCCTGAAAAAACGGACCAGGCAGGAATCGTAATACTTCATTCCAACATTTTCCCCACGGCCAGCCGGATAAAGCACCCGGCCAGAAAAATCCCCGCTGCCACCCAAAAGGAAAACCATTCCAGCAATACCCCGCATGTCAGGAATATCAGCGCACACCACAGCAAAAACGTGTTGATAACACGCGTCAGGCTCCATTCCTCCGGGTAGAAGGGAGAAATAAGGAAAACCTTCATCAGAATATCCTCCAAAAACCCCATCATGTGCCGCAGAATGAATTCCAAAATATTCATGAACTTTAATATTTAATCACACGATCCATTCTACGTCCCCTCCGCAAAAACACAAGCAGGGACACGGCACGGGACATCATGCCTTTCATCCCTTCCTGCCGGATAAGAGAACAAACAACGAAAAAACATGGGGAATGAAGAAGGTGAACATGCCGCCCTGCCGCAACCGCATCAGAACGGGAAATCCGTATCGCCCACCGGGTCCACGGCTTTTTCCTCAAATTTCTTCACGGCCTTTTGCTGGGGATTCACGGCCCGCACCACGATGGCTCTCGGCGGCACCGCTTCACGCTTCTTGAATTCGCACTTTTCCTCGCACAAATTGCAGGGGCCTACCCGCACGCGTTCCTCCGGTTTTTCCGTCGTAACGGGGCAGGCGTGTTCACACGCCCCGCAGCCGATGCACAGGGAGGGGTCCAGCTTCGGCAGGCGGTGTTCCTGGCCGTCGCGCCCAATGTAGGGCACTGTGTAAAGCGCCTTGGTGGGGCAATGTTCCGTACAGGCGCCGCAGTCCATGTCCTCCCGCCTGACCAGGCAGCGGCACACGTAAAACTGGGCCACGGCAATGCGCGTGGTGTCCTTCGTGATCTCCGTCGTACCCTTTTCCGCGGTAATGGGAAGTTTGCGGATAGCCCCGGTGGGGCACACCTCCGCGCAACGGTGGCAGTCGTAAAGGCAGTACTTGGTGCTGAAATCCATCCGGGGTTTCATGAACCCCTTGATGCCCATCTGGAAATAGGCGGGCTGGAGCACGTGGGTGGGACAGCTGGCGATGCACATCTGGCAGCCGGTGCATACGTCCAGGAACCGTTCCAGGGAACCGGCTCCGGGCGGAAGAACGCACTGGGTGGGGTCCAGCCTCTGGGCGGCATCCCCGCGGCATCCCGACAGGGCGGCCCCGGCAAGCCCGACGGCGGTAGCCCCCAGGAATTCACGGCGGGAACTTTTCGCGACAACCGGAGAAGAAGACGCCGAAGGGCGGGGGAAAGCCTCTTTCCTTTCCTTTTTGGCAGGAATCAATCTACGGGCCCTGGTGAACCAGCGGTAACGGATTCCTCCCTCATCACAGGCGCGCACGCAATCGTAACATGCCACACACCGGGAGGCGTCTATCCGGTATTCCTTGAGATTCAGGCACTGGGCCTTGCAGGATTTGATGCACTTGCCGCACTTTTTGCAGGATGCGGGATCAAAGCCCAGCCGGAAAAGGGAAACGCGGGAAAGGAGCCCCAGCAGAGCGCCCACGGGACACACCGTGTTGCAGTACAAGCGTCCCCTCCAGGCACTCATGACGACCACCAGCCCGAGCATCCCGGCGGAAGCCAGCAAGGCGGGAAGCGCCACGGGATAATAATCCATGCGGACCAGGTCCGCGGAAGCGCTATCCGCCGCGAGCAGGTTATTACCCCAGACGGCAGCAGGCCACGCAAGCACGTACATGATGCGCCCGAAAATGCTGTACGGATCCAGCCAATTGAGCGTCAACCCGGCAAAACCGGTCACGCAGCAGACGACCAGCACCGCCAGAATGGAATACCGCACCCACGGCACGGGCCGGGAGAATTTCAAAAAAACTTTCGGCCTGATCCATCTGCGTATTCTGAACACAATGTCCTGCAAAATGCCCAGGGGACAGAGGAACGAACAATAAACGCGGCCGAAAAGCAAGGTCAGCGCCAGCAGGATGGCCAGAGCCGCCACGGAAACACCCACCCAGTTCAACGTCCCCAGCACGGAAGGGACAAACTGCCACCGCGCCAGCGCAAAGGAATCTTCCATCCCTTCCCCGCCTCCCGTCATATTCGGCACGTTCCACGCGGGAATGCCGCGCAGGAAAGCATAGGCAATCCCCACGAAGAAAATGACGGCCACGGTTACACGGAGCCATTTCAACGGACTCACAAAAAAGCTTTGATGATTGACATACCAATCTATGAAACACCGCCCGCGGCGAAAAGTTGGCGTCCGTCCGCAATATTTGCGGACGGACGGAAAAAACATCAGGCCATGTTGATGCGGCGGATGTTGAGCTTGGTGAGGTCCGCCGTTCCCAGCCCCATTTCCTCTCCCAGCAATACATGGCGGATCTTGCCCGCCTTATTCAGCAGGGCCGCCCCCGCGGAGTCAATCGCCACGATGTCGCGGGAGGCAAGCAGAGTCTTGCGCTCCACCAGATCGTTCGTGTCCTTGCCTACGGGGCCGTTGCGCACCATGGGCATGTAGGCGTCCAGCACGCACAGGTCCGGCTTGCGGAAATACACGGCGTCCGCAATGCACTGGTGCAAGTCGTTCTTGTGCATGGCGCCGCGGTCCCATACGGTTCCCATCACGTTCTTCATGCAGGCGGTCATTTCAGATCCGCTGTGGTGCTTGAGCGGAGGGCAGGTGATATAAACATCCGCTTCCAGAACGGCCTTGTGCACCTTGGCGGAAGTGAATTTTTTGGCCTTCGGGTTTTCCGTCTGAACGTATTGCCCTTCATTGCCGCCGTCCACCATCACGCCTCCGGCTTTTTCCACGGCCTCTTTCACGCCGCTGCCTTCATATGCGCCATTATGGCAGCAGTGGTCAAAAACCTTTACTTCCTTCGCGCCGGCCTGCTTGCACAGTTCCACCAGCGTGGCGACGGTTTCCGGGTGGGTGTTGGACCCGAACTCCGGCGCTTTGTTCCAGCCGATGTTCGGCTTGATCACCACGGTCTGGCCCGGCTTCACGAACGCCTGCATGCCGCCGAGCGTTTCCACAGCCTTTTTAACCATTTCTGCGCGAGTCCCGTTGCGGACGGCAACGAGGTCGGGAATGCCGGAAGCCGTCTGGGAGGACGCCTCCTGGGCGAAGAGGGTTTCCATGTCCGTAATGGCCGCTAAAGCGCCCACGGCGGCGGTTCCCTTCAAAAATGTACGTCTGTCAGTCATATTGGTGCAAAGTCAAATGTTCATCTTTTCGGCAACGAAGCATTTCCGATGCCTTAGTGCCTACCTTATCATACGGAAAATGGAAAAACAACCTGTCAATCATTTTCCCTGTGGGAAATTCACAAACTAATTGTCATACACGCCGGGCTCCTATAAAACCCGGTCATGAAGTGTTCCCTGCTCAGCCGGCCCATGACCTGCGCGCACGACTGGATCAGCCGTCTCGTCCTGCCCGGAGACACGGTGGTGGACGCCACGGCCGGAAACGGGCACGATACTGCGTTTCTGGCACGCCTGGCCGGCCCGGAAGGGAAAGTGCACGCCTTCGACATTCAGGAAGAGGCGCTCCGCGCCGCCAAGGAACGCCTCAGGGAAGAAGGACTGCTTACGGATGCCGTATGCTTCCATCTGGCCAGCCACTCGCGCCTCGCGGAACTGATCCGCGACCCGGTCAAAGCAATCATGTTCAACTTGGGCTACCTGCCCGGCGGGGACAGAAACCTCATCACCCGTACGGATTCCACCCTGGCGGCCCTGGAACAGGCCGTGAACCTGACAGTCCCCAACGGAATCCTCAGCGTCATGTGCTATCCGGGCCACGAGGGAGGAGACACGGAGGCCGCCGCCGTGGAACAATTCCTTTCCCGGCTTCCCCATCACCTGTGGAGAACAGGCAAATACCAGCTTCTGAACACTTCCACGCCCGCACCGTTCCAAATCTGTGCATTCAGGCTGGATTGACATCCCTCCAGCCTCCGGACAGCGAACGGGGACCGGAAAATATTCAAGGAATTGCCCTTCTCACGCCCGGCGCATCCACTCCACCACCTGCGCCAGCGCACGGCCCCGGTGGGACATGGAATTCTTCACCTCCATGGGAAGCTGGGCGAAACTCTGCCCATGCCCTTCCGGCACAAACAGGGGGTCATATCCGAATCCCCCCTCCCCGGTCAATTCCGTCAGCATATGCCCTTCTACAGAGCCGGAAAATTCCGCCAGAACCGCGCCTTCGCGGGCCAAAACCATCACACAGCGGAAGCGGGCGGCAGGCTTGCCTCCCGGGCGCACTCCGGCCTTCCGCAATTCTTCCAGCATATGGCGGTTGTTCCGCTCATGATTGCCTTCCTCTCCTCCAAAGGAAGAGGACCAGACGCCCGGACGGCCATCCAGAATATCCACCTCCAGCCCGGAATCATCCGCCAGAACAATGCCGGGAATGCATTTGGAGGCGGATACTGCCTTGAGCGTGGCGTTTTCCGTAAACGTAACGCCGGTTTCTTCCACGGGAGGGGCCTGGGGATAGTCGGAAAGGTCCCTTACCTCCCATTTTCCGGCCAGCATGGCACGGATTTCCCCGGTTTTATGAGCGTTGCGCGTGGCAACCACCAGCAATGGCAATTCCTGTTGCATCATGTTGAAAGTCTCTTATCGTATTTTCTTCTCAGCAATCAATTTCCAGACTCACGGGGCAATGGTCGGAGCCCATCACATCCATATGGATAGCCGCGCTCTTCACCCTGGGAACCAGAGAATCGGAAACGCAGAAGTAATCAATCCGCCAGCCGATGTTCCGGGCACGCGCACCACCGCGGTACGACCACCAGCTGTACCAGGACGGTTCCTCCGGATGCAGCAGGCGGAACGTATCGGTGAATCCGGCTTTCAGCAACTGCGTGAACCCGGAGCGTTCCTCGTCGGTGAACCCGGCGGAGAAACGGTTGTCCTTGGGCCGCGCGATGTCGATTTCCTGATGGGCCACGTTCAAATCCCCGCAGAAAATGACCGGCTTGACAGCCGCCAGGCCGGCCACGTAATTGCGGAACGCCTGATCCCACTGTTGCCGGTAGGGCAGCCTCGCCAGCTCGCTCTGCGAATTGGGCGTATAGCAGTTGACCAGGTAAAACTGCTCGAACTCCATGGTGCATACGCGCCCTTCCCGGTCGTGTTCCGGCCAGCCGATGCCTGTGGACGTGGACAAGGGCTTCACGCGGCTGAGAACCAAAACTCCGGAATAACCCGCCTTTTCCGCCGGATTCCATAACTGGTACGGCCAGGAAGACAGCCACAAATCATCCACCTGTTCCGGACGTGCCTTGATCTCCTGAAAGCAGAGGATGTCCGCCCCCAGCGCGTCCGCGGCTTCTCCCAGCCCCTTGCCCAGAATCGCGCGCAATCCGTTCACGTTCCAAGAAACGAGTTTCATGCGGGCATACTTCCCGTTTTTCCCCTTCCCGTCAAGCTCTCAAACTCCCCTTCGGCGGCCCTCCTGCATCCCTCCGTGCAAATCCTTCTTCCGGAATCATCCCCAGCATCTTGCATGCCGCACGGAACAAGTGTTTTTTCTTGCCAACCGGCAGGGGTCATGCTTACTTAGATAGGCAAACACCCCGAGAGACACTCGAGAGTGGGTCTGTCGACCCGCTCTTTTTTGTCTATCCATCACACATCTCTACGCTCATGACAAACGACATTAAAGCTTTGATCGACTACTACGAGAGGGAAAAAGGGCTCTCCCGTGAAAAAATTCTCCTCGCTTTGGAATCTGCCTTCCTGTCCGCCTACCGCAAGATGGTCCCCGGCTCCGGCTCTATCAACTACCTCCGGGCTGAAATCAACGTGGACAAGGGCAAAGTGCGTATCTTTGCTGATCTGGAAGTAGTTCCGGATGAAGAATACAAGGACAAATTTAACCAGATTCCCCTCTCCCTGGCCGTCAAGCTGGACCAGAATGCCGTCCTGCACGACCTGCTGGCCACCAACATCACCCCCAAGGGCTTCGGCCGCATCGCCGTGCAGACCGCACGCCAGACGATGCTCCAGAAACTGCTGGATGCCGAAAAGGAAATGCTGTACGACGAGTTCAAGGACCGTGCCGGCGATCTGGTCACGGGCACCATCCGCCGCTTTGAGAAAGGGGACATCTTTGTGGACCTCGGAAAATTCGAGGGCGTCATGACCTCCCGCGAACGCGTACCGAACGAAGACTACAGCGTAGGCGACCGCATGCGCTTCTACGTGGTGGAAGTGCGGACGGAAGGCCGCGGGCCGGAAGTCATCCTCTCCCGCAGCCACCCGAACCTCGTGCGCCGCCTCTTTGAATCGGAAGTGGTGGAAATCGGGGACCAGACGGTGGAAATCCACGGCATCGCCCGCGAAGCCGGCTACCGCACCAAGGTGGCTGTCATCAGCCACGACGACAAGGTGGACCCTGTGGGAGCATGCGTGGGCATGCGCGGAGCCCGCGTTAAAAACATCGTCCGGGAGCTCAACAATGAAAAGGTGGACATCCTGGAATGGACGGAGGACCCCGTCGAATTCGTCCGGGAGGCCCTCAGCCCCGTGGAGCCCCGGGAAATCACCGTGGACGAAGACGCCAAAAGGGTCTTCGTCATCGTCCAGGACGACAAGGACCTCTCCAAGGCCATCGGCCGCAGGGGCCAGAACGCCCGCCTCACCTCCCGCCTGATGGGCTGGGATGTCCAGGTACGCGTCTTTGACGTTCAGGAAGCTGAAAAACTCCAGAGCCAGGCAGCCGCTGAAGAAGTGATGCGCCAGTGCCAGGCCGCAGCGAAAACCCTTAGCGAACAACTGGAAATTCCGGAAGAAACCGCCATGGGCCTCGTGACCATGGGGGGAACGGACTTGGTGGCCCTCACCGGATTTGAAGCTTCCGACATCGCGGAAAGCATGGGCATTCCCGCAGAGGAAGCCGCCCAGATTCTGGACAAGGCCCGGGACCTCATTTCCCAATAACCCATTGAGCATGGCGCTCAATATCTAACCAATTTAAAATCAAATGCCTAATAAACAAGAAGAGAACGAACCCAAAAAAGAAGTGCTGGATCTGATCGGCGGATCTCCCAAAAAGAAACGCGCACCGCAGCCCGAACCCGTTCCGGCTCCGGCGCCCACCCCCCGTCCGGCTCCGGCCAAGAAAGAAGCTCTCGACTTGCTTTCCGGCCCCAAGAAAAAAGCGCCTGCTCCCGTTCCCGCCGAACCGGCTCCCGAATCCGTCCAGCCAGCCCCTGCCGCCGCACCCGAGCCGCAGGAAGAGGAACCGTCTTCCGGAGACAAGGTCATCAACCTCAAGCCGCCCGTTTCCGTCTCCGAGCTGGCTGCCCTGCTTCAAGCCAAGCCTTTCCAGATCATCAAGGACCTGATGGGCATGGGCATCTTCGCCAACCCGAACACGCCGCTGGACGCTGACGCCGTCAGTTCCATCTGTGACCTGCACGGCTACACCTTCGCCCGTGAAAAACGGGAAAAAGGAGGCGGAGTCAAGGCTCAGCAGGAACCGCTGAAGGAACCGGAACCCGTACCGGTCGTGGAAGAACCCAAAGCCACCCTCATTACCCGCACGCCCATCATCACGGTTATGGGCCATGTGGACCACGGAAAAACCTCCCTGCTGGACTACATCCGCAAAGCTCACGTGGCCAAGGGAGAAGCCGGCGGCATCACGCAGCACATCGGCGCCTATACGGTTGACTACAACGGCAACACTCTCACCTTCCTGGACACGCCCGGTCACGCCATCTTTACGGAAATGCGCGCCCGCGGAGCGGACGTGACGGACATCGTCGTGCTCGTCGTAGCCGCCAATGACGGCATCATGCCCCAGACGCGGGAAGCCATCGCCCATTCCAAGGCGGCCGGCAAGACCATCATCGTGGCCATCAACAAATGCGACCTCCCTGCGGCAGACCCTATGAAGGCCAAGAGCGGCCTGATGGAAGAAGGGCTGGTTCCCACGGACTTCGGCGGCGATGTGGAATGCGTGGAAGTCTCCGCCCTGACCGGGAACGGCATTGACGACCTGCTCGGCCTCCTTTCCCTCCAGTCGGAAGTGCTCGAACTCCAGGCCAACCCCAAGGCCAACTGCCGTGCATCCATTATTGAAGCCCGCGTGGAGCCCGGCACCGGAAGTTCCGCCACGGCCATCGTGGAAAGCGGCACCATCCGCATCGGCATGCCCTTCATCTGCGGCCCGTATGCCGGCAAGGTGCGCGCCCTGGTCAATGACCACGGCGAACGCGTCAAAAAAGTCGGTCCCGGGATGCCCGTGGAAATCATCGGCTTTTCGGAAACCCCGAATGTGGGCGACGAACTCGTGGAAATGGAATCCGAACGCGCGGCGAAGAAACTGGGCGAAGAACGCCAGGAGGAACTGCGCAAGCAGCGCCTGGCCCAGCCCCGCAAGGCCCGCATGGAGGAACTGCTCGCCATGATGGGAGACGGCACCCAGAAGGCCCAGCTCAAGATTCTCTTGAAGGGAGACGTGCAGGGTTCCGTGGAAGCCATTAAAAAGGCGATCATGGACATCCAGTCGGACAAGGTGGAATGTATCTTCCTGAACGCCGCCGCCGGTCCCATCTCGGAATCGGACGTGCTGCTGGCCTCCTCTTCCGACGCCGTCATCCTGGGCTTCAACGTCAAGGTGGAATCCAACGCCGTAAAACTGCTCAAGCGTGAAGGCGTGCAGGTGAAACTGTACTCCATCGTGTACGAACTCATCGACCAGGTGAGGGACGCCATGCTGGGCCTGCTGGAACCGGAAACGCGTGAAACCATCATCGGCCACGCCAAGGTTCTCCAGGTCTTCAAGCTCAACAAGGGCCGCGCCGCAGGGTGCATGGTTGAGGACGGCAAGATCCTCCGTAGCTGTGAAGCGCGTGTCATCCGCGACAAGACTCCCGTTTTCGACGGCAAGATGTCCACTCTCCGGCGCTTCCAGGACGAAGTGGAAGAAGTCAGGGCCGGTCTGGAATGCGGCATCCGCCTGGGCGACTTCAACGAATACGAACCCGGCGATATCATCGAATGCTACACGCTGGAAAAAATCCAGCAGACGCTTTAAGCCAATAGCAACCTCACCGAAGCGGAGATGGAAGCGGCGTCGGCACGGGGCTTCCATTTCTGCCATTCGCGTATCATCCCTCCTTCCGATTGAACGATCGGACAGCCCCTTACTCTATTTCTTCATATGAGCAGACGCACAGACAAGGTTAATGAACTCCTCCGCCGGGAAATAGGCACCACCATCCAGCGGGACTTTGAATTCCCCGGCACGATTGTCACCGTGATTGAAGTGGAAGTGACGGATGACTTGAAAGAAGCCAGGGTCTGGGTGGGCGTCGTGGGCCGCATGGCCCCTTCCCAGGTGCTGGAAAAGCTGAACTCCCGCCACGGCCTGATTCAATCGGCCGTGGCCAAAAGAGTCGTTCTGCGCAACACTCCGCGTCTCTCCTTCCGGCTGGACGACTCCGCGCAGCGTGGGGTTGATCTGGTCAACCTGCTGGACGACATTGACAAAAACCTGCCTAAAGCCCCTCCCGCAGATCCGGAGGAAGAACAGGCCTGAATCCTGTGGCCCAACCCGTGGGATAGCAATCCTGAGACTGGAAATCAGGGATTCATCCATCCGTTGAAGGCAGAAAAAATCTGTCCGTCAAAAGCAGGAGACTCTTGCCCAAGTCACCGGAGCCGTGATTCCCGGCACACAGGCATTTTCGGAGATATCTTTCCACAGGAAACCCTTGGGAGTACACGTTTGATTCACTGCTTTCCCATGGCCGCTTTATCCCGTGGGTCTCGCGCTGTGGATTCCGTGCAATCGGCTTGCGGCCGCTGTGCGGTTCCCTGCCTTTCGTACTGGAAAAAGACCCTGGCAAGGCGAAAAAATTCCGGAGAAACTTTCTAAAGGCCTCCGGAACCATGATCCGCATCAATAAACGGTAGCCGGACCACGAAAATTCCCGGTATGGAGAACCGCCTGTATCCGCATTCAATTCCCGATGCCAATACAGGCCATTCCCAAGTCTCTACCCTTTCGTCACCTTCAAACGCAGGAAGCGGCGTTGCGGCGCATTTTCATCAATGGCCACCGTGTCCCGGTATTCTCCCTTGTCACCTGCCGGAACTACCGTTTCCTCCTCATTCCAGGTCTTCAGGTCCGCGGAGCTTTCCACGCTGAAAACCACATCCACGGCTTCCGTATTGACCGGCCAATCCAGCACCAGATACTCCTGGCTTCCTTCTTCTTTCCGTACCGTCAGCGTTGTCACGCTGCCGCATGGTTTCAAAGGATCCAGCCCGGTAGCATACTTCATCAGGTTGCTGATTCCGTCCCCTGCGGGGCTGGCTTCCGGAGCCATGTCGTCTTCCGTCGTTCCAGGGGGGAACTTGTCCTTCTTCCATTTATCGTATCCGGTCAATGACGGCGCGGCACTCTGCGTTAGTGTGAAAGTCCTTTGTTCGCCGTCACAGGTAACGGTCACAACCGCCGTACGCTGTGTTTCCTGGCTATTGGCATTCACACTGACAGCCAGCGTAGCGGTACCGTTTCCGGAAGCGGGCGTGACCGTTACCCAGGACTGGTCGCAGGAAGCGGTCCAAGGCAGCTGGGTCTGCACGGTCAGCGTCGTTTCCGCGGCAGCAAAGCCCACGGCTTCCTCCGTTTTATCAATATTGAAAGGATTCACGTATTCATAAGAAAACGCGCTGGCGGGGATGTCCTGCTTGGAAATGCCCGCATCGGCGCTTTCCCACTGCATGGAAAGGGAGGACGACGAACCTTGGCCCACATAGCCGATGCGGATCGGATGAACGCCTGCCGTGAGCTTGACCGTCTGTACGGCATTGGGCTGCACATCGCTGGAAACGCCTTCCCGCGCATTGGAGGCAACTTCCGTTCCCGGCGTATAGGCATAGTCCGCATCAAGGAGCTGCATGTCGTGCAAATGGACAAAGGCCTTCGAGCCTTTATTGGAATCCGTTCTCACGTAAAATTTATATTCCCCCGTAACAGGCACGGTAAGATAGCCGGTAAGTTCCACGCCCTTCGGACCGGAAATTGCCGGGTTGACGTCAAGAACGCCGGAGGAGTCCGTAGCTCCCGTGACGGCCGGGACTTCATCCATCTGGCGAAAATCCGGCACCCAGTCGAAGCCGTGGTTCCACGCGCGCTGGCGCAGCCTCCCCTGCCGGAGACCGGAGGGAACCGCAACGGGTGCAACGTAAGCGGTGTCGAAGTTCGTGGTTGCCGTGGGAGAAGGACGGCGCATGCGCAATGCCTGCGCCTTCATTTTTTCCTGAAGATCCGGACGGGAGGAAGCCAGATTGGTGGACTCCTGCGGGTCCTTTTCCGTATCGTAAATTTCAAAATCCGTTCCGGGGGCGGCATTTCCCATGCGCACTCCCTTGAAACCGTCCACAAAGACAATTTGCTGCTGGGTGCGTCCCCTTCCCCTGTGCGCAGCCAGGAAATCGTCATTGGAAGGAGTGCTGCCGCCGGGATTGGAATATTCCGAATAAATCACTCCGTTTTTCTGGCATTCCGGCACGCCCACCAGCGTGGGCAGCAGGGAAACGCCATCGCAGCGGGACGGAACGGGAACACCCGCCGCATCCGCAAAAGTAGCCATCCAATCGTGGAACTGGCTGGCGTGCAGGCTAATCCCGTTGGACGGAATTACTCCGGGCCAGCGTACTACCGTCGGCACGCGCATGCCGCCTTCCCAGCAGTCGCGCTTGATGCCGTCCATCATCCCATAGCTCATGAAATACCTCGGGTTTTGGGCCCCGTTGTTGTAATTGCCTGAACCCGACTCATTGTGGGGGCCGTTGTCGGACGTGAAAACGATCATCGTATTGTCGTCAATGCCCAGATCCCGGAGCAGTTGGATCATGTCCTTCATCACGTCGTCCACCCGCCGGATCATGGTGGCATGCCGTGATTCGGTTTTACCAAAAGCCTCATGTCCGGGATAAATGTAGGTATCCGGCCCAAAAGAGCCATTCACGCCCGGCCAGCCGGCCGCAGCTGTATTGGAAGCTTCATATCCGTCTTTTTTCTCCCATTGCAGGCCGCCGGTTTTTCCCAGTCCGGCAGGATAGGCGCAGGCAGGAGCGGACAGGCACCCGTGGGGGGCGGGGAAGGCCAGGTACAGGAAGAAAGGCTGTGAGGAAGCCTTGGCCTGGTGGTCCATGATCCATTGCTTGGCACGGGCCCCGAACAAGTCCGTATCATAGGCCGTGCCGGGAACTCTGGAACTGACGGATGTCCATGCGGGAGCGGAAGCCTGGTCATCATATTCGTAAATATCCTGGCCGTCTGCCGTCAAATAATGGTAGTGGCCTGCCAGATGCTTGATGATTCCGTAAAAATAGTCGAAGCCGCGCATATGGGGTGCGCCCGTCAGCGCCTTGCCGCTCTGCCCTGCTCCGCCCACACCCCATTTGCCGATGGCCGCCGTATGGTAGCCCGCGCTCTTCAGCAGGGTTCCCAGCGTATGGGAATTTTCAATGGGAAAATCAAAAGTGTTGTTGCGCACCACCCGGGCGTGCCCCTGGTGCACCCCGAGCAATAATGACGCCCGCGCCGGCGCACACACCGGGGCGGCGCTGTAATGGCGTCTCAACTGCATCCCTTCCGCCGCCATCGTATCCAGCGTGGGAGTTTCAAAGCTGTTGCGGCGGGTGACCTGGCGCCCGTTCTTGTCCTGCTGCGTCCAGTTGACGCTTAAATCCCCCCACCCCATGTCGTCCACCAGCACAAAGATAATATTGGGTTTGGAGCCGGATACACCGGAAGGCATGGAAGATTTTTCCGCCACATTCGTCACCAGGTCCAGCCTTCTGGAAGCGCGGTCATAGCTCCAGGAAACGGCGCCTTGCGGAAGATCCTTTACAGTAATTTCCGCTTCCATCCCCTCCGCAAACTGCACCGTCAGCGTGTGGTTGCCCGGCCATTCGGCAATCAGGTCTTCAAAAGACGAATCAAACTGAATGACGTACTCCTGCGCCTGCAGGGAGGGATTTTCCGGCTGCACGGCTCCGGTCTGCGGCACACCGTCCAGCTCGGTTACATGGGAACGGCTCAAGGTCAGGGAAGAACTGGGAAGGGTAATCTCCCCTTTCACGGCGAGAGTGGCGCCCGGAGTATACGTAATCGTGCCGCTGAAATTTCCGCTTCCCGCCAGGGTGCAATTGCCCTGGACAACCAGATTCACTTCCGGAACTTCTCCGTTAAAATCGACGGAGGAATTATTCAAGGTAATGGTGACGTTCTTCCCTACGGACTGAATTTCCTCCGGCTTGCCCTCCCGGTCCGTGTAGGTAATCTGGGCATCATCCAGAATCGTCTGCTTCAGCATCCCCTGAGAACCGGAAACTCCGGATGTTCCGGAAAGAGTCGCCTCCGCCTCCAGTCCTGCCTCAGACATGTCCAGGGTGGAACTTTCCAGTGCGATGGCCGTGTTTTTCCCGATGTTCCATAAGGTGGAAACTTTTGCCGTAGTCCCCGAGAAAGTCACGGAAGAATTCTCCCGGGTAATCAGGGAGCCCTGATACAGAGCCATGCCTTCCAGGCGTCCAGTATCCTGGACCGTGATGGTGTTGGCCATTCCCCGGTCCGCCAAATCCAGCGTGGGCGTTCCCTGTCCGGCACTCATCACAAAGCCGATCACGCTGGAAATATTGTTCAGCAGCATTCCCTCCCCGATGCGCACGGCACCGGCGCCCGTCAGCGTTACCAGCCGGGCGGCATCATTTTCAGAAGTCAGGGAGTAGAGACCTCCGGCGGGGGCCGTTTCATCGCTCCCCACATAAAAACTGCGGCCCTCGTCCACATGCCAAGTCTGATCCGAAGCTACGCGCAGTTGGGCAATTCCGAAATCCGCATTGTATCCTCCCGTGCTTGTGTTTGATACGGTGATGCCGCCATCCTGAACACGAAGGTAAACGCCGCTGCTCGTATTCTTGATGAAAAACTGAATCTTCCCTCCAGGCTGGTTATTGATACCTTCCACCCGGACGCCCTTCAGGTACCTTCCTCCGGTACCCAGGCTTCCCACATCCGTTCTTCCCGCCGAATCCGCTCCATTGGTGACCATCCAGTGCGTGTAGGCGGAAGACTGGGCTCCCGGGACAACCGACGGGGTACTTCCTCCCACGCTCCAATTGGACAAGGTTCCCCAGGTATTTCCTGCCGTTCCTCTCCAGACATATTCTACATCTTCCCCTTTTACAGGAGAAAAAACCAGCAGGGAGGGAACCAGGACGGATAAGAAGCGAAGCATGAACATGGCAGTCAATGGAAAAAGTCCCCGGATGAAAATGGCCGGGACAGGAAATTCTAACGGAGAAAAGGGATTATATGTTTACAACAGGATCAGGTGAAAAAATATGTATCAATTTGCTGAATAAGAAAAAGCCGCCTGCTTCAGAAAATCCACAGGACGGCTTGATTAAATGTTGCTGAATCGTCAGGCTCTGCGGCGGCGCACCATCAATGCGGCCAGCCCCAGAAGTCCGAGGGACGCCGTAGCCGGTTCGGGAACCAGCTCCCCATTGATTTGAATACCGGACAGCCCTGCAAAACAACCATTTTTATAAGCTTCATGTTGAGAAGCGTTAATCGTGATGGTCAGCGACTCTCCTGCCTTCAGAATAAGACCGTTGAGAAAATCATACCCTCCCGTTTTGGTCATGTTCCAGTTTCCCGAAGCGGATCCATCCGTGGCAGCATTAAAAGCAAGAGTTTGCGAATCGCCGCCTTCTATGGAAAGGTTCAGGTTGACAGGCTTGTTGCCTGTGGCCGTTCCGCCGACCCATCCTTCCTGGCCTGCTACACCATTACCAGTGTTCTGGGCAACTCCACCGCCGGTTACCCCTATCATTGTCAGGTCAATGGAAGAAATCTGCATGTCCTGGGAAGCGGTGTTGGTGAACGTAAAAGACATGCTCCAGGAGCCGCCGCTTGCTACATTGGAATTGGGAGTCACCACCGAGACCGGAATGGAACTCTGTCCCAGCAGATCTCCGTTTTGGCCGCCGGCGGGGCTTCCGCCTTTGTTGAAATTGGAAATGGAAGTGGAACTGGTCAGACCGTATTCGGACTGGGTATTAACGGTTACCGTATCAAGACTGTTGCCCGTACGGTTGAATGTCGTCGTGCACAAGACCGCCGCCTGAGCCGATGCCGCAGCCAAGGCAAGAGATGAGAGCAGGAACAAAGTTTTCTTCATGATACTGCAAGTGTAAGTTAGGGTGCCAAAGGGTTAGCTTATTCTTCTTAGCGGATTGCAAATTCGAAGTCAACATGTTTTTTTCAGGCAAAATGATTTATAAGAATTAGTCCTGAGAAAAATAGTTAGGTTAAGTAGGTTCGTCTTTTTATTCAATCATAATTTTATTATTTAATATAAATAATTTATATCATTTCTCAA
>JAJQCV010000080.1 GCA_021202525.1 Akkermansiaceae bacterium | reverse complement strand
GCCTTCCAGTACAACGGCACTGTCCGGCTGGACCAAAGGGCGGCACTGGAACTGGTCAACTATGTCCAGGAAGGCGGAACGCTGGCCATGGGACGCCGTACCTCCCTGACCGCTTCCGGCAATGTCTCCCTGAAAACGCTTACGCTTGATCTCAGCCTGAGCGGAGAGGCCGCCTCCATCACCGCCGCTGGGTCCGCTTCCGCCGACCGCCTGACTGTCTACGCCCCTTCTTCCGGTGTGGCCCCAGGAGAAACCGTACTGACCATCACGGCGACCTCTTTCGGAGGCATTCTTCAAGAAACCGGAGATCACCAAGTTGCCATGCGGGATGACCAGGGCATGAACTTCCTTCTGGAAATGAACTGGGACCTCAACGACGAAGGCGCCCTTGTCTTTACCGCCGGCAATATTCTCGAGGAAGGAGTCATTGCGGAGCTCCAGGGCAGCAACATAGCCAATTCCATGCTTTCTTCCGCCGCCACCCTGCGTTCCTTCACCGGTACGGGGCTGGAGCACCTGGATACGGCGCGCTTCCTCTCCCCCCCTCAAGAGCAATGTCTGGACCAGCGGACTGGGGGATTTCCAGATGCAGAGAACCAGGGGCGGCATTGAAGGATTCGACTACCAGGGCGGCGGCTTTGCCGTAGGGGGAGACTACAAGCTCGGCGAACGGTGGCTGGGCGGTGTTGCCTACGGCTATACCTCCGGCAAAAACATCAGCCGGGAATACCAGGCCACCAACCGGCAGAATACCAATATGGGCCTCATCTACACCGGCTGGAGGCTCCCCATGAACAAGGGGCAGGCTCTGACCATCACTGCCGCCGCCGGCTTCAGCAGCACTGACAACCGTCTTTCCTCCGTGACCTCCGGCGGACAGAACTCGTCAGGTTCATGGACCAACCGGGCATGGGACGGCACGGTGAGGGCCGCATGGAATATACCCGTGGACAAAAACCTGGTTCTCACACCCCATATCGGCGTGGAATACACGGATGTGGTGCAGGAAGCGTTTACGGAAAGCGGAGAGATGGCGCGTCGGTTTGACCGGGGACATTACCGCAATCTGGCTCTTCCCGTAGGCCTTTCCCTGACCCGGGGGCTGACGCTGGGGGGCATGCCCTGGAGCCATACGGTGAGCGTGGAATATATCCCCGACGTGTACCGGAGCAATGCGGGAACGTACGCACGCCTGGTCAGCAACGGCTATGGGTGGGGAGTGGACGGGAGCAAGCCCGCCCGCCAGGGAGTGAGGGCCGGAATTTCCGGCCGGCTCCAGGTAACGAACAATTGGAGTGCGTACGGCAGCTACCAGGTGGAGGCGCGCGACAGCTTCGTGAACCAGCGGGTGATGCTCGGAGTAGGTTATTCCTTCTAATAAAAAAGGGCAGACGCAGGCACAACCGGGCCCCTTGAAAGGGAGCCCGGTTTTTCATGCCCCGGATGCTGCCCGGACTACCGGAAGAAAAGCCCCGGCGGCAAACTCCGTAACAGGCGGAAATTACCCCGCGAAGAAAGAATGGGTCCTGCGGCTCGTGTGTCGTGAACAAGCGATTTGTCCTGCTTCCACAAAAAAGACAGCTTCCAAATTCGGATCTTTGGTTAAAAGCCGTAAAAAGAAGGAGTACGCTCCTGAAAAAGAATGGAATGCCGGGATACAGTAAACCCGCGGGAATCCTTTCGGATCTTGGCTCCGCGGGTTTACCTTCTCATCCCGGAATCAACTCCGGAAAAGGTTCAAATTCAATTCCTTGATGATGGATTGAAGGGCTGCCTGCCCCCTGACGGTGTTTCCTGCCGGGTCTAGGGGCGGCGAGAAGGCCGCCAGGGCCATCTTGCCGGGGGATACGGCTACCAGGCCGCCTCCCACGCCGGATTTGGCAGGCAGTCCCGCCTTGTACATCCAGTCTCCGGTGGAGTCATACAGGCCGGACATGCACATTTCCGCCAGAATGGGCGGGACGTTTTCTTCCTTCACCACCCGTTTTTTGCTGACCGGGTTGACGCCTCCGTTGGCGTAGCAGGAGCCCATCAGGGCCAGCTGGGCGGTGGTGATGTTGAGGGAGCACATGCGGGTGTACAGGTCCACGATCATCGGCGGCGTGTTGTAGAAGTAGCCGTAGCTGTCCAGCAGCCACGCGATGCCGCGGTTGTGCTGGTTGGTAGCGCTTTCCGACTTGTAGATTTCCTGGTTGACCGTCAGGGCCGTGTTGGCAAAACTGTTGAAGTTGTTCATCATGTTTGCCCAGATTTCATCGGCGTCCGCGCCGTTGACCAGGCTGACGGTAGCCATGGCTCCCGCATTGACCAGCGGATTGAGCGGCTTGCCGCCGTGCAGTTCAATGGCCATGACGGAGTTGAACGGTTCTCCAGTGGGGTCCGCCCCGATTTTTGTCCGCAGCTGCTTCATGCCGATCAAGTCCATCACATAAGCCAGATTGAAGGCCTTGGAGATGGATTCAATGGCGAAGGGCGTGTCTGCGGACCCCGCCGTCAGCACGTCTCCGTTCACGGTGACGGCGGCGATGGCCAGCAGGTCGGACGGAACCTGCGCCAGGGCGGGGATATACGAAGCGTTCTTGCCGCCCTGGACGGTTTTTGCAAAGGCGTAGGCATTGTCCAGCGCCGTTTGTATTTGTTCTTTGGAAGGAATGTTGTCCATGGGATTATCTCCTATTGGTTGTGGATGACTAGCGGTTCGGATTCGTTTTTTCCCAGCCGAAGGGTTCAAAGGCGTCTTCCGGGTCCACGGGACGTTTCCAGGAGGGTTTGGCCATGGCATGGATCACGAACGGTATGCCTGCGAAGATGAATGCGCCCACAACCAGCAGAATGATGTACATGGCGTTGCTGCCCACGGTGATCTGATTCGGCGGAATGAAGCTGACCATGAAGGCCGCGAGGCTGGCCAGGAAGCCGAGGCCGCCCACAATCCACATGCCGAAGGTTTTACCGCCGGGAATGCGGAAGGTGCGGGGAGTGTTCGGTTCCCTGTAGCGGAGATAAATGCCGGAGGCGAACATCAGCATGTACATGATGAGGTACAGGATGATGGTGAGCTGGGAGATGATCTGGTAGGCGGATTGAACGGAGGGCATGATCACGAACATGATGGAAAGCAGCGTAACGATGCAGCCCTGGATGATCAGAATGCCCACCTGCACGTTATTCTTGTTGCGCTTCTGCATGACGGGCGGCAGATTGCCGGCCAGGCCCACCTGGTAAAGACCCTTGGAAGGACCTCCTACCCACGCGGTCACCTGGGCCAGAACGCCCACGGCCAGAGCCAGTGCAAGAATCCAGTTCATCCAGCCCAGGCCAAAGAAGCTGAAGTAGTTGTCATAAGAGATCAGCAGGCTCTGCACCAGGTTGATCTGGGAGTTGGGAATGATGAAGCCGATGGCAAGGGTACCCAGAACGAAGATGAGTACCGTGATAATGGCGGAAATCAGAATGGCCAGCGGATAGTTGCGGCCGGGATCGTTTACGTCCTTGACGTGCACGGCTGACATTTCCATCCCTGCATAAAACAGGAAGATGCTGGCTGCCAGAACCAGGTTGTTGAAGTTGGTCATGTCCGGCACCAGCTTGTCCCAGCTCATGTCCAGCAGGATGGGGTTGCCTCCGGCCCAGTAGCTGAGGCCCAGCAGAATCAGAATGGCGCCCGGAATGATGGTGCCGATCATGGTTCCCCATTTGGTGACCCCGGCGGAAGTTCTCATGCCGCGCAGGTTGAGCAGCGTAGCGGCCCAGTACACGCACAGCACGATGATCAGTATGTACCACTTATTGGCGGCCAGGGCTTCGTCCCAGCGCTGGTTGGGTCCCATGAATGCCAGGGATACGGCCGCGAAAGTCAGTACGGTCGGGAACCAGATGGTGCTCTCAATCCATTGAAGCCAGATGGCCAGGAAGCCCCATTTCTTGCCGAAGGCTTCGCCCACCCACCGGTAAACGCCGCCTTTCTGAGGCCAGCCGGTGGTGAGTTCCGCCGCTACCAGGGAGACGGGAACCAAAAAGAAGACCGCGGCAAAGATGTAATAAAATACGGAACTGAGTCCGTAGGTACTTTCCGCCGGCATGCCTCGTAGGCTGACAATGGCGGAGACGTTGATCATGGCGAGGGTGAATACCCCCATCCGGATGGCGGATTTTACCGCCGGGGCATTGTTCGGAGCAGCGGGACTGGTTGTGGTGGTCCCTGGTTGAGTCGTATTATTCATTGGTTTATTCCGGGTTGAGAATCGGGAGGCGTCGGGCTGTTGCCAGGCACCGACCTTATGGGAACGACTAGCCGGCACGGGTTTTCGTTGAAGATATGGAGCAGATTGCGTTATTGAGTTTGTCTTAACAGACCCTGGCGGAACGGGGAAGAATCTGGAAAACAGATTCATATTCCAGACAGTTTCGTCATCTGTGGAGGACTGACCGGAGGGAGGGGAGGAACGTGTGCCCATTGATCCGGCAGAGTTCCGGTTTTCCCGTTCCTGCGTGGAATGATCTGGATGGAAAAAGGCTTTTTTAATAGAGCGTGCCGGGGTGAGCGGCTGAATCCGGTTGAGGCGCCGGGAAACCTGAACGGAAGGAAGGGACGAATGATCTTTTCCTTGAGCCTCGTGGGGACACGGAGGCCCGTCACCGTTGTTCCGGTGCTGTCCGAACGCATTCGGGAAGCACGAATTTAGAGAGGGCCTTTTTTCTCCACTTTCTTAAATGCGAAGGAAGACGGGAAAGCCCGTGAGGACGCTGCCAAGGGAACTGCCATGAAGCCTCCTGCAAGCGGTAGGAATTCCGCCGGAGAGTAGAGGATGCTTTTGAAAGAGTTGTGAAAAGGAGGGGAGATGTTTTTGAGGCCGCCATGAAAAAGATTCCGGGCGCGGCTTGCAAGCTTTTCAAGGTATCCGGACAGGTCTGTACCGGAATGAATCACTGTTTTTTGTGAAGATGCCGCCGCCGTACGCGGAAAGTACCGTTTCCTGATTCTTATCAGGATTTTTGCATCGTTGCCGGGACAGAGGTCAATTGGGCAGGAGATGGGGAAACTTCCCGGTCCCGAATGATTCATGGGGGCCGTCAGTTCGTCGCGGTCGTTGTATTTACATGCCGCGGAGTCCGGTTTCCGGGAATAAGAAAGCGCCGGGCGTACCCGGCGCTTTCCAGTGTGTTTTACTATAGCGGGAAGTGTAATGTTTCCGGATCAGACCACTCCCTGGTCGATCATGGAGTCGGCCACCTTGACGAAGCCGGCAATGTTGGCGCCGGTGACGTAGTTGGTGAAGGACTTGTCGGAGGAATATTCCTTGGCGTGGGCCAGGGCGTTGGCGTGGATGTTGGCCATGATGCTCTTGAGCTTGTGGTCCACTTCCTCGCGCGTCCAGGACAGGCGCTGGCTGTTCTGGGACATTTCCAGACCGGAGGTGGCCACGCCGCCGGCGTTCGCCGCCTTGGCCGGACCGTACAGGATTTTGGCGGCCAGGTAGGTTTCAATGCCTTCCAGGTCCGTGGGCATGTTGGCGCCTTCGGCAACCAGCGTACAGCCGTTCTTGATGAGGGTGCGGGCATCTTCCCCATTGATTTCATTCTGCGTGGCGGAGGGGAAGGCGCAGTCGCACGGGACGCTCCAGGGACGCTGGCCTTCAAAGTACTGTGCCTTGGGGAACTGCTTCACGTATTCGGAGATGCGGCCGCGGCGCGTGTTCTTGAGGTCCATCACCCAGGCCAGCTTTTCCGGGGAGATGCCGTCGGGATCGTAGATGTATCCGTTGGAGTCGGACATGGTGACGGGCTTGGCGCCGAGTTCGTTGAGTTTTTCAACGGTATACTGGGCCACGTTGCCGGAGCCGGACACCACGCACACCTTGCCCTGCAGGTCGTCGTTGCGGGTGGCAAGCATGTTCTGGGCGAAGTAGACGCAGCCGTAGCCGGTCGCTTCCGGACGGATCAGGGAACCGCCCCAGTTCAGGCTCTTGCCGGTGAGAACGCCGGTGAATTCATTGCGGATTCTCTTGTACTGGCCGAAAAGGTAGCCGATTTCACGGCCGCCTACGCCGATGTCCCCGGCGGGAACGTCCGTATCCGCGCCGATGTGGCGCTGAAGCTCCGTCATGAAGCTCTGGCAGAAGCGCATCACTTCATTGTCGCTCTTGCCCTTGGGATCGAAGTCGGAGCCGCCCTTGCCGCCGCCCATGGGAAGGGTGGTGAGGGAGTTTTTGAAAACCTGTTCAAAGCCCAGGAATTTGAGGATGCCCAGATTCACGCTGGGATGGAAGCGGAGGCCGCCCTTGTACGGCCCGATGGCGCTGTTGAACTCCACACGGTATCCGCGGTTCACCTGGACCTTGCCCTGGTCGTCGATCCACGGCACGCGGAACAGGATGGTTCTTTCCGGTTCAACGATCCGTTCCAGAATCGCGTGATCTTCGTACTTGGAATTCGCGGCCAGGACCGGTTCGATCGTGCTGAGCACTTCCTGAACAGCTTGGATGAATTCTTTTTCGTGACCGTTCTTGGATCTGACCAAGTCGAGTACGCGCTGGGAATATGTCTGTGCCATCTCTCTGTATTGTATTTGGGTTAACGCTGCGTGCGCGGCTGGTTCCGCGCGTGCGTCTTCCGTTTATCATTCTGCGGCGCTGGCTAGCAATCATTTTTTTCTTTGATGAACAGAGGGGTCAGCAGGAAAATAGAAAATATCTTTTCATGTTGTGATTTTTCATCTGACCCCTCGCCGGGGATTTCATGCCACATGGATATCACGGAAAGCGGAAGACTTCGCCGGGATTTGCTCCGGGCCGGACGGGAATCGGCCTTGCCGCGCTGCTTCTCCTCTCCATCTTTTCCATCCGGCATGAAAGAACCGGGAGGGGCAGGCGGTTCTATAAACTTAATGACATGTGGCGTTCGCTTGTTTCAAAGCCCAGTTTTTTATATAACGGAAATCCATCGTCCGTGTGATCAAGAATGACTTTCCGAACGCCCCGCCTTTTGAGTTCCTCCAAAGTCAGCCTCAATAATTTTGCGGCATGCCCTTTCCTGCGATGGTCCTTCAGAGTAGAGACATTAAGCAATACTGCAATTTTTCCGGAGGAACAGGAGGGAAGAGGAACCGTCATGAAAATGCAAGCCATGCAGGTGGCGATGATCCGTCCCTTGTCCGCGGCAATGAAGATCAATAAATCATCTTTTCCCAGATGCCCCCTTAAATAGGCCGCCGTTTCTTCACGGAAACGTTCCATAGTTGGAATTTCCCCCATGGACGAGGCAAATTCCATGCGGACATCTATGAAGTTTTCCAGATCCTCCCTGTTTGCCTGCCGATATTCCATCGCTTTTCCTTCCTTGAAATACAGTTGATGATGATTTTGTTCCAGCATCCGCACCTGAAAAAGCCTGCGGGCCGTTCGCTTCTGCTGTTTTCTACCGTATGGGTGCTCTGCCGGGTCAGGCTGTCAGCCGTTCGATCCAGGCCCTGGTTTTCAGGTCCGTTTCCGCCATTTTCCTGGCCCGGTGGAGCAGGGTTCCCATGGATTTGGGGATGCCCATGTGCAGACGGTTGCTGATCCAGGCGTAGGGTACCATGGTACTTTGCCGCACGGCCAGCGCAATGACGAGTTTGGAAGGGTGGCTGTACGGCGTGGTGAGCAGTTCTTCTTCCGACAGGCCGAAGGCTTTCAGGCCGTTTTTGACGATGATTTCCGCCTGGTATTCCCCTATTTCAGAGGCCCGGACGCCCGTGGCAACGGGTTTTCTGCGCGCCAGCCTGGGAAGTTCGCTTACCAGCTTGGCCCGGAAGGCGCTGGACCCATAGCACCAGCCGCGCTGGACGGTTCCCGGACCCACGTGTCCCACAGGAATCAGGGAGCGTTCGTCCATGCGTTCCGCCTCAAAACGGCCCATCAGGTGGTTAAGATATTTCTGGCGTCCTTCTTCCGTGTCCGTGCAGCCGAAGCACACGAGACCGCGCTCCGGATGAATCCATTTGGGACGCCTGGCGGGGGCGTCCAGCCACGCCGGGAGGCTGGTCCACTTGCAGCCGGACAGGAAGGTATGGCGGCGCGCCAGCCCGGAGCGCGCGGGATTGAGGTGGATGTAGTCAATGATGGTGGAAAAATAGTGGGCGTTGTCCGCCTCCACCACCATCGCATGGTAACGGCCCGCAAAGAGATGGCCGCGCATGCGGTGGCGCGCGTTGAAACGCTGGGTATAGGCGGTTTGCAGCCATTTCATGCCGTCCACCAGATTGGCCCTGGAAGTCTGGAAAAGAAGGTGGTAGTGGTTGGCCATCAGCGCATATGCATAGACGGTCCAGCCGCATCTTCTGGCGGCCTCCTGGAAGGTCCGCAGAAACGTCTTCCTGTCTTCATCGTCCAGGTAAATCGCGTCTCCGCGGTTGCCTTCGCTCTGCACGTGGTAGACCGCTCCGGGGTATTCGATTCTCAGGGTCCGGCTCATGCCGGAAGAGTACCGGATGGAGGAGGAAATGCAAGATTGTTGTGATTTTTAATCTGACCCCTGGATGTAAAAAAGAGAATGGGAAAATTGAATTTTCATGCCTCGTGCGGAATGGCGGCATGTGCACTGCACGGGCTCCTGGAGCTACTGGAGTTTTTCCCTCCGCATGATTTCGGAAAGCACCAGATAAAGGTCCGTCTTGTTGACGACGCCCAGAAGATGGTCGTTGTCCGGATTCACCAGGGCCAGGGATTCTCCGCAATGGGGGCGGGAGAAGATGCCGAGGGCTTCCGGCAGGTGCATGTCTGCGGGGAGGGTGGGCATGTCGTTGCGCAGCACGTCCATCGCAAGAACGGCCTGGGCCAGCTCCTTGTTGCGGGCGAAGGCCGCCACGTCTTCCGCTTCCACGCTGCCCAGGTATTTTCCGGCGGGAGAGGTGACGAAGATGGGATGCGCCGGATTCTTGATGAGCATGGCGGCGATGGTTCCGAATTTATCCAGCGGATGTACCACGGGCGGATCCTTGCGCGCCACGTCCTGAAGCTGTACCTGGGCGAGCGGCTTGTCAAAGGTGCTCCGTGGACCGAAGGCCAGGGAGTCGTGGTACATGGACTGGGCCTTGGTCAGCCGCGCCGTGCCGTAGGAGACCAGCACGCCGATGATGAGGGGGAACATCATCTGTCCGGCCATCGTGAATTCCACCACCAGAACCAGGGAGGTGATGGGAGCGTTGGCCGCCGTGGTGAAGAAGGCGGCCATGCCCACCAGGGAATAGGCAATGGCGTGTTCCCCCGGCACGCCCATTTGCGTGAGCGCCGCGCTGAACAGGAAGCCGAAGACGCTGCCTATAGTCAGGCTGGGCGTCAAGGCCCCCCCCACGGTACCGACGCCGAAGACGATGGCAACAGTGCAGATTTTCAGGGCCAGCAGGATGGCCGCTTTCGTTGTGTCGAACTCGTAGTGGATCAGTGCCGTGATGATGTTTTTCCCGTTGCCTACGATTTCCGGGTAAAAGATGGCGATGACGCCCACCAGCATGCCGGCGGCCATCAGGCGCACGGGCAGCCAGTGCCTTTTGCCGTTCAGGTATTGGCGGGATTTTTTCAGAACCAGCAGCCAGAGGCTGGCCAGCAGGGAGGCCAGGCACCCCAGCAGGACGCACCAGAGCACATGCTGGTTGCCCGTCAGGGAAACCTCCTGCTGGAGCTGGTAAATGGGGGCCGGTTCATGGAAGAGCCCCATCGTGAAGTAACCCGCACAACTGGCGACCAGCAGGGGAGCCAGGAAGTCAATGGTCAGCGCGCCCAGCACAATCTCGCTGACGAACAGGCCGCCGGCCAGAGGCGTGTGGAAAGCGGCGGACATCCCGGAGGCGGCGGCGCAGGCCACCACCAGCCTCAGGCGCGGGGCGGAAAGGTGGAAGAGGCGCCCCAGGGCGGACCCCACCACGGCGGCGGACTGCACCAGCGGGCCTTCACGGCCTATGGAGGCGCCGGACCCGATGGAAAAGACGGCGGAAAGGGAGCGCAGAAGGCTGGGCTTGGGCGGCACGTAGCCGTTGCCCAGGGCCACGGCTTCCATATATTCCGTGGCCTTGGCCGGCACGAAGCGCTGCGTGAACAGGAGGGTCAGGCCGGCCAGCAGGCCCCCCGCCGCGGGAACGAAAATGCACCAGGCCCAATCCTGGGAGGCCATTTCCTGGAAAGCCTGTATTTGCCTGTAGCCGTGGCGGCCCGTCAGCAGGTCCTGCACCAGTTCCACGCCCATTTCAAAAAGAAGGGCGGTCAGGGCGCCCAGGGCGCCGACGAGGGCCGCCCAAATGAAGATGACCTGCTTGTCTCCCAGCTTGATTTTCTCCCGCAGGTTCAGCGCCATGCGGAGCCAGGACCAGGACATGCGCGTCTTGCCTGCGGTCTGATCTTCCTCGTTCGTCATTGCAGGGCTTGTTGAAGGGATGCCAGCAGGGCGGCCTCATCTCCCGTCCATTCCCCCCTGGGGCCCAGCGGGGCGTTTTTATGCCAGCGCAGCAGCTTCTGCATGGTGGTCAGATAACCCGTGACCATGACAGTAGGGACGCCCAGCATGACAATGAGGTGGGCGGTCTGGGCGCCGTTCGGCCAGCGGATGCCCTCCGGGCTGATGCCTACGGAGACGTACATGGAATCCAGGGCCGACGTGCGGCCGTGCGGCACTGCCAGCCCGTGGTCCAGGTAGGTGGTTTGGGTTTCTTCACGCAGGAGCACGGCATTCTTGATATGCCTGGACTGCCTTTCATCAAGGACTTCCGCCATGGAATCCACCAAGGTTTCCAGAGCCTGTTCCTGTGTCGTGTCGGGCTGGAGTGTGCGTACGTGAATTTGAAGATTGTCTGCCACCGGGTCTGCTAAAGGCTTTTGGTTTTTCATTCTAGGAGGGGAGCCATGATTATCAAGGAAATTCTGGCCTGCGGACGGGGAAGGAAGGCGGTGCGGTATCCCGGCACGGGAAAAACGCGCCATGCCCGGCGGGTTCCGGGAGGCTTTTGGGGCGGTTCCGTCATGAAACGGCGTGTTTTGGGCTTTCTCTTCTCCGGGAATGGGGCTACCCTGCCGCCGTTATGCAGGATTCGGAGGTAATCAAACTCGTCAAGCCCGTGCCGTCCGACAAACTGGCCATTCAGGTGCTGGTGATGTGGTACAATGCGGTGCGCCCCAAATGGAAAAAGCCGCTGGACCTGACGATTACCGGCTTTTTTGTGCTGATGACCCTGTATTCCTTTTCCCTGCGTCCGCTGCCTCCGTTCGCGTGGTTCTCCCTGGCCGGAGCCCTGGCGGCGATTATTCTCTCCTGGTTTTACGTTCCCTTTCTGGCGAAGGCCGCCTTGGCCGCCAACAAGAAGGTGCCGCTGTATTATCAGGAAAAAGACTACGTTTTCCATGAAAGCTACCTGACTTTTTCCAGTGAAAGCGTGGACCCTCTGAACATTCCCTATGACCGCTTCACGACGCTCTGCAGGACACGCCAGGCCCTTCTCTTCCTGTTCGGCAAAAAACTGGTGCTGTGGCTCCCCCTGCACATCATGAGCGCGGAGGAAATGGAAAGCATCATGGACCGGTTCCGCAATCACGGGGTGGAAGTGAAGGAACTTTACTGATTGGTAGGGCCTTGCCGGATGCCGGAGCCGCTGAAAATGGTAATGTGCGGCATCTGAAAAATCGCGTTTTCCGGGCTTTTTGATTGATCGGGGGTGCAAAACGGGTAGGGTAGGCCCATGTCACGTTACAATGGAGAACAGGTACTGGTGGTGCCCCGCGCCGTCTTTGAGGAAGCCGGTTATTTCCAGGGGCACCGCGAGGGCGGGGAACATTATCTGGATGCGTTCATGAAGCCCGGAATAGCCTCCTTCATGGACCGGGAAGCGGCGGAAAACGATCCGTCCCACAAGCAGATCATCGCCTATGCCATCTTCTGCCACCAGGGCCGCATCCTGCACTACACCCGCGGCGGTTCGGGAGGGGAGGCCCGTCTGCATGACAAGGGCTCCATCGGCATAGGCGGCCACATCAATCCGGTGGACCGCCAGTCCGGCCATGACGACGTTTCCACCTATCTGGCCGGTGTGGAGCGTGAAATCCGCGAGGAACTCGTCATTGACGGCGGCTGCACCCAGCGCGTTCTCGGCGTGATCAACGACGATTCCAATGAAGTGGGCGCCGTACACCTGGGTATCGTCCATCTGTTCGAACTGGATACGGACCGGGTGCGCGCCAATGAATCCGCCCTGGACAATCTGCGCTTTGTAACTCCGGAAGAATTGTCCGGGAATATGTTTAATAAGCTGGAAACCTGGTCCCGGCTTGCCCTGGAGTTGTTCAGGAACAGCCGTTCCTGATTTGACTGTTCTGCGGGGCAATGCTTCTGCCGCATTGTCCCGGCAGACAATCCCGGGTCCGCATTGCCGGAAAGGCGGCTCGTTGCCTGGTTTCAACGGCGGCGACGGCCGAGCAGGAGGCCCAATCCCAGCAGTCCGAGCGAGGCTGCGGCCGGTTCCGGAACGGCACTCAGAGCGTATTCCTTCATCTGGTCTTCTGTCAGGGTTCCCATATACAGGTCAAAGTTGTTCAGGGTATATTCCCCGGTGACTCCGTTCGGGACGCTCCAGGTGGTTCCGGAACCGTCCTTGGCGGAAAAGTTGAGCTGGGTCATGGTGACGCTGCCGAATCTGACGCCGGTGCCGTTCAGGGATGCAAGAGTAGTCAGTGAAGACGTATCATTGCCCAGCATGGCGGAAATGGTGACATCTCCATTGCTGTAGGTGTAGAACAGGGTAAGGGGCTGTTCCGTGGAATAGCCGGACAGGATATTCGTTTTCCAGGGGGAGGCGGCAGCGGTGCCTCCGTTGTAGTTGAAGCCTCCCACGCACAGGGTGAGGTCTCCGGAATCCGTCAGCTGAAAGCCCATCCCTTCCAGGTTCTTGTAGTTGGAGGTGGTGTTATAGGTGAACAGGAGGCCCACATCCGTTCCGGAGGTAGTTTCCGGACCGGAAATGGTGAATGCCATGGTCCATGAAGCGGTTCCGCTCACCGGAACGGTGGTGGGGGAAGAGACGTTCAGGGTATCTCCGTTGCTTCCGTCGTAGATGGTATAATCCTTTGAATAAGCCGGATCCAGGCTATTGATGGAAGCGCCGCAGCACAGGCTGCTTCCCAGAATGGCGGCCAGGAGGGACAGGTATTTGGTCTTCATATTGATTGCTCTAGCAGGTTGGAAAAATGTTTCCTGGGCAGGAGAACATCCGTTTTTTTTATCGGATTCCTAATCCGCCTGTAACATCCACTTCAGTAAACAGTGATAAAGGCTAGAGAATCATAGGGGAATGAATTTTAAAAAAAGACCAGATATGTGA
>JAJQCV010000041.1 GCA_021202525.1 Akkermansiaceae bacterium | reverse complement strand
TATCAGGAGGTAAATAAAAAAATCCCTATTGTTTAACTAGTGTTATAATTGTCTTAATCTGTCCATTGTCAGAATCTTCGATTGACAGCGGACTGATAATCCGGTTGCACAGCCTCTTTAAGAAGCAACACTTTTTATTAGAGTTTATTATATATTGAATACTAAAAGAATAAAAACAGGAATCCGGAGGCATCCGACAACAGAAATAGCTTTTCGGCATTGTTTCATTCTTCCAACTATCCTATTCTTCCGACCGCGTTCCGGAGAGCCCCTTGTTCTCCCCTGCCCGCGCGGGGCATTTTTCCCGCGCTGCGGACAGCCATCTCCACCGCCACCGGCAACATGAACACTCCCATCCAAAACGGCGCAGAGCCCCCCTGGTCAGCGTCATTGTTCCCGTCTACAATCTGGAAACGAGCATCTCCGCCTGCCTGGACAGCCTGCTGTCCCAGACCTGGTCTTCTCTGGAAATCATCCTGGTGAACGACGGCTCCACGGACCGCACGCCGGACATTCTGAACACATATGCGGCCCGGCATTCCGGCATGACGGTCATCCACCAGGACAACGCGGGCGTGGACGCCGCGCGGTATGCCGGCATGGACAGGGCCACGGGGCAATACGTGATGTTCCTGGACGGCGACGACGTCGTTTTTCCGGACTGCGTGGAAGCCATGACTCGAATGGCCGTGCGGGAAAACGCGGACATCGTCATCGGGGACTACGTCAGGCATCTGGACCGCTTCGGCCTCTTCCGCAGAAAGGACGGGGTCATTCCGGAAAACCGCGTGGTGGAGCGGCAGGAGTTCCTTTCCTCCTACTATTCCGGCTTTTTCGGCATGGACCGGTACGGCCTGTTCTATACTTACGGGAAAATGTGCACCAAGCTTTACGGCAGGGAATTCCTGCTCGCCAGCCGTCCCGCCCCCAGCGGGCTGAGGTATGCGGAAGACCAGTTGTTCAACCTCCGGGTCTTCCCCGCGGCAGAACGCATCGCCCTGCTGGCAAAGGATGTGTATGTGTACAAATTCGGGGGAGTGACGGGAAACCTCACGCTGTCCCTGTTTGACGACATGATCCACCTGCATTCCCGCAAAATGGGCATGACGGACCGGGAAGACTGGAAAAATAGCGAATTGAGGGCGTTCCTGAACAACGTCCGCAGTTTTCTGGCAACCCTGGCCGTTTCAGGCCAGCTTACGGCGCGCAACATGCCGGAAGCCCTGCAAAAGCTGAATGAAAGTTCCATCTGGCACCGGGCCCTGGAAGCGCATCCCGGAGTTGACGACGATTTCTTTTCCGCCATGCGCCGGAACGACCACGCCGCGGCCTACCGGGAACTCAACCGGAACACCTTCCTGAAAAAAATCTCCTACAGGCTGCGCAGAATCATCCTGAAACTGGTCCGGTAAGGCGGCGCGCCCACTTTATTTTCCGGAAGGGATATGCCTGCTGAACGGGGTCTTTTCCCGGTCCACGGGCATGCCGTGTTCATTGAACCACGGGAACATGTCCTTCCCCAGCGCAATGCTGATGACGGCCACGGTGTCATCCATGTTATAGCGGTGGTCCATTCTGGCGGGAACATATTTCCTCTTGGCCCGGAAATATTTGGACAGGAATTCCGGGTCCATGCCGCGGAGCTGTTCAAAAACCCAGAACGACTTGCCCCAGTGTATTTCGTTTTTCCTGCCTCCGTCCAGCCGGGCGGCTCCGGGGCGCTCCGTGTTGCCGTAAATGTCGTACACGGTCATGTCCGGGTCCAGGGTGCCGGCGCGGCGGATCGTGTTTTCAATGCGGCGTTTGCCTTCCTCCGGATAGCCCAGGTCGCCCATGACCACGTCTCCCACGTAGGTGGCGATGGGCTCGTTCCATACTTCGGGATGGGGAAGCACCCAGGAATGGGTGAATTCATGGCACAGGAATTCGATCATGCCCTTCTTTTCCTTCGGAAAATTCTCCCAGAAGACGGCCAGGCCCACATAGCCTCCGGCGGAAAAGCCCCCGCCTCCGGTCGCCAGCAGCCCCACCTGGTTTCCCATTCCCTGAGAGAGAGGCACGCCGAGGCGTTTTTCCATGGCGGGGCGGCATTGGGCCTCAATCTTGATCATGTCCTGGAAGTAGGGCGCCAGATAGTCGGAATAATGGAACGTCACGCCATCCACCACCTTCGAATTCCCCATCCGGGTGGAGCCTACCGCGGGCAGCGGCTTTTCCCCGCTCACTTCCTTGCCGGAAGCGGCCTCCTTCAGCACGGGCGTCACCCATTCCCTGTTCAGGGCGTCCTTGCCGTCAGGGTTGCTGCCCAGCAAATTGCGGGAAACGGCAATCAACGTTCCCTTTCCTTCCTTCCTGCGGGCCATCACGGGGGCCTGCGCGGCATCCTGCACGAGGGTCTCCCACTTTCCTCCCGGTTTCAGCACCAGCACGTTCAAGTTGTTTCCGGCGACGGCAGAAGAACCGCCCACAGCGGAAGCCAGGGAGAAGGGAGGCACGGCTTTTCCTTCAAACCGGGCGCCGAATTCGGAAAGCAGCAGGTTCTGGCCTTTTGTTCCCGCATTCCCGGCAATCAGCACGCAGCCGCCCTGCCGCAGGAATTTTTTCAGAAAGGCGACGTCGCGGGCATTGTAGCGCACGTTGCCGTCACAGCCCAGCAGGGCGATCAGGTTGATGTTGTCCGTATCCAGATCATAGAGGTTGCCCCAGTTGCTCAAGACAACCTGGTCGGGAAGATACTGGCTGCGGAATCTGCCGTCCGCATAAAAGGAGAATTCATGGGACAGGTCGGCAATGCCGTGAACGCGGACATTCTCCGCGGCCTGCGCGAAAAGACCGGACAGGCAGAGGAACAGGGACGGGATTAGTTTGGGGAACCACATATGTAACCTATACGGAGCAAATTCATGGGGCTTTTCATCAATCTTGCTCTCCCGCCGCCGCAGAGCAGCCGTCCGGGAACCTTGCGGCAGGTTCCCGGACGGCGTGAATTCAAGCCAGCATGGACCTCGCCATGTCTGACAGATCGTCGTCATACACGAATTTGCAGTGGTCTCCGCGCTGTTTGAACAGTTCGAAGAAACGCGGCATGTCCTCTTCCGGAATGGAGAAGCCCAGCGCGTCCAGCCGCATTTTCACGGCATGCCTGCCGGAATGCTTGGTCAGGGGCAGTTCCGTAGGGCCCCAGCCTATTTCCTCCGGATCCATGATTTCATACGTGCTGCGGTTTTTCAGGATGCCGTCCTGATGAATACCGGAGCCGTGGGAAAAGGCGTTCGCCCCCACCACGGCTTTGGAACGGGGAACGGCCATGCCGCTCATCTCCGCCACGATGCGGCTGGTTTTCACCAGCTCCCGCGTCCGGATGCCGGTTTCCAGGCCGGAGAAGAAGTCCGGCCGGGAATGGACCGCCATGACGACTTCCTCCAGCGCGGTGTTTCCGGCCCGTTCCCCGATGCCGTTGATCGTCCCTTCCACCTGCCGGGCTCCGGCCCGGATGGCCGCCAGGGAATTGGCCACGGCCATCCCCATGTCGTCATGGCAGTGCACGGAAATGACGGCGCGGTCCACGTTGGGGACGTTGGACTTCAAGTAGGAGATCAGGCGGTGGAATTCATCCGGCATCGTGTACCCCACCGTGTCCGGGATGTTGACGATGGAGGCTCCCGCGTCAATGACGGCTTCCACCACCTCCGCCAGAAAATCGGGTTCCGTGCGGGAGGCGTCCTCCGCGGAAAACTGAACTTCCCGGCACAATCCCGCGGCCAGGGAGACGCCCCTGACGGCCATCGCCAGGATTTCCGCGCGGCTCTTGTTCATCTTGTACTGGCGGTGAATGGGGGAAGTCGCCAGAACTAGGTGGATGCGCCCCCGGTCCCCGGCCGGAGCCACGGCCTCATGAACGGCCAGAATGTCTTTTTCCACGCAGCGGGCCAGACCGCAGACGCGGCTTGTCTGCGTGCGTTCCGCCACGGTCCGGACAGCCCGGAAATCGCCGTCGGAAATGACGGGAAACCCGGCTTCAATGACGTCCACGCCCAGGGCTTCAAGCTGCATGGCTATCCGCACCTTCTGTTCCACGGTCATGGCGGCTCCGGGGCACTGTTCCCCGTCTCTCAGCGTCGTATCAAAAATATGTATGTGTTTTTTCATTACAGTAAAAAAAGTGGTAAGAGTTCATTCCTTACAAACAGCGCGCGCCGGTTCCCGTTTTCCGGGGTTCGCCAGGCAGCGCCAATCAAGACCGACCGTTTACTTCCTTCGCGCCGGAACGGTCCACCGGCGCATATCAAGATATCTTCACGGACTACAGTCCGAGAAGTAGCAATAGACGACCTTGCAGGAACAGGGTATTCATCTTGCCTATTTTACCGTAAAATCCTCCCCGAATGGGCGGAACAGGTCAAACGATGCACTTTCGCCGGGATGTTGTCAAGCCTGCGGCGCGTGGAGAGGCGCATATCCGGAATGACGCTTTTCCGCCGACAGAGAAAGACGGCTCCGGAACAACGAATCACATCTCCTGATGAGAGCGTATTTCCTGGATGGAAATGGACAGGGAGGCCCTGCCCCGGTACACGTTCCTGTCGATCGTGAAGGCGATGTCCCACGGCGGTTCGGGGAGCTCCCTTTCCGCGCCGTTGAAGAAGATGGCGTCCCGTTCCACCATGCCCTGGCGCATGAAGAGCTTCAGATGGTTGGTTCCCACGCGCTTGGGCGGCTCCGTGGGGAAGACGTCGGAGCTCATGAAGAGGGGCTGGGGGTTGGAGTTGCCGAAGGGTTCCAGCTTTTCATAGCTGTCCAGCAAGTCGAGGGTCAGGGCCTGGAAGGAGACTTCCATGTCTATATTGAGCACCGGGCAGCGCTGTTCCTCCGTAGTGGTCTCCGAAACATAGCGGTTGAAGGCCCGCCGGAAGTCGTCCATGCGGGATTCCTCAATCACCAGGCCCGCCGCCATGTCATGGCCGCCACCGGAAACGAGAGTGTCCGCGCACTGATGGATGGCCTGCACCAGGGAGACGCCGGGGATGGAGCGTCCGGAGCCCTTGCCCACCCCGCTTTCATCAAAGGCGATGACGAAGGTCGGCTTGTGGTACCGCCGCATGAGCTGGGAGGCCACAATGCCCACCACACCGGGATGCCACGCGCGGGAGCCCAGCACAATGACGTTGTCCCGCTCCGGGTCAAAGGAGTTGTGGAGCATTTGGACGGCGTCCGTCCTGATGGCTTCCTCCTCTTCCTGCCGCTTGCGGTTGTGGGAGTCCAGCATCTGCGCGAGCTGGACGGCACGCCTGTTGTCCATGGTCAGCAGCAGTTCCAGGGCATCCATGGGGGAGTCCATGCGCCCGGCGGCATTGATGCGCGGCCCGATCCGGAAGCCCACGTGCGCAGCGTTCAGGAATCCGGCGTGGCTGGAGGCGTCCGAGGGGCGGATGCCCGCTATTTCCGTGAGGGTTTTCAGCCCCGTATGACGGCTGTGGGCCAGCCTGCCCAGGCCGTGGCGCACCAGAATCCGGTTTTCGTCCACCAGGGGGACGATGTCCGCCACGGTAGCCACGGCAACCAGGTCCAGGTAGAGCTTGAGGTCAAAGGTTTTCAATTTCCGCACCTTGAGCAGGGCGTGCGCCAGCTTGAAGACCACGCCCGCGCTGCACAGGTAGGTGTACGGGCTGTTTTCCTCTATTTTGGCATTGACCACCGCCACGGCGTCCGGCCTGCCCTGCGGTCCCGCCTCGTGGTGGTCCAGGATGATGACGTCTATCCCCCGCTTGTTGAGCATGTCCACCTCCCTGACGGAGGAAGTGCCGCAGTCCACCGTAATGAGCAGGCTGGGCTTGTCCGAGCATTCGCACAGGCAGCGTTCCATGCCCGCTTCGCTCAGGCCGTAGCCTTCGCGGGAACGTACGGGAATGAAGTACTGGGGGTCCAGGTCGTACGCCATCAGAATGGCCCTGAGCAGGGCCACGGAGGTGACGCCGTCCACATCGTAGTCCCCGTAGATGCACACGGTTTCCCCTGCGTCCACGGCCTGGAAGATGCGTTCCACGGCGGCGGCCATTTCCCCCATCAGGAAGGGATCGCTCAGGTGGGAGAGCCTGGGTTCCAGAAACAGTTCCGTTTCCGCGCCTCCCTTGAATCCGCGCTGGAGCAGGAGCTGCTTGACCAGCAGGGGAAGTTCCGCGGGAAATGCTTTCAGGGCCGGATCGTCCTCCTTCACGGAGGGGCGCAGAGTCCAATGAAAGCCCGGTGTCATGTCAATATTTTAACCCTCCGGCCAACATGGTCAAGGTTGTTTCCGAATGTTTCAGCCGGGACGGCCGCCGAATGTACCGGCAGGACTGGCCGTTTGAATGCGCTCCCCATTCCCCGCACCCTTTCCGCGGAAGAGTTCCGGGCCGTTTTTACGAGGCATGGAAAAGGCATCCGGCCACGCCCGGTCTTTTTCTCACCATTCCGGTCCGGCCGCCTGCCGGAGCCGTCACGCCGGCACGCAACAGGGCCGCCGGAATATCCGGGCGGCCCTGCGGAAGACGGATAAAACCGCCTATTTTTTGGAAGAGAAGATCACTTCATTGATCACGGCATCCTTCTGGGGAGCATTGTAGAACAGGCGCACGGCGCTAGTCCCGGAGGGAATGGCGAATTCCGCCGCTCCGGCGCCTGCGGCCTTTTTGCCTATGGACGTCCACGCGCCTTCACCCCTGCGGGCCTGCACCGCGTATGCAGCGGACCCTACCACGACGAGTTTGGTCGCCCTGGGGTTGTCCAGATTGGGAACCACCACGTCCAGAGGCTTGTCCGCACGGTACACCGTTTTCAGGTTCCTGTCGCTCAGGGCGGCAAGGTTCGTTCCGGGATCGGCGGGGGGGACGTCGAATTTGAACATGTTCAGCACCACGTCCTGTTCCTTGCCGCTCTTGTTGACCAGCTTCATGCCCTTGATGCCCTTGGGAAGCTGGTTGGCCTTGGCAATGAAGTTTTTGCCCTGCCTGTCCAGCTTCTGCACCACGGGCTTGGCGGACCCTTCCACGTCCAGCACTACTTCCGCCCAGGAGTTCACGTCATCCCGTTCCAGGTTGATTTCCAGCCAGGTGGCGTCCGTGGGCCCTTCCAGGTCCAGGGCGATGAATTCTCCGGGCTTCATCTTGTGGGTTTCCATCACGCGGTTGATCCGCACGATTTTGTCCGATTTCTGCACGGAAACGCCTTCCAGCCCCGCCACATTGGAGGAAGCGCGGGCGGCGGCCGGCGCATTCACGGAGATTTCACGAATAGCCGTCCACACGCCACGGCCGTTGTCCGTCTTTTTAGGTTCAATGACGCGGTAACGCACGGCGCGGACGGAAACGGGCCTGGGCGCCTGCCACACCACCTGCATGCCGGAGGTTTCCGGTCCCAGCGGCTTCCAGGTTTTCATGTCCTGGGTGGCTTCCAGCTGGCCTTTGGCCACGTAGTCGCCGTCCTTGTCATTGCGGCCCATCAGCACTTCCACGCTCCTGACGGGGATAGCCATGCCGTAGTCCACGCCGTACCAGTCCCCCGGCTGTCCATAGGCTCCGGAATGCCAGAAGGTGCCGCGGTCTCCGTCACAGAACAGTTCCGCCTTGTCCATGCTGCCGCCTTTCACCAGGGGCTTGGGAGAGAGGGCCGGCGTTCCGGCAAGAGCCGGGAAGGTTTTCCTGGAAACGATGTCCGCCAGTTCATTGACGGCGGGCGTCATCACGCGGGAACCGGTTTTCACCGCGGAACGGTACAATTGCCCCTGCTGGTTGTGCTGCTGGGAGATGCGGTCCATGGCCGCAAGCGCCTGCGTGGCTTTCACCAGGTCCGTCACGGCCGCCTTGGGGCTGCTGTTTTCCAGGGCGGCCACGGCGTGCTGCCCGGCCAGGCCCAGTTGTTCAAAGGCGTCCACCCAGGCGCCAATTTCCTTCATAAGGCGGGGGTTGTCCACCTTTTCCCGTATGACGGGAGCGGCGGCGGCCATGCGGGAGAATTCCTTTTTAAGCTGGGCTGTGTCCGATTTCACCACCTTGCCCTCGCGGGCGGCTTCCAGCACGCGGTTGACCACGGGGGCTATGTTCACGGACTCCTCCCTCCGGAAGCCGTGCCCGTTGGGGCCCTGGTCGGAGTTGTGGTCCACAAATGCCTGCATGGCCTCCGCCGCCTGCGGGTACAGGCGCACGACGCCCTCCTTCCAGGCTTCGTCCGACTTGAAGCCGTCGATGTTCCAGGCGTAGTCGGCAATGCCGAAGAGCGTTACCTTGGAAGCTTCCGGCTTGTCCATGGGGTTGGAAACCAGCCCGCTCATGGATTCCCGTGATCCGGATTCCTGGGGCAGTCCGTAAACGCGGCCCATGCACAGGTTGGAGCGGCAGTAGTCCGTCACGGGGAAGTTCCACCAGACGTAGGACGGCCTCTTGATTCTCTTGTTCACCCATTCCTGGCCCTCCAGCGTGATGTCATGGCACACGGAGTTGCCCGTCCACATGATATGGACGGAGGGGTCAAGCTGTTCGCCCAGAATGTCCAGGTAGGTTCCCGGCTTGGGGTCCGCCCAGCCGCGGTTGTACTGGGTGGGGCACATGACCAGGGGAGTGACGTCCTTCTTGGCCTTGACGAATTCGTTGTTGATCTTGTTCAGCAGCAGGGCCTGCTTGTCCGCCTTGGTGCCTTCCCCGAAGATGTCGTCAAAAAACACGGCGAAGGAGCGCACGCCCAGCTTGTACATCATTTCAAATTTTTTGATGACATTGTTCATGTCCTCCTCCGTCCACTTGATGTCCTTGCCGGGGTGGATGGCCCAGACGAAGTCCACATGGTTTTCCCGGGCCACTTTCACCAGCTCCCTGATTTGGGCGGCCTGGTCCGCGGGATAGGGATCCCGCCAGTGCGGGGAGGAATGGTACGGATCGTCCTTGGGGCCGTAAATGTAGGTGTTCATTTTGTTCTGCCCGTAGAAGCGCAACTGGCTCAGGCGGGCTTCATGGCTCCAGGGGGTGCCGTAGAATCCTTCCACCGTGCCGCGGAATTCAATGTCCGGCCAGTCCGTGATTTCCCCCACGGGCAGCATCACGGCGTCGCCGTTCCCGGTCTTTTTGCCCAGCTGGCGCAATGTCTGCATGGCGTAAAACGCCCCGCGCTCGTCATGGGCTCCGATGCCCACCTTCCCCTGCGGGGAGACCACCAGCTTGTACGCGCCGGATTTTTCCGGTACGCCGGCCAGCAGTTTGTCTCCCTGCGTCCTGGCGGAACGGACCACGACGGACGGTTTCCCTGAGAAAGCCGCCGTCTGGGAAGACAGTTTGGATTGCTGGGGAACAGGATAAACGGCAGGCGCGCCCATGACGGGGCCCGCCAGCAGGGCCGCTACGCCAAAGCCACATTGAAGAAGTTGAAAACCATTCATGATAATGCTCGGTAATGGAATCAGAAAAGAGTGCCCATCTCAAGAAAAAACCGTCCGTACCCGCCTGCGGCATGCCAACAGAGGAGAATAAGGAGGCATGGACGAACGCGCCGTCCATGCCTCCAGAATTTTTCCCGGAACATCAGGATCACGGGAGCCTCCATCCGGCCTTTTCCCTGGGAAAAAGACCGGAGAGTATTTCAGGCCGCCGTCAATAGGCGAAACTTACCCCTGCGTTAAACCGATGCGCCACAGCCTTGTTTCTCCCCTCAAACTCGTATCCCGCGTACGCCCTCCAGCGCGCGTTCAATTGCAGCGCACTGGCCACATTCACCCTCACCGCGTTCCGGTCGGGCGCCGTTCCCCTGGCTTCCCAGCGATAACCGTTGAGCAGACGCTGGGCAGGCGCACTCGGGTTTTCACGGTACACATCGGGCAGGTAGCTCACCGCCACGCTGTTGATCCATTCCCTTCCCTTCAGTTCGCTGCGGCAGGTCAGCCCCACGCCCACAGGCAGGGACAGGTTTTTCAAATGCCCTTTTTCAAAACGGCGCGCGTCCCACCCAGTTTCCGTGAACGAATCCTGGGTCACGTCCGTGTATTCCAGCCCAAGCATGAAATCCACCGCAAGAACCTCACTCACGCGGCGGCTCCACTTCCCGTTGAGGGTGGCGGCCAGGGTGCGGTTGGTCCATTTTCCGCGGGACCATCCGCCGGTATGGAAGGAGTTCATCCTGTTGGCCGTCCAGCCGTAGCCCGCTGAAGCCGTCACCATGAGGGCGTCCTTCCTGCCGAGATCCTTGTACCATCCTCCATAGAGCATGGCGATGCGGGTCTGCTGGCCGATGTCCCCCACAAAGCTGCGGCTGTACAACCTGCCGTACAGGTCGCCGAAGCCCAGGCCCAGGATGGTATTCTTCGCCACCCTGCGGTCCGCCCCCACGGCATATCCGCCGCCGTTGTAGTCAAACCCGTCCCGGCCACCTTCGGTGGCATGGAAGAGAAAATCCCCCAGGCCCTTGACCCAGTAGTTGTTTTCCGGACCCGTCAGGAAGCGCAGGGCGTCCAGGCTGCCAAGAGCGGCGTCCGACATGCCGAGGGCATTGGAGGCGGAGGACCACATGGAGTTCAGGGTCATGTCGCCGGCCAGTTCGGGCAGGATGTCCTGAATGGACTCTTCCCCGGGAGTGGGCGTCCAGACAAGCCGGAGCTGTTCGGCAAAGCCGTCGCCGTCCGCGTCCAGCCACTGGTGGCTCCAGGTGCCCGTGTAGGCATAGGGGCTGTCCACATTTTCGGTGCCCGTGGCCAGCGAATAAGGGCCGGAGAAGTCGCCCTCATGCGTCTTGTCCGAGTCCGTAAGCACAACGAAGACGCGCTCCCGCGCCCAGGAGTTGTCCGCATAAAAGTAGTCGGCGGATACGCCGTTGTCCAGAATGCCCACGGAACCACCCAGCGTGAAGGAATCCGCAGCCGAAACGGAAATCCCGTGGGAGGACTGTGGGGAAGAAGCTCCCGGAAGCTGTTTCTGCATGTCGAAGATGAAGCCGTGGGAAATATCCACGTCCCTGGCATTGATGAAGGCGCTGGTTCCCGGACGCAGGACGATATCCGCATGGGAGACGGTGAAGGAGGCGGCGTTGACCGTGCTGCCGCCGGTGATTTCCAGGGTGCCGTCCTGCAGGGTCATGGAAGTGTCCTCCCTCAGGTCGGCATTGCCGAAGACCACGTTGTGTTCCAAAACGAGGGTGCCCCCGTAGAGAGTGGTTTGGCCCTTGAAGTTGTTATAACGGCTGGCAACCAGATGGGAGTCTTCCCCCTGGTAGAGTTCCCCGCTGAAGACCACCGTTCCGCCGGTGGTACGGGGATTCCCGCCGTCCGTGTACCGGTTGATGGAAAAGGCGATGTTTTCCCCGCTGAGACTCAGGGCCGCACTGGTGACGGGATCGTTGAAACGGACCTGCCTGCCTTCGGCAGCGGCCAGTTGGATGCTCTGATCTCCTCCCATATGGATCGCGTTGGCGACGCCGTTTTCCACGGAGAAGGAACCGTCTGGATGCTGGGTAAATGTGCCGCCGGTCATGTTGCCGCTGAAAAGGACGTCACGGGTCAGGGCCAGGAACTGGCTGGAACTGCCCGCGTAGCTGCCTTGCATAAGGATGGCCCCGCCTTTGGTCCCCGCGTAATTGCCGGTGAAGGTCGCGCCGTCCTGCACCGTAATGTTCGAATATCTTGATGAAATTATGTAAATCGCTCCGCCGGAGCATACGCTCTCGTAGGAGGAGCCGGCGGAAGAAAAAACGTAATTCCCGGTGAACGTGGCGCCAGGGCCAAGAACCAGCGTGGAAGTTTCCGAACGGGAGGATGATGAAAGCGCAATCGCTCCGCCGGTGCTGTAGCGGCCAGAAACATAATTCCCGGAAAACACGGCGTTGGCGCCCATGACAAGGCTGTTTCCACCGTATTTGGTGCTGTCCGGCATGACGACGTAAATGGCTCCCCCGGAGCCGCTATAGCCTCCTAAAAGATAATTGCCAGTGAATGTCGCGTTGTCTCCTATAACCGCTGCGGAACCGGTTGCCCCGTATACATGAATCGCTCCCCCGCCATTGTTGGAAGCGTAATTCCCGGTGAATACGGCGTTGTTCCCTATGGTCAGCGCAGCGGTGTTGCCGTGTGAGTGCACGCCAATCGCTCCCCCATTGCCGGCAGCATGATTATAGGAGAACGTGGCGTTGTTTCCCATCGTTAGCGCGGCAGCCGCAGATGAGTACAGGCAAATCACCCCTCCGTAGCGGGAGGCAGAACCGCTGGCGGAACTATCATTTCCCGTAAAAGTGGCGTTGCCAGAAATTTTTAAGGAGATGGGAGCAGAGCTGGAGCTGCCGAGGTAGAGAAACACTCTGGCCGGGGCATTGGAAAAGACGACGGATTCCATATCCAACGTGTAATTGCCTGTGGCCGGATTGAACAAAGGTGCATTTCCCAATCCGGACAGATCCACGGTACGCGGCGTTTCCGGATCATTGGAGCGGAAATTGACGAGAACGGGCAGCCTGGAAGTGAGGGTGGAGTCGTCGTTATTCAGAACGACCGTGTCTCCCGCTGCCAGAACTCCGGCGGAAGCCAGGTCCGCCAGGGTCTGGTACACTTTCCGGCCAGGATCGGAGGACTGGGAGGCGTCCACGGTATAGTCCGCCCCGGAAGCGGAGAGGGACAGGAAGAAGCCCGCAAACAGGCTGCGGCGCAATGGAAAAGGAATCGTAATTTTCATATTTTTTTGCACGTTAATGCGTATGGCAGGGTAACAAATTCGTTATGCGGCCGCAACAGCAAAAAAATTGCATTGAGTCATTCCGTGTACCCAGAGGATACGACACGGCCATTCCTTCCCGGAGGCGGAACTCTCCACTCTTCGTTTTTAAATGGTTGTGGAAAATCAATCCTGTCATTGGGAACGGATGCCACCCGCAGACCGCGCCCCGACCCACGCCATTCCACACCTCCAGGAGAACCGGACATGTCTCCTTTTGCGTCTTGCAGTCCCGTTTTTCCCATGTAGAATACATTCTCCCTACCCCCTTCCTCCCATGGAAATTTTCATTTTACTGCTTGTGCTGGCTCTTCTTTCCGGCATGGTTTTCACGTTTGTGAAGGCCTGCCAGGTCATTTCCCTGGAACACAAGGTACGCAGGCTGGAAAACGAGTTTGCGGAAGTCAAGGCGCATATGGACATGCACATGCCCTATGGCAGGGCAGCAGCGGACAACAAGTTCCGGGACTCCGCAAGAACGGGAACCGCCGCGCCGCGCCCCGTTCCATCCCGGCCACGGCCCGCCACGGCCATCATCCCCTATGAGTCCGCCGCTCCCGCAGCCCGGAAGGCCAGGCAGCCAGCAGCCGTTTCCCCCGCCTTTTCCTGGGAATATTTCATAGGAGCCAAGCTGCTTTCCTGGATCGGCGGGTTCATCCTGTTTCTGGGAACAGGTTTCTTTGTCAAATACAGCATTGACAATGAATTGATTTCTCCGGAATGGAGAATCATCCTCACCTACATGACGGCCTTTGCCCTGCTGGGTACGGGCCTTTCGCGCCTGAAGAAAAGGTATCCCACCCTTTCCGGCACCCTGACCGCCACCGGCATTCTGGTGCTGTACCTGGCCACCTGCGCAGGCCGCATGTTTTATGCGCTGCCCTTCTTCAATACGGCAGTTTCCGCCCTTCTGCTGGCCGCCACCACGGCCGCTGCATTCGTCCTGGCCGTGCGGCTCCGTTTCCAGGTCATTGCCGTTCTGGGCATCATCGGCGGATTTCTCACGCCGGTCATCCTGTCCACCGGGCAGGATCACACGGTTTCCCTGTTCCTGTACATGACCCTTCTGAACGCCGGACTGGTTTCCGTGCTGGCCGTCACGCGCTGGACGAAAGTGGGAGCCATCGGCCTTGCGGCCTATACGCTGCTGCTGATGGGCTGGTTTGACGAATACAACGCGAACGGCCACATTCCGGCCGTCACCCTGCTTTCCCTCTGCACGCTGCTTCTCTACTGCGGCTGCGGGCTGTACTCCGGCATCCGGCAGGAGAAGAAGGCCCCCGGCACGGGAAGCTCTTCATTCCTGCTGGCTTTCGGGGCGATTGCCGTGGCGTGCCTGACGGCTTTCCGGATGCAGGCGGAAGGCAATCCCCTGGCTCTTTCCTCTTCCTCCCGGGCGCTTCTGCTCCTGGCCGGGATGTTCCCGATGGTCGCCCTTCTTCCGCTGGCCAGGGCAAGGAGCACCTACTGGTCCTGGTTCCTCCCGGTAGGCATCTTCACCGTTTGCTACTTGTGCGCCTCCTTTACGGAACATCCCAAACCGGAAAATTTCCCCTGGTTTTCCGAGCTTCTCCGCGGAATATTCAGCATATTCATGATCGCCGCTTCCTACAAGGTGCTGTCCGCCCGCACCCTGTCCGGAGGGGCCTGCCTGGCCGACCTGCATCCGGGTGTCAGAATCTCCTGTTTCACGGCGGCGGCCCTGGCGTGGCTTCCGATCATCTGGCCGGACTCCCCGCTTCCCTTTTACGCCATACTGACCGCAGGCGTCTTCTGCTGGATGGCCGTCCGGCACAGCCGGGGGCAGGCCCTGATGGTGGCCGTGGGCGGTTTTGCTCTGGCGGCATGGCATCAGGAATTCCATCCCTGGGTGCCGTTCTTCGTCTTCGCGTTCCTGTTCCTGCTTCCTTCGTTCGTGATCCGGCGCTTCCGCGACGGACTGCTGGCCTGGAGCGCCTCCGCCCTGTGCGTCCCTCTTTTCTATTTTGTCTGGTACCAGTACGGAATGTCCCACCATCCCGTCTCCACCAGGTTCTGGGCTTCCACCGCCGCTCTTCTCTGCGCCGTCTCCCCCTTCCTGACGGCTCTGTACCTGCAAAGGCTCCCTTTCGAGACGCTGCTGAAACGGTCCGCCGTCCTCACCTTTTACTACGGCACGGCCATCGGCATGCTGACTCTGGCCATCGGCTTCCAGTGGAGCGAAACACCGCTGACCCTGGCCTGGTCCCTGGAAGGCTTCGCCCTCCTGCTGCTGTGCGGAAAGTTTCCCCAGGCAAAGCTGGCCTGGACGGGCTTTTTCCTGCTGGCGGCGATGTTCATCCACAGCGGCCTGTTCAAGACGGTTTCCCAGCTTGATCCGGGCCAAATGCCGGAGCTGCGCCTGACATACGCCACGCTGGTTTTCTGCTGCATGGCCGGGGCGTGGTGGATGCAGAAAAAGGTGATGCCCCGCCTCACCGGCGGCCGCTCCGGACTCCGCTTCCTCATCCCTTCCCTGAACATTTTCGGCGCCATCCTGCTTTTCATCTGGATGAACATGGAGATTTCCTGCGGGTTTGCCGCACCGGGGGACCATCCGCTGCTGATCCAGTTCGGCCGCAGTCTGGCGCAGGACCTGACCATATCCCTGGCCTGGAGCCTGTTCGCCCTGTGCCTGATTGCCACGGGGTTCGACATCCGGTCCTCCAGGGTGCGCATGGCGGGGCTCGCGCTGCTGGGCATTACGCTGCTCAAGGCCATGTGCTACGACATTTCCAGCCTCAGCCAGCTTTACCGTGTGGGCGCCCTCGTGGGCCTGGCCTTCATTGTCCTCATTTCCTCCTTCCTGTACCAGAAGTTCAATTTGAAAATGAGGGGCAGGAGAAAGAACGCAGGGAAGGCGCGCCAAAGTTAGCGTCATCTCACTTTGGAAGACAAATTTGACCATTGCATCCCCTGCCGGGCGCACCATAATGGGAGACATGCTCCGGCGCGTTTTAATTCCTTTTCTGTGTCTTCTGGGCCTGTTCTGTACTCTGGGCGCCCAGGAGGCCCCCGTCCTGAAGATCGCGGCCCTGCACCCCGTGCTGGGGGACATGGCGCGCGCCCTGGGCGGCAGCCACGTCCAGGTCACGGATTTGCTGAAGCCCAACGGCAACCTGCACAGTTTCGAGCCCGCGCCGCAGGATATCGCCGCGGCGGGACAGGCGCGGCTGGTGCTGGCCTCCGGCAAGAATCTGGAGCCGTACCTTCCCAGGCTGAAAGACGCCCTGGGCTCCCGGGCGCAGATTCTGGACCTGGGGGCATCCATTCCGGACGTGCCCGTAGCCGCCGATTCCGCGGAACACGACCATCACGACCACGCGGAAGACGGCACCTGCTCCCACGGCCCCAACGATCCCCACTGGTGGCATACTCCCGCCAACATGAAGAGGGCCGCGCGCGCCCTGGCCGCCGTGCTCGCCAACATGGACCCGGCCCACAAGGAGGATTACTCAGCCGGCCTCTCCCAATGGAACCGGAAGATGGACCGCCTTTCCGCCTGGGCCAGAACGGAGCTTTCCGGCATCCCGGAAGCCGACCGCATCCTGGTGACCGGCCATGCGGCCATGAACCATTTCTGCCGGGAATTCGGCTTCCGCAGCATCAGCATGCAGGGGGTGAGCCGTGAAGACGAGGGGAATTCCGCCCAACTGGCGGCCACGCTGAAAAAACTCCGGGAGGCGAAGGTGAAGGCCGTTTTTCCGGAATATTCCTCCAATCCCAAGAGCCTGAATGAAATAGCCAAGTCCCTGAATATTTCCGTCGCCAAGCCTGTCAATACGGACGGCCTGTCCCCGGACGGGCACGACTTTGAAAGCATGTTCAAACAGAACGTCCAGATTATCAAGGAAGCCCTTTCCCCGGCCCGGAAGCCATGACCAGTTCCCCCCTGAGACAGTTTTTTCCCGCCCTGGCGGGGGCCGTCCTGCTGGGACTGGCGCTTTACAAGATGACTTCCGGAACTCCGGCGGAGCAGGCTGTTCCGCATGCCGCCCCGGAGACTGCCGCGCCGGGCGTTTCCACCGTCATCACGGTCAAATGCGCCCACCGGCCCAGGAATATTTCCATAGCCGCCGGGAACACTGTTCTCTGGAAGGCGGAGAATCCGGAACTGCATGAAGAAGTGGAGTGCCGCCTTCCCCTGAAGGGAAACTCCGCCACGCTCACCGTTTCCGCCCAATGGCCGGAAGGCACGCCGGACACCCCCGTGACGCTGGAACTGGAACCGGAGGGCAGGCAGGCCGCCTCCGCCACCCGGTGGTCCTTCGGCCCTTCATTGAACGATACGTACTCCTTCTCATGGAAATAAGCGCCCCCTCCCCTCACTGCGCCCAGGACCACATCTGCTGGGGCGCCCATGCCAGCCATCCGGAGCGCCACCGCCTGGATGTGGAGAACGTCACCGTGTATTACGGCAACCTTCTTGCCATTCACGATATCAGCTTTTCCATCACCTGCGGGCACACGCTGGCCCTGATGGGTCCCAACGGCGCGGGAAAATCCACCCTGATCAAGGCGCTGGCTGGGCTTATTCGCCCAGATTCCGGCAACATTCTGTGGAACGGGACCCCCCTTCACGACATGCCGAGGGAAATTGCCTACCTGCCCCAGCGCTCCGACGTGGACTGGTCCTTCCCCATCACCGTGCGCGCCCTGGTGGAAATGGGCCGCTATCCGGCCCTGGGCCTGTGGAAAAGATTTTCCGGCCATGACCGGGAGATTGTGGAAAAGTCCCTGCACGTGCTCGGCCTGGAGCACCTGGCGGAACGCCAGATTTCCGAGCTTTCCGGCGGCCAGCAGCAGCGGGCCTTCCTGGCGCGCGCCCTGGCACAGGAAGCGCATGTCCTCCTGCTGGACGAACCGTTTACGGGCCTGGACGCCCCCGCCTGCCAGTCCCTGGGACGCCTGCTGGATTCCATGGCCGGGGAGGGGCGCCTGGTCATCGCCTCCCACCACGATTTGAATACGGCGGCGGAAATCTTCGATACCGTCCTGCTGATGAACCGCGACCTGGTCGCCTTCGGTCCGGCTCAGGAGGTGCTTTCCCCGGAACGGATACGGGAAACATACGGAATGAACGCCTGACCGGACAATTTTTTACGTTATGGACGACTTTTTTCTATTTCTCCGGGAACCCATCGCCCAGCGCTCCCTGCTGGCGTGTCTCATGATCGGCTTTGCCAACGGCTTCGTCAGCGGGCTGGTGATCCTGAAAAAATCCGCCCTGCAGATAGGCACGCTGTCCTGCGCGCTGCTGCCGGGAATCGCGGTGGCCGTGCTGATGTTCGGCCTGACGCGCTGGAGCCTGCTGCTGGGAGCCGTGGTAGCCGCCCTGCTGGTGGGGCTGGGCTCCCTGTTCGTGTCCCGCACGTCCAGGCTGAACCAGGATACCGCCCTGTCCATCCTGCATACCACGGCGTTTGCCGCCGGCTTCATCGTCCTGGTCCGGCTGGGCCTCCAGCAGAAGATAGACGACTGGCTATTCGGCTCCATCATGAGCCTGTCGGACTCGGACCTGTGGATCGCCTTCGCCATCAGCGCCGCCAGCGTGCTGACGCTGCTGCTTTTCCGGCGCCCCATCCTGATTTACCTGTTCGACCCGGACATCGCCACCACCCTGGGCATCCCCTCCCGGCTGATCAGCTACGGCATTTTCACCCTTATCATCCTGGTGCTGGTCTCCTCCCTCCAGGCCGTGGGGGCCTTTTTGACGCTGGGGCTGCTCGTGGGACCCGCCGCCACGGTGTACATGCTCACCAACAAACCTTCCCACCTTTTCTGGGGTGGCGGACTGATCGGGGCGCTGGGCTCCGTGCTCGCCTTTTACCTCTCCTTTCCGCTGGGCTGGCACCTGGGGGCAACCATCATTCTGGTGCTGGGCGTGATCTTCTGCATAGCCTATTTGTATTCTTCCAGATGCGGTTTGCTCAAGCAGCGCGGAAAGAAATCATCCCCATTACAATAAGAAGGCCCTTTTTCATGACAATCCATGACACGCAGTCTTCTAGTCCGAAACAGGGCTCGGGCTTATAATGCGGGTTGTGAAAAAATGTGAGATATGCTCTGCACCGGCAACGGTGTTCCTGACACAGATCATCAACGGCAAGTCCACCAAATTCTGCCTCTGCGCCAAATGCGCCCAGGAGCGGGGCCTGCTGGACCCGGACGCCTTTGATCTGGCGGAAAAACTGTTTCCGAACCTTCAGGGGCAATTCGGCACAAAGGGAGGGGAGGACTCTCCCGCGCCCATTCCGGCGCTTCAGTCCCTTCCCCTGACCAACTGCCCGATCTGCTCCTTTACTCTCCAGGACTACAAGAATGTGGGCCGCCTGGGATGCAGCGAATGCTACAACGTCTTTGAAGAAGAAATCCTGCCTCTCCTGGACCAGATACAGCCGGACTCCCACCACCACGGCAAAACGCCCGCAAGAGCGGAAAAACGTGAAACGGAAACCCAAACCATCAGCGACCTGGAACAACAACTCTCTCTGGCAGTAGCAAGGGAAGATTATGAACGGGCGGCCAAGCTGCGCGATCAAATCAAACAACTGCGTACGCCGACCAATTAACCTTCATGCTCTTTGACGATTTACTCAACAATCCCGCCAAGTGGATGGTGGAATCCAAAGACGAGCACGACATCGTGCTCACCTCCCGCATCCGCCTGGCCCGGAATCTGACGGCTACCCCCTTCCCCGGCTGGGCCACGCGCCAGCAGCGCGCGGACACCCTGGCCCTTACCTCCGCGGAGGCGCGCCAGCTCCCCGCCATGAAAGGCGGCTATTACGCGGAACTTTCCGAACTGAACCAGCAGCAGAAGCAGCTGCTGGTGGAGCGCCACCTCATCTCACGGGAGCTGGCCGCCCGTTCGGAAGGCTGCGCCGTGCTCATTTCCCGCAACCAGAATGCCAGCATCCTGTTCAATGAGGAGGACCACCTGCGCCTGCAGTACATCCTTCCCGGCATCCAGCTCAAGAAGGCATGGAACGCCGTGTCCAGGATAGACTCCGGGCTGGAAGCCAAGCTCCCGTACGCGTACAACACGCGCATGGGCTACCTCACCGCCTGCCCCACAAACCTGGGCACGGGCATGAGGGCTTCAGATATGATCCACCTTCCCGGACTGTTCATCTCCGAACAGATGCAGCAGGTCGTCCAGGCGGCCGTGCAGCTCAACATTACCGTGCGCGGCCTGTACGGCGAAGGCACGGAAGCCACCGGCAACCTGTTCCAGATTTCCAACCAGTCCACGCTGGGCGACAGCGAGGAACAGATCGTGGAACGCATGACCCGGTTCACGTCCGACCTGGCGCACCAAGAATGGAACGCCCGCAGAAAGCTGCTCCAGTCCGCCTCCCTCCAGGTGAAGGACCGCGTTTCCCGCGCCTACGGGCTGCTGACCAACGCCACCCTGCTTTCCACCCAGGAGGCGCTGGGGCTGCTCTCCTTCCTCCGCATGGGAGCGTCTCTGGACATCTTTTCCCACCAGGCATTGAAACACGTCAATAAAACCATACTCAACATCCAGCCGGCCCACCTGGCGCGCCTGTCCACCACGGAGCAGACAACCTCGGAAGACAGGGACCAGATCCGCGCGGACATCATCCGGAAGGAACTCTCCGGAAGCTAATGCAACCAAGAAATATTTTCCATAACATATATGAATAACTTTACGCCCAGGGCGCAACAAGTACTGGCGCACGCGCGCCGGGAAGCGGACCGCTTCAATCATCATTATATAGGAACAGAACACCTTCTTCTCGGCCTTCTCAAGCTGGGCAAGGGCGTGGCCGTCACCATCCTGGAAAACCTGGGGGTGGAGCTCAACGCCGTGCGACAGCAGGTGGAGCAGCAGATAGGCCGGGGCACGGAACCCCAGGCCGAAGGCAACATCCCCTACACCCCCCGGGTGCGCAAGGTTCTGGCCCTGGCCAACAGGGAAGCCCAGGAACTCAACCATACCTACGTGGGAACGGAACACCTTCTCCTGGGCCTCATCCGGGACGGCGACGGCGTGGCCGGACAGATTCTGCGCCACTTCGGCGTGGACCTGGAACAGGCCCGCCGGGAACTGCTGGACGTGCTCACGCCCAAGTACCAGATGGACGCGGACGAAGACAACATCATTCCGGACGACGATGACGAGGAAGAGGAGAATGATTCCCCCGCCATCCCGTCGGACGAACCCGCAGCCCCCGCCTATTCCAGGCAGCAGAAGTCCAAGACGCCCGCCCTCCAGGCGTTCGGCCGCGACATGACCCAGCTTGCCCGCGACGGCAAGATGGACCCCGTCATCGGCCGCTCCCCGGAAATCGAGCGCGTCATCCAGATTCTGTGCCGCCGGAACAAGAACAACCCCGTTCTGCTCGGAGAAGCCGGGGTGGGCAAAACCGCCATCGTGGAAGGACTGGCCCAGGAAATAGCCCAGGGCCACGTTCCGGAACTCCTGCGCAGCAAGAGGGTCATCTCCCTGGACCTGGCGCTGATGGTGGCGGGCACCAAGTACCGCGGCCAGTTTGAAGAACGGCTCAAGGCCGTGATGGACGAAATACGCCGGGAAGGCAACGTCATCCTCTTCATCGACGAACTGCACACCATTGTGGGCGCCGGTTCCGCGGAAGGCTCCATGGACGCCTCCAACATCATCAAGCCAGCCCTCTCCCGCGGGGAGCTCCAGGCCATCGGCGCCACCACGCTCAATGAGTACAGAAAGCACATTGAGAAGGACGCCGCCCTGGAACGCCGCTTCCAGCAGGTGCAGGTGGGGGAACCCTCCGTGGAGGACACCATCAAGATACTCGCGGGCATCCAGCCCAAGTATGAGGAACACCACAAGGTTCACTACACCAAGGATGCCGTGGAAGCCGCGGCCAAGCTCTCCCACCGCTACCTGACGGGGCGCTTCCTGCCGGACAAGGCCATCGACATCCTGGACGAGGCCGGTGCGCGCAAACGCGTCTCCCAGATGACCCGGCCGGACAACATCAGCCAGATGGAAACCCGCATCGAGGAACTCAAGGAGCGCAAGAACCAGGCCGTGGACGCCCAGCTTTTTGAAGAAGCGGCCCATATCCGCGACGAAGAAAAGCAGGCAGGCAGGGAACTCCAGAACATGCTGGACGCCTGGCGCACGTCCTACGAGACCAACTACGTCCCCGTCACGGAAGAAGACGTGATGGCCGTTCTCGCCAAATGGACCGGCATTCCGCTGGCCCGGATGGAGGAAAAGGAAACCACCAAGCTTCTGCGCATGGAGGAAGAACTGAAAAGCAAGGTCATCGGCCAGGACGAGGCAGCCTCCGCCATCGCCCGCGCCCTGCGGCGCAGCCGCGCGGACATCAAGGACCCGCGCCGTCCGATCGGCTCCTTCCTCTTCCTGGGGCCCACCGGCGTAGGCAAGACCTACCTGGCGCGCAACCTGGCGGAAATCATGTTCGGCACCGCGGACGCCCTGATCCAGGTGGACATGAGCGAGTACATGGAAAAACACACCACGTCCCGCCTCATCGGTTCGCCTCCCGGCTACGTAGGCCATGACGAAGGCGGCCAGCTCACGGAAGCCGTGCGCCGCAGGCCCTACTCCGTCATCCTGTTTGACGAAGTGGAAAAAGCCCATCCGGACGTCATGAACCTGCTTCTCCAGATTCTGGAGGAAGGCAGCGTGACGGATTCCCTGGGACGCAAGATCAACTTCCGCAACACCATCATCATCCTAACCTCCAACGTGGGGGCCGCTTCCGCCAAGCGGCAGAGCACCATGGGCTTCGGCGCCATGGCCTCCGACAAGGCGGACTACGCCGCCATGAGGGAAAAAATCCTGGAGGAAGCGCGCAAGCAGTTCCGTCCGGAATTCCTCAACCGCTTTGATGAAATCTCCGTCTTCCGCATGCTGGAACGGGACGACCTGGAACACATCGTGCAACTGGAAGCGGACAAGCTCATCTCCCGCCTCAAGGCCAAGGACATCGCCCTGTCCCTGAGCCCGGAAGCCCTGAGCCTGATCATCAAGAACGGGTACGATCCGCAATACGGAGCGCGCCCCATGCGCCGCGCGATCGAACGCCTGCTGGAGGACCCGCTGGCGGAAGCGCTGCTGCGTGGAGACGTCAAGGCCGGAGACAAGATCGAAGCCGTGCAGACGGACGGGGCGGAAACGCTCAACTTCCTGCACATTGCCGACAAGCCCGCAGAAAAGGTGAAAACGCCGCGCAAGAGAGCGCCGCGCAAACCCAAGCCCAAGGCGGAATAATTCTTCCTTACGGAATCGGCAGGCCCCCCGCATTCACCCATGCGGGGGGTTTTGCTTTTCCCGGGAATCAGGGACAGACGCTGAAAATCCTGAAAAGAAAAGGGCGCATCCTTCCGTAGTCATCAGCATGACGACATTTTCTTTGCGTACCTTGGTTGCTACGCTGCTGGCCGTATGCTGCATGCATGCCGGCTACTCCCTTTCACCGGAAGAACGGGACGCGGCCCGTTCAGTCATGGAACGGACCGTACCCGCCCTGAAAGCCGTCCCCGGCAAACTCAAGCTGGAATCCCTAAAACAGCAAAACGGCTGTGACGTCTTTGAGACGGAATCCTCCGGCGGGGTTCTGACCGTACGCGGCAGCAGCGGAACGGCCCTCTGCCGCGGATTTTATGATTTTCTCAAAACAAACGGGCTGGGCATGGTTGCCTGGGATAACAAGGACATCCGCTGGCCGGCCCGGATTCCGGATACCCCCCGGCGCAGGGTTGCCTCCCCGTTCCGCCATCATTACCACTTCAATGCCGTCACTTACGGCTATACCATGCCCTACTGGACATGGGACCGCTGGGAACGGGAAATCGACTGGATGGCCCTGCACGGCATCGACATGCCCCTGACCCTGGCGGCAACGGAAGGGATTGCCGTCCGCGTATGGAAGCGCCTGGGACTCACGCAAAAGGAAATAGATGAATTTTACACAGGTCCGGCCCATCTGCCGTGGCAGAGGATGGGCAATCTTGTCAACCATGACGGCATCCTGAACGACAACTGGCACAGGGATCAGATCGCCATGCAGCACAACATCCTCCGCAGGATGAAATCCCTGGGCATGAACCCTGTCTGTCCGGCATTCTCCGGCTTTGTCCCCCAGGGAATCAGGCGCCTTTATCCGGAGGCAAAACTTCACCGTTTGGGCTGGGGCGGATGGCCTCAAAAAAACGCGGCCCATTTCCTTTCTCCGGAAGATCCCCTTTTCCTCCACATAGGGAGCCTGTACATGGAAGAATGGCAGAAGGAATTCGGAAAAAACACTTATTATCTGGCGGATTCCTTCAACGAAATGGAGCTTCCCGTAAATACGGACGACCCGAAAACACGCGATCAAATGCTCAGCGCATTGGGAGAACAGGTGTACCGTTCCATTTCCTCTGTCAATCCGGAAGCGGTCTGGGTCATGCAGGGATGGATGTTCGGATACCAGCGCCACATTTGGAACGCGGACTCCCTGAAAGCGCTGCTCAGCAAGGTTCCGGATGATCAAATGCTCCTTCTGGATCTGGCAGCGGATTATAACAAGACATTCTGGCACAACGGAATGAATTGGGATGTCTTCAAAGGTTTCTTCAACAAGCCCTGGGTGTACAGCGTTATTCCCAACATGGGCGGCAAGTGTGCCATGACAGGCGTGATTGATTTTTACGCCAACGGCCATCTGGAAGCCCTGGAATCGGCCTCCAAAGGGAAACTTGAAGGAATGGGCATGGCGCCGGAAGGAATAGAGAACAATGACGTCCTTTACGAACTGGTTACGGACGCCGCGTGGCGGGACCACAGGGAGGACGTGGAGCAATGGCTGGAAAATTACTGCCAGGCCAGGTACGGGGCATGCCCGGATTCGTTAAAAACAGCCTGGAGCCTGTTCCGCCGCACGGCTTATTCCAATCTGAAAGACCACCCGCGTTTCAACTGGCAATTGAAACCCGGCGCCCGCAACAGTTCCGTCAATACCAGCGAAGATTTTCTCCGGGGCCTGGCCTTGTTCATCAATACGGAAGGACTGGAACATTCCCCCCTGTTCCGGCAGGATGCCGTTGAAATGGCGGTCCATTACCTCGGGATACGCATGCACGAGGCCATCCAGGCCGCCCTGGAGGCCCTGGACGAACAAAACCCTGAACATGCGGAGAAGTGCATGGCACGTTTCCGCGAATATGCCCTGCAGGCGGACACCCTTTTGGAAAGCCATCCTACGTGGCGGTTGTCACGCTGGATATCCTTTGCCCGGGCCCATGGAAAAACCGGGGAGGAAAAAGACGCCTATGAGGAAAACGCCAGACGCCTGGTCACCATCTGGGGGCCGCCCGTAGACGATTATGCCGCAAAGTTATGGAGCGGTCTCATACGCGATTATTATCTGCCGCGCTGGGAGCATTTCTTCCAAAACAGGCTCAAGGACAAGGCTCCGGACATGGAGGCATGGGAAGAAGCCTGGGTCCATTCCCATGGAGTAAGCCCCGCACGCAGACCCGGCGACATCATCCGGGCCTGCCGCCAGTACGTCCGGGAAGCGAAACCGCTCCCTCCTTCCTTGAAAGGAGGCGGTTCAGGCGCGGTTATTGGCAATTGGACTCCGGCGGAGGTATCCACGGAATGGAAATGGGTAGCCTGGCCCGTCTCTCCGGATGACCTGAAAAACCTCCGGGGCGTCCGGTTCACATACACGTCAGGCCGGCATGCCCTGGAAATAGAACAGGTGGAATTAGTGGGCGACGGCAGGATGATAGACAGCCGCCGTCACGCCGGACTGGCAGGAAAACCGTCCCGGAGGAATTTTTACCAACTCTTCCTGCCCGAAGGTTTCCACGCCAATAACGGACTGCTCATCAGGGCCAAGATAAGGACCGTAGGAGGGAACGACTCCCGCGGGAAAATAGAGCTTTTGAAAAAGAATGCCTGAGAAGGAGAAAATACTCCCACCCTCCTTTCCACAGCCTCAGACAGAAAGCCTACATATCCAGGCGGTGCAAATTCTCCACCCTGCCGTAACCCATCTTTTTCAGGATTTCCATGGCGCGGTCCGCACGCTTGCCCGTGCGGCAGTATAAAAGAAGCAGGGTATCCTTGTCGGGCACCAATTGCGGAGCCAGCGTTTCCACCTCGTCCACGGGAATATTCACTGCGCCGTCCCTGTGCCTGGCATGGAATTCCTCCGGAGTCCGGACGTCGATCAGCATGATCCCGTCCGCCGCCGGAGCGGGGGTCACGACGGATACGGCCCGAACCTCGCGACCCTCTGCCTGCTTCCATTTGGCCCACACGAATACGGCGGTCAGTCCGGTCACCATCACCACGTAGGGCACGACGTTTTTCATCCTTTTCATCTTCCTGCCGCCTGAAAACTAATCAAGTCAAATCGGAACACGGGGAAATGCGGAAAAAACTTCTCCCCTACGCTTCATCGTCAATCACCACGGCCTGGGACGCATAGCCAAAGGCGGGGCTGCCCCACTCCACCACGTCCCCAGGTTTCAAATAGCAGGGAGGCTTCATCCCCATTCCCACGCCGCCCGGCGTGCCGGTGGAAAGGACGTCGCCGGGCCACAGCGTCATGAAGCGGGAGACATACGCGACCAGTTCCGGCACGGGCCAGATCAGCCCGTCCGTATTGCCCTGCTGGCGGATTTCCCCGTTTACCTTCAATTCCAGAGGTACTCCGGAGCCGTCGCCCAGTTCTTCCGCGGAAATAAAGGTAGGGCCCACCGGAGCAAAGCTGTCGTAGCTCTTTCCCTTGGTCCACTGGCCGCCGTGCTCAAGCTGGTTGGCCCGCTCGGAATAATCGCACATCAGGGTATAGCCGCTGATGGCGCGGACGGCCTCCTCCGGAGTGGCGTTCTTCAACACATCCCGGATGATGACGGCCAGCTCTATTTCATAATCCAGCTTGTCGCAGCCGGGAGGGTACAGAACCACGTCACAGCAGGAAGTAATGGCGGAAGTGGATTTCAGGAAAATGGCGGGCTCTTCCACGGAGGCGCCGTCAAATTCCCTGGCGTGGTCGGCATAGCTCTTGCCCAGGCACACCAGCTTGGACGGGGAACAGGGAAGCGCTGTGTCAATCATCCAGTCCCGGTCGACGGCCTTGGCGGCCGGATTGTCCAGGAACTCCACTATCCGCTTCATCTCCTCCCCTGTGGAATCGGTATCCCCGCAAATGCAGGCGTCCACTTCCTTCAGTACGGAATCCGCCACCAGATAAGCCTGACGGGATTCGCTCCACAGAGCCATGGTGCGCTCCGCCTGGTCATTGAGGTAAAACCTGATTTTCACCTCATCACTATAGCAGGCGCCCGCAGGCTGACAAAGGCATGCCCTGTCATCCGCCTGAAACGAGAGCCCCGGAGATTACCCGCGTAAGGCTTGCTTTCACGGAACAGGCATACTATCATATTTGCCCTTAACTGATACATATCATGTCCGACCAAGTATATTTTTTTGACACCACCCTTCGCGATGGAGAACAATGCCCCGGAGCTTCCATGAACCTCCGTGAAAAATTGGAAGTGGCCCGTCAAATGGAACGACTCGGAATGGACGTTATTGAAGCGGGGTTCCCCTGCATCTCCGACGGAGACTTTGAGGCGGTGCACACCATCGCTACGGAAATCAAGAAATGCCGCATCGCCGGGCTGGCCCGCTGCGTCAGGGCGGACATTGAAGCGGCGGCCAGGGCCCTGGAACCGGCAGGCGACCGCGCGCGCATCCACATCTTCCTGGCCACCAGCAAGCTGCACATGCAGTTCAAGCTGAAGAAGGCGGAAACGGAAATCCTGCGCATGGCGGCGGAAGGCGTGTCCTACGCCAAAAAATTCGTTCAGGACGTGGAATTTTCCCCGGAAGACGCCTCCCGCACGGATCTGGACTTCCTGACCAAAGTCGTGGAAACCGTCATTGACGCCGGAGCCACCACCGTCAACATTCCGGACACCGTCGGCTACACGACGCCCGACGAATTTTACCGCATTATCCGCCACCTGAAGGAAAACGTGCCGAACATCGACAAGGCCGTCATTTCCGTGCATTGCCACAACGACCTGGGGCTGGCGGTAGCCAACTCCCTGGCCGCCATCCGCGCCGGGGCCCGGCAGGTGGAAGGCACCATCAACGGCATTGGCGAGCGCGCCGGAAACGTAGCGCTGGAAGAAGTCATCATGGCCCTGCGCACCCGTTCCGACCAATTCGGCAGCGTCAGGGACAACATCAATATCAAGGAAATCGTCCGCACCTCCCGCATTGTGGCGCGCATGAGCGGCATGCAGGTGCAGCGCTCCAAGGCCATCGTGGGGGAAAACGCCTTCGCCCATTCTTCCGGCATCCACCAGCACGGCATCCTCAACTGCCGGGAAACCTATGAGGTCATGGACCCGCAGGCTGTCGGCTGGGGTTCGACGGAACTTCCGCTGACCAAACACTCCGGACGCGCCGCCGTCAAGGCCAGGCTGGAGCAGCTGGGCCACGTACTGACGGAGGAGGAAGTCAACACCGTCTTTGAGCGTTTCAAAAAAGTGGGCGACTCCAAAAAATTTGTCTATGACGACGACCTTTCCGCGATTGTGGACGATTCCCTGCACGCTTCCTCCGGCCTGTGGGAACTGGACTTCCTGCAATTCGTGGCAGGCAGCCACGCCCGCCCCACGGCTACGGTCGGACTGGTCAAGGAAGGGAAAAAGTTTGAAGACAGCTCCACGGGCAACGGAGCGGTGGACGCCGTCATCAAGGCCATTGAGCGCATCACCAAACGCAAAGGCACCCTGAAGGGCTACAGCGTCAACGCCGCTTCCGAAGGCAAGGACGCTCTGGGAGAAGTCACGGTGCATGTGGACTTCGGCCTGCCCAAGCCCGTTGTGGGCAAGGGAGCATCCACGGACGTCATCGAAGCCTCCGCACGCGCCTATCTGAATGCGGTCAACCGCTTCATCCGCATGGAAAACATGCCCCGGCCCGCCGATGCGGACAAGGGCGCCATCTGACCAGCGGCCTTTGATTCCCTCCCCTGTCCCCGGCGGCGGGGAGGGAAACGCCCTTGCCCGGACAATGAGCTATTAGCTTGATTCCGCACACCTTCCATGCCATAAACATCCGCCCCCTGAAAACACCGTACACGCCCATGAAAATACCATTCCTCCTGTTGTGCCTGGCCTGCGGCGCCATGGCCGCGCCTTCCGCCAAAAAACAGCCGGATGCCGCCAAGCCGCTCCCGCCCCTGGAAAAAGCGACCATCTCCATTGACGGCCATCCCGAAAGCGTGGCCGCGGACGACCAGGGCAATATCTACTTCACCTCCATCGGAGCCAAACTTACGCCCACGGAAGAGGACAAGGACGGCTATCTGGGAGTCATCCCCTACGGTTCCACGGAGCCTAAAAAGATCACGGACGTGGACACTCTGAACGCCCCCAAGGGACTTCTGTACAAGGACGGTTTCCTGTACTGCACGGACATCAGCATGGTCTACAAGATAGATGTCAAGACAGGCGCCATAGAAGGATATGTGGACCTGTCCCCCTCCCGCATGAAATTCCTCAACGACCTGGCGTTCATCAACGGCAGGCTCATGGCCTCCTCCACGGACACGGACCAGATATTTTATGTGGACACGGAATCCAAATCCTACGGGGAGCTGGTGACCAAACAGCCCATCCACAAGCCGAACGGGCTGGCCTGGGACCCGGAAAGAAAAGTCATCTACGTCTGCGAATACGCCACGGACGAAAAAGGCAAGCCCAGCGGAAGGCTCCTTTCCGTAAACCCCATTTCCCGCGAAGTAACGGAACTCTCCAGGGAGCGGGGACAGTACGACGGCCTGGCCTACCGCGACGGCGCTCTCTACTACAGCGACTGGTCCCAGGACAAAAAGCCGGAAGCCATACGCAGGCTGGACCTGAAGACGGGCCGTTCCGCCCCCGTAGCCACCGGCCCCATTGAAGGGACGGCGGACTTCATCCTGTACGGCCCCATGATCGTGGCACCGGGCATGACTGAAAAGAAAATCCACATCATGCCCATTGGCGGAAAAAAATAACTGCTCCGCCGCAACCTTCACCACGCCTTTCAAGTCCGCCCGTGGCATCTGCCGCGCTGGCGGCCTTTTTCAATTTACGGCTTGAAGTGCACGGTGGGATGCGTTTAGGTAATGGGGATATGAGCAAGATTTCAGACCAAATCATGGACGGCATGAAAACCGCCATGAAAGCCAAGGACAGCGTCACCCTCAACACGCTGCGCGCCCTCAAGACGGCCATGACGAATGCCGCCATCGCCAAGGGAGGCCTGGGCACGGAGCTGGACGAAGCGGAGGAACTGGCCGCAGTCCGCAAGCAGATCAAGCAGCGCGAGGATTCCGCGCAGCAGTTCCGCTCCGCCGGACGCCAGGAACTGGCCGACAAGGAGGAAGCGGAAATCAACGTGCTCAAGCAATTCATGCCTGCGGAACTTGGCAGGGAGGAAGTGGAAGCCATCCTGGACACCGTCATGCAGGAAACCGGAGCCTCCGGCAAAAAGGACATGGGCCGGGTCATGAAGCTCATGCAGGAACGTACCGCGGGCAGGTTCAACGGCAAGGAACTGGCCCAAATGGTATCCGCCAAACTGTCATGAGCTGCTGCGCCGCCATCATTGTGGCGGCCGGGTCTTCCCGGCGCGCCGGATTCGACAAGCTGCTGGCCCCGCTGCACGGGGTCCGCGTACTGGAACGCAGCATCCGTGCCTTTGCCAACTGCCGTGAAGTCTCGGAAATCGTCGTGGTCTGTCCGGAAGAACGCTTCCATGCCATTGACGCCGCAGATCTGGAAGCGGGCATTCCCATCACCCGCGTGGACGGAGGGGCGGAACGCCATGAATCCGTGCAGAACGGACTGGCCGCCCTGCTTTACACTCCGGAACTGGTGGCCGTGCACGACGGTGCGCGCCCCCTCATCACGGTGGAGCAAATCTCCCGCTGCATCCAGACAGCCAGGGAATGCGGAGCGGCGGCCTCCGCCCGACCCGTCACGGACACGCTGAAAAGGGCGGACTCCGAACGTTTTACACTGCCGGAACAGGTGGACAGGGACGGCCTCTGGTGCATGGAAACCCCGCAGGTGTTCCAATACCCCCTGCTGCTGGACGCCTATGTGGAAGTCTCCGAACGGGACATCCGGGTGACGGATGAAGTCACCGCCCTCCAGCTCATCGGCCATCCCACGCGCCTGGTGCACGACCATGAGCCCAACCCTAAAATTACCTGGCCGGAAGATATCGCGCACGCTGAAATGCTGCTGGAACTCACGCACCGCCGCAATGACTCATGACCAGCCTGCTATGTACAGAACCGCGCACGATCCTCATTCTGGGCACGGGTTATCTGGGCCGGGCCCTGGCCGAACGCCTGCGGGAAGCCGGGCACATTCCCCTCACGGCGGACATTGACCCGAAGCAGGCCATCTATGAAGCGGACATAAGGGACTCCGCCTCCATGCACAGGCTGGCGTCCCGGATTCCGGAGCCCTGCCTGATCGTCATGTGCGCCAGCACACGGGGAGGCGGAACGGAAGCCTACCGCAACCTGTACACCCGGGGGGTGGAAAACACGCTGGAAGCATTCCCCGGAAAACCGGTTATCTTCTGCTCAAGCACTTCCGTGTACGGCATCACGGACGGACGCTGGGTCACGGAGGAACACAACGTCTATCCCACGACGGAAAAAAGGCGCCTTCTTCTCCAGGCGGAACAGGCGGTTTTGGCCGCCAAGGGAACCGTCGTACGGCTGGCGGCCCTGTACGGGCCGGGACGCTGCATCCTGGTCTCCGACTACTGCGCCAAGGGAGCCGCGCTGCCCGGCAACATGGACAGATGGATGAACTACATCCACAGGGACGACGCCGTTTCCGCCCTGTTCCTGCTGAGCACGCTCCGCCACCCGCCCCGCGGTATCTACAACCTGGCGGACCGCACCCCCATGCAATTGAGTGAAATCTACGCCTACCTCTCCGGGCTGCTCGGCATTCCGGCTCCCCCTCCGTCCCCGCCGCGTTCCGGAGGCCGCCGAGGAGACACCAGCCAGCGCATCTCCTGCGCCCGCCTTCTGTCCCTGGGCTGGGAACCCCTCTACCCAAGCTTTGCGGACGGCGTGCACAACGTTCTGGAAGCGCTGGAAGAATAACCCTGCCTCCATGGGTCGCCATCCTGTTTGCCGTCTTGCAGGCCGGACGCGTTGAACACTCCTTTTAAAATTTCCGCAGCTTGCCGAACCGTTTTCCGGAAAAAGATACGTTATTCAAAGCCCTTTTCCCATTAAAACGGAACTGCCTGAAATGACCATCACAAGCACGGCTTCCGCACCCGTTCCGCATTCTCCCCATGAACGGCGCTTCTTCCGCCTCATTCCGTGGGGCATGGCCCATACCGTGCTGATGCTCTGGATAACGGGAATGGCCGTGATCCTTGCCGGGCAGGACGGTCATCCGGCTGTCCCTTCCCGGCTTTTGGAAATCAAACCTTTTCTCTACGTCTCCGGGGTGTTGGCTGTTCTCCCAGCCGCGGGTTGCCATATCTGCCGCCGCTGCTGAAGAATGCAGCCCCTTCTTTCCCCCGGTGTGACAGCCTTCTGCGTGGCTGCTTTCATGCTGGGCCTGCTCTCCTTCCTCCTTTACGCCGGACTGACAGCCTCCTACGCACCGCCGGACAGCAACCTGACGGAACTGGAAATTCCCTCCGTTTATATCCATGAATTCTCCGGGGCCGCCCTGGTGTTCAGCATGGTTCTTCCCTTGGGCCTTCTTTCTCTTGCCGCTTCTCTTCAAGCCTCCAGAAATCAGGTCCCCGGAATCAAAGACATTCTGGCGGTCTTGTGGTGCCTGCTGGTTCCATTCCTGTGCATCTTCCTTCTCCGTTCACCGGAACCGGAAGGAAAAGGCTATTCGGCAACCTTTCACGAGCAGAAACTTCCCATGAGAAAAGAGGCGTCAGCCTTCATTCGCGGACTCCCTCCGCATCAGGAAAACATGTTTCCTCCGCCGAACGGAGCCCGGACAGCGCCCGTTGCCCGGAGTCAGGATTCCTGACCGTCCCCCTTCTTGACTTGCATGGCGGGAACAGGCACAATCTTGCGCGCCATGCGTATCATTACAGGACTTCAACCCAGCGGAAAGCTGCACATCGGCAACTACTTCGGTGCCATGGAACCTGCCGTCCGCATGCAGGACCGCGGAGAATCCTACTACTTTCTGGCGGACTACCACGCCATGAGCACCGTGCACGACGCGGACACCCTGCGCGAAAACTGCAAAAATCTGGCGACGGACTTCCTGGCCGTGGGACTGGACCCGGGAAAATGCGTTTTCTTCCGCCAGTCTTCCGTGCCGGAAGTCAATGAACTGGCCTGGATACTCAGCACCGTATGCCCCGTGGGGCTGCTGGAGCGCTGCCATTCCTACAAGGACAAGATCGCCAAAGGCTTTTCCCCCAGCAATGCCCTCTTTACCTATCCCGTGCTGATGGCTGCGGACATCCTGATGTATGACTCCGACCTGGTGCCCGTAGGCAAGGACCAGAAACAGCACCTGGAAGTCACCCGCGACCTGGCCGGCAAAATGAACGAACAATTCGGGGAAGGCACCTGCAAGCTGCCGGACGCCCTCATTGCGGAAAGCACCGCCATCGTCCCCGGATTGGACGGCCAGAAAATGAGCAAAAGCTACAACAACACGCTCCCCATCTTCGGGGAGGAAAAAGCCACCCGCAAGCTCATCATGAGGATTCCCACGGACTCCACACCCGTGGAAGAACCGAAGCCGACGGAAAACTCCATCATCCTCCAGCTCTACAAGCTCTTCGCCTCCACGGAAGGCTATGAAGACATGGTCCGCGACTTCCGGAACGGAGGCTGCGGCTACGGCGACTTCAAAAAACGCCTCTTTGATGCCTACTGGGAATACTTCCGGGCCGCGCGGGAACGCCGGGCGGAGCTGGAAGCCAGCCCGGACTACGTGCACCAGGTGCTGGAAAACGGCGCAAGGAAAGCGCGGGAAACGGCCTCCGTGGTGCTGGACCGGGTGCGCCGGGCCGTAGGCCTGATCTGAGGGCGGGCGGGAAATGCCGTGAAACCCCGGGCAAAACACGTTTTTTAGTGGCATGGAAAACCACGGAATGCTATACAGGAGTATATGAAGAATATTCTGGTTGCCATCGATTTTTCCAACGCTACGGATGCCGTCATTCACCAGATCGGCAAACTGGCCTGTCCCAACGACAGCATCGTCCACCTGCTCCACATTGTGGAACCCAGCATCTGTTATGAAGTCTCCGGCGTTCTCCCGGATGAGGTCCCCGTTCCGGTCATGGACCAGACGGAGGAAAACGAAGTCATGACCATTGCCAAAAACCACCTGAAGCAAACGGCGGAAAAGCTCTCCCGGCTGACGGACGCCACCATCATCCAGGCGGTGGAGGACGAATTTGAAATCAGCGAGGCCATCATCAACTACGCAGAAAAACACCACATAGACATGATTGTGGTGGGCAAGCACAACCACGGCTTCCTCTCCACGGTCTTCCTTGGCAGCGTAGCCAGTTCCGTGATGCGCAAATCACCCGTGCCCGTGCTGGTGGTTCCCGTCACCAAGGAAGAGCAGTAGGCGCAAAAAACCGGGCAGATACCGTTCCCTTTCATGATAACCATACTATTTATAGGCGATGTGGTCGGAGAACCCGGACGCACCGCCTTGAAGCATGCGCTCCCCGGACTCCGGGAAGAGCACGGGGCGGATTTTGTCGTGGTCAACGGGGAAAACGCCGCCGCCGGGCGCGGCATCACGCCCAGGCTGGCGCAGGAACTGCTCCAGGCCGGAGTGGACGTCATCACCACCGGAGACCATGTCTGGGACCAGGTGGAGCTGGCCCCGTGGCTGGACACCGAACCGCGCGTGCTGCGCCCCGTCAACTACCCCGAAGGCACACCGGGGCACGGCAGCGTCGTGAGGGAAACGCCCAAGGGAAAAGTGGCGGTCATGCAGGTCCAGGGGCGCTCCTTCATCCAGCCGCCGCTGGAAAACCCTTTCCTGGTCTCGGAAAAGGAGGCTCAAAGGCTGAGAAACGAAGAATATGTCCGGGTAATCCTGGTGGACATGCATGCGGAAACCACCAGTGAAAAAATCTCCACCGGATACAATCTGGACGGGCTGGTTTCTGCCGTTATAGGCACCCACACCCATGTGCAGACGGCGGACGAAACCATCCTGGAACACGGAACGGCCTACCTGACGGACGCCGGCATGTGCGGTCCTGCCGTCGGCGTGCTGGGAAGGGAGCGGGAACCCATCCTCAAGCGGTTCCGCACCTCCATGCCTGCCAAATTCCCCGTAGCGGGCTGGCCCGTGCGCCTGTGCGGCGCGGTCATCCGCGTGGATGAGGAAACCGGGAAAGCCCTGGACATCACCCGCATCAGCCAAATCGTGGAAAAACCGGCCTCCTGACCATGTACGACGTGACTCCCTGCCTGCTGCCCCCGGCCATGGTCCTCTGCGGATACTCCATGGAAAGACATGGTTCCACACCACTCGTCCGATGCCATGCAGTCACGCCGACGCCGGAAAAGCAGAAAGGGCCGTTTGCCCCCTCCGCCGGCCTTCATTCCTTCTCCCCTGCCCCATGAACTATGAAGCCAGATTCGGCGGCATAGGCCGCCTGTACGGAACCAGAGGGCTGGACATCCTCCGGAACTCCCGCATGGCTGTCGTCGGCATTGGGGGAGTGGGCTCCTGGGCGGCGGAAGCGCTGGCGCGTTCTGGCGTGGGCGCCATCATCCTGATGGACCTGGACGACCTTTGCGTTACCAACACCAACCGGCAAATCCACGCCCTGGGAACAACCATAGGGCAATCCAAGACGGAAGCCATGGCGGCCCGCATCAGGGACATCAACCCCGAAGCGGAAATCATCACGCTGGACAACTTTTATACGGAAGCCAACGCGGAAAAACTCTTCGGGACCGCGCCGGACGTCATCATTGACGCCATTGACTCCCTCTCTCCCAAGGCGCACCTCATCGCCTCCTGCTACCGCAGCAAACAGCCCCTCATCACCTGCGGCGGAGCCGGAGGACGGACAGACCCGTCCAAAATAGAAATTGCCGACCTCTCCCGGACCAAGGGAGACCCCCTGCTCTCCAGCCTGCGCGCTAAACTCAAAAAAGACTATGGCCTCCCGCTGGGGGAAAAAAAACGCAAGCTGAAAATCCCCTGCGTCTTCTCCCAGGAAACTCCCGTCTACCCTACCTGCGATGGAGAAACCTCCTGCTCGCGCGATCCCGGCTTTCAGGGAAAAATGAGCTGCGACGCTGGCTTCGGCTCCATCACGCACATCACCGGCATCTTCGGTTTTTTTGCGGCATCATCCGCCATACAAACGCTTCTGAACAAAAAAACAACATCAGTACAACCATGAACAAACGCCTGCTCCCCCTCCTCGGGGCCATCATCCTTCCCATGCTCAGCCAGTGCAACTCGCTGGAAAAGGACATAGCCGCCATCAATGCCCGCAACATGGAAATAGCTCAAGAGCCGAGGGGCAGCTACTTCGTAGGCCGCCGCTACCATGTGCCGTCAACGCGCTTCTGGGGCTACCTGCGCCAGCCGGGCCAGACTTGGAGAACGGCCCAGCTCGTCATCATGGACGAAAGCGCCTGCCGCACTCCGGACCGCCTCCCGGAATACGCCGGGAATCCCCGCTACGCCTTTGACAACAACTATGAATACAGGGTGTATGGAAAATTCACGGGCAAGTACGGATACGAGCCCAACACCAACCTGAAGCTCCCCATCTTCAAGCCCACCAAATTCGAACAACTCAACACGGACCCTGGCTGGCTCTTCAAACCGTCGGAAAAATACGACAAAAAAAACCGTCTCCCTGCGCCCGGGCATCATGCCGCTGACTTCCGTTCCGGCCCGATGACGGAAGGCATCCCCGCAAAAATGGAAGAGGCGGATAAAAAAGAAGAAAAAAGCTTGATCTATTCGCCTCCCTGCGCTAAAAACTCTCCGCCTTCAGGCACCCATGCTCGGGTGGCGGAATTGGTAGACGCGCTAGACTAAGGATCTAGTGTCGATAAGACGTAGGGGTTCGAGTCCCCTCTCGAGCACCAACAATAACCCTCTTTAAGTGAAATGCTTGGAGAGGGTTTCTTGTTGAGGGAGGACAGGAAAAGACATTCATCCCCAAAGGCAGGCTCATTCACCAATTTTGAAGAAGGGTGCCTGAATCAAGAAACCGAATTTAAAGGAATTTCAAACGCCCACGGCCATCAGAGCGGCGATTTCTTCCCGGACAGGCATGGAACGGATGGCTCCCTTGCGCGTCGTGACGATGGAGGCGGCGGCATTGGAGAATAAGAGCATGTCCGCAAGCTGCCGTTCCGTCAGGTTTTCCAGCCCCGTTTCCAGAATCCAGTCCAGGCAGGAGCCAAAGAAGGCGTCTCCGGCCCCTGTCGTATCGATGGTCTTGACGTTCAGGAAAGTAGGCTGGTGTACAAGGGTGTTTCCATAGCTGGCCCAGCTTCCTTCCCTGCCCCCCGTCACGAGGATGAGGCGGAGATTGCCGAATTCTTTTTTCAGCGCATCCAGTCCTTCCTCCATGGAGTTGCAGCTGGTAAGGAAGAGGAGTTCCTCCTTTTCTATTTTCATGACGCTGCACACGCCGCAGCCGTAGAGCATCTGCTCCCGGGCCAGTTCCAGGCTGGGCCAGAGGGGAGGCCTGAGATTGGGATCAAAGGAGATCAGGGAACCTTTTTCCTGGGCGCAGCTGACGGCGTGCCGGGTGGCGCGGCGCACGTCGTCGTGCGTCATGGAGATGGTTCCGAAGTGGAAGATGCGCGTGTTTTCCACCAGGGCCATGTCCACTTCTCCGGAAGTGAGCTTCATGTCGGCGCCGGGATTGCGGTAAAAGGAAAAGTCGCGGTCTCCCTGTTCGTCAATCTGGACGAAAGCGAGCGTCGTGTTGACTTCACGGGAAGAGACCAAGCCCGAGTCGTCAATCCCCGCCTCCCGGAGGGTGTTCCGGAGCATTTTGCCGAACATGTCATGGCCCACCTTGCCGATGAAAGCGGTCCTGCGGCGCAGTTTGGCGAGCATGGACAAAACATTGCACGGAGCTCCCCCGGGATTGGCCTGGTAAACGGGCAGCCCGTGCCCGCTCGTTCCGCAGGGGGTAAAATCCACCAGCAATTCTCCGAGGGCGATAACGTCGTACATGTTTTTGAGGTGTTGAAAGTGGCTTTTCCGGCAGGGATATGAGCCGGAAATTATGGCAAGCATAGAATGTCCCGCGCCTGCGGGAAAAGAAAAAAGAGGCTCATTCCAGTCATGCCGGAAAGAGGGCTCATTCCCGGCGTTTCTTCCTCCGGCAAACCGTACCGGGAGGAATTCCGGAAATTATCTTTTCAAGGCATCATGCCGGCATTTATGGACCCGTTGAATACCGGAAAAGTCTGGCATATCCCTAACATACGCTTCCGGGAAAGTGCCCATTAGAATGAGACAGAAAACAGGACACCTCATTTCAGGATATGAAACAGGAACTTAAACGACAGGGAAAAGCGAAGATTCCGGAGGCTCCGGTTCCCTATGACAGGACGAAAATTCAACCGGGGATTGTGCATATAGGAGTAGGCAATTTTCATCGTGCGCATGAAGAGTTTTACACGAACCAGCTTCTGGGCATGGGTAGCCGCGAAGAATGGGGGATTTCCGGAGTGGCCCTGCTGCCGCAGGACGAGCCCCTTTACAAGGCGCTGAAGAGCCAGGACGGCCTTTATACGCTGACGGTCTGCGGGCGCGACGGCAGGGACGAATTTTATGAAATAGGCTCCCTGGTGGATCTGGCGTGGGGACCGGAGAATCCCGAAAGCGTGATTGACAGGATTGCGGACCCCCGGATTAAAATCATCACACTGACCATCACGGAGGGCGGCTACAATATTGACAAGGAAACCGGGAAATTCATGCTCGGCAGCGAGGATGTGAAGCACGATCTGGAACATCCGGGCCATCCCCGGACGGTTTTCGGCTTCCTGGCCGCAGGATTGCGGAAAAGGCAGAAAAACGGTGCAGGACCCGTAACCGTTCTGTCCTGCGACAACCTCCAGCACAACGGGGACACGGCCCGTAAGGCCTTTACTTCTTTTATCGAGGCCCAGGACCCCGAACTGGCCCGGTGGGTGGAAAAAAACGTGACATTCCCCAACAGCATGGTGGACCGCATCACACCCGCCGTTACGCCGGACGACGTCAAACGGCTGAACGCGCAGAGCGGCGTGGAGGACGCCGCCCCCGTGTATTCCGAGGATTTCATCCAGTGGGTGATTGAGGATGATTTCATTGCCGGCCGCCCGGACTGGGAAGCCGCAGGAGCGGAGTTCACGGACGACGTGTCCGCTTATGAAAATATGAAGCTCAGCCTGCTGAACGCATCCCATTCCCTGCTGTCCTACCCCGCCTTCCTGGCCGGGTACCGCCGGGTGGACGAGGCGGTGGGGGACGAGAGGTTTGCCCGCTATCTGCGCCTTTTCATGGACCGGGACGCAGGCCCCTATGTTCCGGCCCCGGGAAATACGGATTTGGAACTGTACAAAAAGACCCTATTGGAGCGCTTCGGCAACAAGGCCGTCAGCGACCAGATCAGCCGCCTGTGCTTTGACGGGGTTTCCAAGATTCCCGTGTATGTAATGCCCGTGTTAACGAAGATGATCAGGGATGACGCCGATCTTGAACGCCTGGCTTTTTTCATTGCCGCGTACCGCCATTACCTGAAACACGGAAAGGACGACCTGGGCCGCGACTATGAGGTGAACGAGCCCTGGCTGACGGAGGAGGACAGGAAGCTGATTGCCAGCGGCGATCCTGTCGATTTTCTCGGACTGTCCCCTTTCCGGAGCACGGATCTAAAAGCGGCGGACAAGTTCGTCAGCCAGTACCGCAGCATGGTGGAAAGGATTGAAGAAGACGGCGTGCTTCCCGTTCTGGAAAAAATGATTCTCCCCTAGTCATACCGGCACTTCATGCCATCCGTACTGAGGTACGGGCGGCATGAAGATGCTGCCGCACTCTTCTTCCTCCCTGCCATTTCCAGCCTTTTTCCCTTTTATGGAAACACCGCCGCATCCACGCCTGGGGCCTTTCCTGGCCCTGACGTTCATTTACTTTCTCGTCGGGTTCCTGACGACCGTGAACGGCCAGTTTCAGGGGCCTTTGCAAAGCGCCTTCCTGTCGGACGCCGGAACCCTGAAGAATACGTTTATCACGCTGATTCCCTTTTTCTTTTTCCTGGCGTATCTGGTGAACGGAAATATCGGTTCCCGCTGGATCAACCGCTACGGCTACAAGACGACGCTGATACGGGGGCTTTTATTCATGGTGCTCGGACTGGCCGTGTTTTTTCTGTCCGCATGGTTCACCGTCCGTTACGGGGACCTGCACCTGACGATCGCTGGGGCCCGCATCCCCTACGGTTATTTTATTTTTCTGGCGGGCTCGTATGCCATGGGCACCTCCGCCACACTCCTGCAAGTCGTCATCAATCCCTACGTGACCTCCTATGAATTGAAGGGAACCCAGCCGGTCCAGCGCCTCAACATCGTCTGCGCCGTGAATTCATTCGGAACGACGATCGCGCCGTTTTTCGTAACCGGCGTCCTGTTTGCCGGGCTGCCGATGGAGAACGTCCACGTGCGGCAGCTGATGACGCCCCTGCTGATCCTGGGAGCCCTCATCGCGTTGATCACCCTGATGACGAAACGCCTTTACCTGCCCGACCTCCGGGACACAACGGCTGGAGAAGGCGAGAAACTGGAACGCAGCATCTGGTCCTTCCGTCATTTGACGCTGGGCGTCATCGCCATTTTCTTTTACGTGGGTGCGGAGGTTTCCGTGGGAATCAACGTGAACCTGCATGCGCTGGAACTCGGCAATTCGGATTCACCCCTGCTCTTTCTGGGTTCCAGCAATCTGGTCGTATGGGGAGTGGACCTGGGCATTCCCGCCCTTCTGGCCTCCCTGTACTGGGGCGGCCTGATGGTGGGGCGCATTGTTTCCAGCTGGCTGAGCCACATTTCCCCCCGCGTCCAGTTGACAGCGGCTACCTCCGCGGCGGCCCTCCTGACGCTGGCTGCCATTTACACCCATAACCTGTGGGTACTGGTTTCAGTGGGGCTGTTTCATTCCGTGATGTGGGGGTGCATTTTCACGCTCGCTACCGTGGGACTGAAAAAATACACCGCCAAGGCTTCCGGCATTTTCATGATGGGCGTGTTCGGCGGGGCCGTTTTCCCTTTCTTTCAGGGTGTTCTGGCAGATTCGCTGAGAAGCTGGCGCTGGTCATGGATGCTTGTTTTTCTCTGCGAACTGGTCATGCTGGCTTACGCCCTGGCAGGCTCCCGCGTCAGAAAACAGGATATTCCGGAAGAAACAGATTAAAAGGAACGGCAACCGGATGCCGCACGCCGGCACAGAGATGCTCCGATGAAAAGGCGTTTCCAGATATTATCCGGGGATTGACGCCGCAGGCAATTGAAGCGTTTCCCCGCCCATTAATGCCACTTATTCCGTATTTTTCTTCATACCGGCCTTCCCATCCTGTAGCATGCGCCCATGCAAGAGAGAAGCAGCGGCTTTCAATGGCCCGCACAGTGGACCCCGGATATTCTCGCTACCCTGATGTTTGTGGTTCAGGAGGGGAAGATCCTTCTGATACGCAAGAAGAGGGGGATAGGAGCGGGGAAGGTGAACGGCCCCGGCGGCAAGTTTGAGCCGGGGGAGACGGCTCTTCAATGCGTCCTGCGGGAAGTCCGGGAGGAACTGCGGATTGACGTAACGGACGCCCGGGAGATGGGCGTGCTGAATTTTTCCTTTACCTGCGGAACCATTCCGGAAATCCGCTGCCATGTGTTCATGGCTTCCTCCTTCACGGGCACTCCTTCGGAGACGCCGGAGGCGGAGCCTTTCTGGTCTCCCGTGGAGGAGATTCCCTACGACCTCATGTGGCAGGACGACCGGTATTGGCTTCCCTCCATGCTCGGCGGCAAACGGTTCCAGGCGTTTTTCACGTTCGAGGGGGACAGAATGCTGGATTATTCGCTGGAAACAGAAGAGGAATAGGCACACCCGTTTCCACCGTTCCCGGTTATCCGGCTTTCTGTTCGCGGAAACACGGCGGGAAGAAGCGGTTTTCACGAGCCATACCCGGCATCAGCAAACGGCATTCTGCACCCCTCCATCACCACGATGAGGGGCGCGGAAGGCGTCAGAAGACCACGGCTACGCCCAAGGCCGCCCGGTGTTCCGTGCAGGATTCCCGGAAACAGGCCTGATAGGAGGCATAAATGGAGAGGTTTTCACTGCGCACGAAGCGCGACAGGAATTTGGCCTTGAAGGCCTGGCGGGCCGGAGCGTATCCGCTGCCCCTGTACCGGGATTCGTACACGGTGTCGCCGTCCCACCAGGTGTCGTTGAAGGTGTGGTGGGGATTATTGCGCCATATGTCCGGGCAGTAGCTTCCGGAAACGGCGTTGGTCCACATCATGCCGTTGGAGAAACGGATGGCGTGTTCCAGCGTCACTCCCACTTCAAGCGCCAGATTGTCGAACGATCCGCGGTTTTCCCACCTGGAGTCCCTTCTCCAGTATTCGTCATCGTCGTCGTCCCACCACCAGGAGGAGTCATGGCCTCCGTCGTCATAGTCGTCCCTTTTCACCTTGTTGGAGGCATGCACATAGCTCATCCTGGCAAAAGGCGTGATGCTGAAGGATCTGGAGACCTCGTAGCGCCATGCGGCCGACAAGGAGACGTTCCAGGTTTCCGTATCCCACGTGGAGTCTTCGTAGTTCATGCCGTGGTGGGCGCATTTGTTGTCGGTGTTGCCGAATCCCATGTTCATGGACAGAAGAAGATGGGATTTTCTTCCGGTCTGCCTGTACAGGGCTCCGTAAACGTTGACCATCATCGTATCCTGGTCGAATTTGTCGCCTTCCAGGAATCCGGCGGGATGGTTCGCCATTTCCTTGATGTTCTGAGTGCCGGACATAAAGCCCAGGGCCAGGCCGAGCAACCCTCCCCGGCCGTTTCCGGACGTACAGTAGTCGTAGCCCAGGGCTCCGCCGCCGGCCGAATAGTCGAAGGCGGGATGCCCGTTCCTGACGCCGGCATCTCCGAAGCTTCCCATGCCGCTGAACCAGAAGCGCGATTGATTGCCGTCCTGAAAACGGTACACGCCCATCTGGGAGTCGATGGCGTCGGAGAAGGCCTGCATATGGCCCGTCGCCGCCCAGAGGGAATCCAGCGTGGTTTCAGGGCCGCTGTCCGGGAATTGGCTGAAGGACTGGGCGTGCAGCAGGGAGGCGCACCCGGCGGCGCTCAAACACCATGCATATAAGGAGGATAGTTTCATGGCAGGTATGAATGTTTTTGTTCAACAGGTTTGACGAATCAGCAAGGTTGCTACCCGGAAAGCGCGGCGAAGCGTCGGTTTTGTTTACTCCGGCTTTTTTTCAGAAAAAATCCGCCGCTTTTTCTCCCGCAGGGGATTTCCCGGAAGGAACCGCGGCAACGGCTTTCCACCTGTCCCGGAATCATCAGTTCCATGTCTTTTATGTTCTCATGGAAAGGCCGTTGAGGCCGGAATACGGCGCCATCCGCCAGGCACGCCGCCGTTCGCACGGACATTTCGGCGGACCGCTTCTTTAAGCTTTTCCTTCCGGGCCGTTTGTGATATGGGTGCGGGAGCAATGGCGCAGTCTCCTGCCCTTTTATTTGCTGAGTGTTTCAATTTATCCATTATTTGACATGTATACCCCCGAGTTCAAGAATATCCTGACGACGACGCTGAACGGCCTGCGCGAAGAAGGCCTGTACAAGGAAGAACGCTTTATCGCCTCCCAGCAGTATTCCCAGGTAACGCTGAAAGACGGCCGTTCCGTCATCAACATGTGCGCCAACAATTACCTGGGCCTGGCCAATAATCCGGAAGTGATGGAAGCGGCCAAGAAGGCGATTGACCAGTGGGGGTTCGGCATGGCGTCCGTCCGGTTCATCTGCGGCACCCAGACCCTGCACCGCCAGCTGGAGGAACGCCTTTCCGAGTTCCTGGGCACGGAAGACACGATCCTGTTCCCCTCCTGCTTTGACGCCAACGGCGGCCTGTTCGAAGGGCTGCTGACCGCGGACGACGCCATTATTTCCGATTCCCTGAACCATGCCTCCATCATTGACGGGGTGCGCCTCTGCAAGGCCAAGCGCTTCCGCTACTCCAACAATGACATGGCGGACCTGGAAGCCAAGCTGCAGGAAGCGGACGCCGCAGGCGCCCGCGTCAAGCTGATTTCCACGGACGGCGTCTTTTCCATGGACGGCATCATTGCCCAGCTTGACAAGATTCACGAACTGGCGGCCAAGTACAACGCCATCGTCCATTTCGATGACTGCCACGCCACGGGCTTCCTGGGCAGGAGGGGACGCGGCACGCATGAATACCGCGGCCTGTTCGGCAAAATAGACATCACGACGGGGACACTCGGCAAGGCCCTGGGCGGCGCGTCCGGCGGCTACGTTTCCGGCCCGAAGGAAGTGGTGGACGTCCTGCGCCAGAAGGCGCGCCCCTACCTGTTTTCCAACAGCGTGGCCCCGGCGATCGTGGCCGCGTCCATCAAGGTGCTGGACCTTCTGGAAGGTTCCACGGAAGCGCGCGACCGCGTGGAAGCCAATACCAAATATTTCCGCGACGCGATGACCGGCGCCGGCTTCACCATCGGCGGCAAGGACCACCCGATTTCCCCGGTGATGCTGGGGGATGCCGTCCTGTCCCAGCAGTTTTCCGCACAGCTCCTGAACGAAGGCGTGTATGCCGTGGGGTTCTTCTACCCCGTGGTGCCCAAGGGGCAGGCACGCATCCGCACCCAGATTTCCGCCGCCCACACCCGCGAACAGCTGGACAAGGCGATTGAAGCCTTCTGCAAGGTGGGCAAGAACCTGGGCGTCATTTCCTGATTTCCCGGCCCGCTCATGACTTCGGACGCATCACCCGTGCCCGGCGGCAACCTGCCGACACTGCCCGTGAAACGGGTGGTGCGTCCCACCCCTTCCATTCCGGACCATGAAGTGGTTCGCCAGATCGGCAGCGGAGCGTATGGAGAGGTTTGGCTGGCAAAAGCCCTGACGGGCGCGTGGAGGGCCGTCAAAATCGTCTGGAGGGAGGATTTTGAGGACGAACGGACCTTCAACCGGGAGTTTGAAGGCATTCTTCAATACGAGCCCATCGCCCGCAACCATCCGGGCCTGGTGCACATCCTGCATGTGGGCCGCCACGACGAAGGCTCCCCCTTTTATTATTACGTGATGGAGCTGGGCGACGACGCCCGCACGGGAGTCCATATCAACCCGGACGAGTATATTCCCCGCACGCTCCAGACGGACAAGAAGTTTTCCGGCAACAAGCCCCTTCCCCTGGATTACTGCCTGGAGGTGGGCAGCCAGCTTGCCCACGCGCTGCTGTACCTGCACAGCAAGAACCTGACGCACCGGGACATCAAGCCCGCCAACGTCATTTTCGTGAACGGGCGGCCCAAGCTGGCGGATATCGGCCTGGTGGCCCATCTGGACCAGCGCAGTTTTGTCGGCACGGAGGGGTTCATTCCTCCGGACGGTCCCGGGACCCGCAGGGCGGATGTTTATGCCCTGGCCAAAGTGCTGTATGAGATCAGCACCGGGAAGGACCGCATGGATTTTCCCGAACTGCCGGATGAATTGCCGGCAGGCACCGTGCAGAAGAAGTGGCAGGCGTTCAATACCATTATCTGCCAGGCCGCGGAACCGCGCGTGGAGGAGTGCACGATCGATTCCGCGGAGGAGCTGGCGGAAAAGATAGACGCGCTGAGAGGGTATGAAGTTCCGTCCCGCTTCCGGCTTCAGAAGAAAAACCGCCGCAAGTTCAGACGCACCTTCCAGCTTCTGGGGGCCGCCATTGCCGGCGGCCTGACGGCGTACTGGGGAGTCCTCTGGCTCAACGAACAGCAGCATGCACAGGAGCCGGACATCCCGGCGGAAGCGCATTCCCACCAGTCCGCGCCGGAGGAAGAGTCCCGGAACGGGTACGTGCTGGTCACCAGTTCTCCGGCGGGGGCGTCCGTCTATGACGCCGACGGGAATTATCTGGATGAAACGCCTTACGGCCCCATCGAATTGCCTGCCGGCACCACCGTCGTGTACACCATCAAGAAGTCGGGGTTTGCGGACAAGGAGGAGACGGGGACTGTTGCAGGAGGCTCCACGCTGGCGCTGGGAGGAGTCCTGAAAGAGTACCATCCGCCCACGGACGGGCAGTCCTGGAAGGATACGGAGGGCGTTACCTATCTTCCGGCGGAGACGCGCCATGTAGCGGAGACGCCTCTGACGGCCGCCCTGTTCAACAAGTTCCTGAAAGAGGACAAGCAGCAGGGCAATTTTCAAATGCAGCGGCAGCAGGTGCAGCCGGGCCATCCGGAAAAGGACCTGGCCCTGCTGACCCAGGACGGCATTACGGCATACCTAGCGTGGCTGAACAAGAAGTGCGAACGGGAGGGCCTGCTGGGCAAGGAGTTTTCCATCAATGCGGATCCGGGCCCGCAGGGTTCCGAACGGACGGACGGACGGAGCTCGTACGTCCTGAACGTCACCCGCGTCTTCCAGGTTCCCATCACCGTTACGACCAACCCGCCGGGAGCCAGCGTGTTTTTCAACAACAGGCTCATCGGCAGGACGCCCATTGAGGAGTATGTCAACCAGGTGCCTTACGTGATTGAGATCAAGCTGCCGGGGCACGCCACGATGCGGCGCAGGGGGCTTGATCCGCAGGACCTGTACCTTTCTCTCCAGCTTGAACCGGACAAGTCCGTGGTGTTCGGCTCCCCCTGGACCAACAGCCTGGGGATGGACCTGGTACCTGCGGGGAGCAATACACTGGCGATGGCCCATGAAGTGCGCGTCAAGGATTTCCAGCAGTTCCTGAAAGCCACGGGCCTCAAAGCCCCGGCCAAGCCGGGATTCCCCCAGGAAGACGACCATCCGGTGGTGAATGTGAGCAGGCAGGACGCGCAGGCCTTTGCCAGATGGCTCACCAACAGAGAGCGCGCCCAGGGGCTGATTGACCAGCATGATTCCTACCGCCTGCCCAAAGACGCGGAATGGAGCGCCTGGATGCAGCTTGGGGAGGAAAAGGGAACCTCCCCCTATGAAAAAACGCTGCCGCATGACCATTCCAAGGAGGTGTTCCCGTGGGGGACTTCCTGGCCCCCGCCGAACGGAACGGGCAATTTTGCTGACCAGTCCGCCCTGATTTACCTTCCCTCCTCCCGCGTGATTGTGGATTACGAGGACGGGCAACCCTATACCGCTCCCGTCAGGTCATTCCCCCCCAACCGCCTGGGCCTGTACGACCTGGAAGGCAACGTGATGGAGTGGGTGGACGACAATTACGGAGGTCCGGAAAGCCTTCCCATACGCAGTCACGGAGTAGCCCGCGGCGGCAGCTACCTGTCCTTCCGTCCCAAGCAGCTCACCACCAGCATCCGCACTCCGCTGCCGGAAAACACACGGGACGATGCCCTGGGGTTCCGCCTCGTTCTTTCCTCGGAACGTGCGCCCGCTTCTCCGGCTCCCTGACGAAGAAGGGCTTTTCTCCCGGCGGGGCCGCACCATCGCGGCACGGCTCTCGCCCGGACCGCGGCTTTCCGGGTTCTCCCATTCAGGAAAATGTTTGAAAGGGGGGCGCATTGTGCTACCGTGTCGCTGCACCGCTTTCCTCATGAAAATCATCGCCATCGCCAACCAGAAAGGGGGGAGTGGGAAAGACCACCACGGCTATCAACCTGGCCGCCGCCCTGGCCCAGCTGAAAAAGAAAATTCTCGTCATTGACCTGGACCCGCAGGCCAACGCCACCAGCGGTCTGGGCATCGACACCCGGGAGACGGCCAGCCTGTACCCCGCCCTGCTCAACCAGATTCCTGCGGAACAGTGCATCCGGCCTTCCGGCAGAAAACGGCTGGACATTATTCCCTCCACCATGGACCTGGCCGGTGTGGAGATAGAGCTGGCGCGGGCCGGCGACCATCTGACCAGGCTCCGGGAGACGCTCGCCCCGCTGCGCAAATCCGGTTCCTACGATTACTGCATCATGGATACGCCCCCCTCCCTGGGCGTGCTGATGACTTCCGCCCTGGCCGCCTGCGACGAAGTGCTCACCCCCCTCCAGTGCGAATGGTTCGGGCTGGAAGGCCTTGCCAAGATTCTGCATGTGACCGCGCAGATTTGCGCCAGCGGAGCCAATCCCCACATCAAGCATGAAGGCGTCCTGATGACCATGTACGACGGCCGCACCAATCTTTCCCGGCAGGTGATCGAGCAGGTGGGGCAGCACCTCCCCAAGATGCTGTACAAGACGGTCATTCCCCGTTCCATCAGACTCGGCGAAGCGCCCAGCTTCGGCCATACCATTTTCGAACACGATCCATCCGGCCCGGCGGCGGAGGCCTACCTGAAGGCGGCGCGGGAATTCGTCAAGCGTCACAAGTCCTGAATTCCACTCCGGCCTTCCGGGGGCGGAACAGGCATTCACCTTGACTTGCCGGGAGCGGCATAGGAAAATGTCCGCAGTTTCCGTTTCCGAAATTTTCCCCATGCCAGCAAAAGAAGGCCAGACAGACGCCGCGCCCGGGACGACAGGGCAAGCCCCGCCTCCCCCTCCGGCGACAGGCCTGGAAGAAATTCTGCCCGGCAGGCCCCCGCTTCCCCATGCGGAAGAGAAGGGCGCGTTTTTCGTCTATCAGCGGGAGCTGGCTCCCGGCACGCGGCTGGAACAGTATGAAGTTCTCAGCGTCCTGGGCAGCGGCGGCTTCGGCATTACCTATCTGGCCAAAGACCTGTTCCTGAACAGGAACGTGGTGATCAAGGAGAATTTCCCCGCAAGCTGCTCCTACCGCGACCCGCTGACCGGCCATATCAGGCCCAACAACGAACACGACCTGGAGAATTACACCTGGGCCCTGAAGAGCTTTTTGAGCGAAGCACAGACCCTGGCGGAACTGAACCACCCGGGCATCGTCAGAATCCTGTCCGTGTTCGAGGCCAACGGCACGGCCTACTTCGCCATGGAGCATATCACGGGCCTGTCCCTGGATTATCTGGGGGAAAAGCTCCACACCACCGGCCACCGCTATACGGAGGACGAACTGAAGGGCCTGCTCACCCGCATGCTCCGCATTCTGGAATACCTGCACGCCAGCCACATTTACCACCGGGACATCAAGCCCGGCAATATCCTGCTAACGGAAGAGGGAACGCCCGTTCTCATCGACTTCGGCGCGGCGCGGCATGCCCTGAAGCTGCACACCGCCACCGTCCTGACCACCCAGGGGTACTCCTCCCCGGAACAGGCCCTGGGCAAGACGAACATAGGCCCCTGGAGCGACCTTTATTCCGTGGGGGCCACCTTTTACGCCCTGCTCACCGGACATCCTCCGGAACGGGCGGAAGTGCGGCTGGCGGAAGACGCGATGCCGCCCCTGCACAGCAATCCGCAGCTGATGCGCCTGTATTCCCGGCAGTTCCTGCTTTCTTTGGACAAGGCGCTGGCCCCGCAGATCAACTGCCGCTACCAGGACGCCCGGGAGTGGATCAACGACATTTGCTCCATTTCCGGGGAGGAATCCTCCGCCACCATCCAGCTGACCCGCGCGGAGATCAGCAGCGCCCGGCCGGCGCACCATTTGGACGCCACAAAAAGTTCAGGTAAAAAAACTCTTTCCGGAAGGACCACGGGCACCCCCTCCGCCACCCGCAAGCTTTCCGCCCGCACCATCAGGCGCAACCGCCAGCTGATGTACCTGCTGGTGGGCAGCGCATGCACGCTGCTGGCGGGCGCCGCGGCGTTCTACCTGATGGATTACCTGAAACAGGCCCCCATGGGCACGACGATCAACACGATCAAGGACGCCATCCAGCAGCCCGCCGCCAACGGGCTGGAAAAACTCCCGGCCATCCCTCCGCGGGACCTGGCCTCCATCCGCATTCCGGAACTGAGAATCGCGGAAGACGCCTCCCTGGAAGAGCGGAAAACACCCCGGTTCCAGCTCCGGCTGGACGACAGCATGCTCAGCAGCTCCAGCCTGCCTTCCCCCCTGCCGGAAGAGCTGCGCATTTCCTGCATTTACCTTCAGATTTCCTCTTCCCCGGACGGCAGGGAGGACATCTACCTGACCATCCGGGATTCCAACGGCGCCCTGGTGGACCGCTCCCTCAACCCCATTCCCTCATTCACGGTTCCCGGCCAGTCCACCACCACGTTTTTCTTCCCGGCCCTCCCCCTGCTGTACACGGACCAGACGTACACGTATGCCTTTGAAACGGCCGCCCAGCAGCCGGTTCCCGTACAGATGGCCTGTTTGAAGGGAGACCCGGCCCGGACGGAAGAGGCTTTCCCCAAAATCCGCATCATTGCGGCCCCGGCCATTCAGGACGAGTCCCTGCGGGAGGACCCCGCCTACCGGGAGCTGATGCGCCTGGTTTCCTCCCCGGCATCCGGCCGCAGCAAAACCGCGGAACGCCTGAAGGTGACGGCGGACAACATGGCGGCGGTGGAACAATTGTCCAGGGAAGGCTACCCCGTCGCCCAATATGCGCTGGCCAAGGCGCTGATGACGCCGGACTTTCCCGGAGGCCCCAGGCCGGAAAACGGCGTGGAATGGCTTTACCGGGCCGCCACGGGAGGCTGTTATGAGGCCATGAAGGATCTGGGCGTCATGCTCATGGACATTCCGTCCTACTTTCCCGGACTGCCCCAGCAGCCCTCCCTGGCCAGAAGGGATTACGCCCAGGCCGCCCGCTTTTTGAGGATGGCGCTCCAATACAGGGACCAGGAAGCCGCATACCTGCTTTCCCTGATGTATTCCCAGGGCTGGGGAATGCCCGTTTCCACGGAACTCTCCCGCCTGATGATGGAACGGCTCAATGGCTCCGGCTACCTGACATCCAGCCTGAACCTCCAGTCGGCCATTGCCGCTTGCTGGCTTCCCCTTCCCGTGGAAGCGGGGAGTTCCACCATCCTGAGATTCACGGTTCCCGGCCCCTTTGCCCCTGCAGCGCTCCAAGGCGTGACCCTGCACAATACGTGCAAGGAGCAGTCCTTCTCTTTCAGCAAGCTCAACGTGCTTCAGAACGGGCGTGTCGTGCTGGACATTTTCGCCCCGCAGAAAGTCGCCCCCGGGCAAAGTTCCAAGCCCATCGGCATTTCCATTCCGGAGGGATTCCTGGCAGACACCACACTGCCCCTGGAAGTGGAAATTCTGCTGGTTCCCGGCTCCAGCTGCGGCGTGGTGGAACTCCCGCTCCCGGGGGAGAAAGAGCGGCCATGAAGCGAATCCGCTGTTCGTCAGTTCCTTCCGCCAATTGATCCGGTCCGTTCATTTTCATGAAAGCTTCTTGCTTCCGTTTGAGGAAATGCTAAAAGAGAACCATGACTCTCCTGACCTGCATGCGCCGCCTCGTTCCCCTGCTGGCGGCATTCCTGATGTTTTCCTGCGGCGACCCCTCCGTCTCCTACTGTAAAAAGGTGGCCGACATCAATGCGGAATATTCCGAAAAAAGCGACGCACTGGCGGAACGGCTCCTCAAGCTGAAAAAGAATCCGACTCTTCCGGGCCTGGAGGAAAGCAGCCGGCAGGCGGCCAAGATTCTGAAGGACCGGGACGAAGACCTTGCAGACCTGAGCACCAGGGACGTGGATCCGGACCTGGTCGCCTTTGTGGATGAAGACAGGAAACTGTTTGCCCGCGGAAGAGAGCTGGCGGAACACTACCAGCAGTATTTTGAAAAATACCTCAAGGGAGGCCCCGAACTGACGCCCGACCCTGTACGCGCCGCTTCCAAGATAGGCCGCGGACGCCAGGAAGTGCGCAAGATTCTCAACGCCGCACGCACTCTGGAAGAAAGAGCGGAAACCCTGCGGAAAGAGAAGTCGACCGCTTACGGCACGGAACTTCCCCCTCTGCATTTCCGCCTGCCGGACATGAAAGAATTGCTCTCCAACCGTTGATTTCCGACATGAAAAGCGGATGGCACTTTTGCCGCGCGGCTCTCCTGTTCCCGGCATTCCTGCCCGCGGCACAGGAGCAACCGGAGACAGGTCCATGGGAGGCCCTTTTCACGCGAATGTCCCTTTCCCAGGGAAAAAATGTCCGGGCATTTCCTTTTTCTTCCGGATCACGCCTCAAGCGGGGCATGTTCCGCTCGTTCCCCTAGCCTCCGATGCATTCATGGCTACCGACAGCACCGGAAAGGCTCTTTCCTGCCCGAGCATTAATTTCCCACATTACCTGAACCCCGCCGGCACGGAAGATTATACGGCGGACATGCATTTATCATCCGATTCCCTGCCGGATGCACGGGCCACCTCCGTTTCCCTGAAAGGGGCCATGCCCCAGGAAACAAACGGGAGTTCTTCCCAATGAGCGGTTTTCTTTTTGCGGCAGAGAAGAACTCAAGACACCAATTTCACTCTCCGGCGGCTTATTCATGAAGTACCTTTCCTTATTTTTTATTTTTTTCACTTCTGCCCTTGCCCAGGGAGAACCGGAAAAGCCTTTTCAGGGAAAAGCCATTGCATTGACGGTTTTCAATTTCATACCGGAAAGCCGCATATTCTCCTTCAACATCAGTTATACGGACAACAGGGCCATCATCCCCTCACCAGACAGGAAGGTCAAAGGGATCGAGATCATGGATTCCAGAGGAAGGCTCCTGAAAAACACTTTCCTGAGCCTGGGGAAGTGCTGCTACGAACTGCACACCGGAAATGGTACATTCACGCTTAATCTTCTTCTGCAGGATCAATTTTTCCCCAAAGACGGCAGGCTGCACATCAAAGGGAACGCAATACTGGCATGCGCGCGGCTGGACGCCCTGCCCGTCCAGGAAATAATCCTCCAGCAGGGGGCGTCCTATTCCATACCGCTTTACATCCCTCCTTTTGCAGAGACGGGCAACGATATAGCAAATCCGGAGACTCTTCATTCAGAAGATATTAGTTTCCATAAATCCAAAAAAGATACCACCTGGACGATAGTGCTCAATCATACAGTCAATTTT
>JAJQCV010000119.1 GCA_021202525.1 Akkermansiaceae bacterium | reverse complement strand
CTTCCTTCCGTAGATATTCGTTTCCATAAATCCAAAAAAGAGAACACCTGGACGATAGGGCTCAATCATCCCGTCAATTTTCCTTATGCCGGCATGGAGTTTTTCGACCAACAGAATCAAAAAATTCCAGTAACGATAGAGCCGTCCCTTTTCCGGTCGGGACCGCCGACCTTCAATCCGTACACGTGCTCCTTTCCCAGGTCCTATGACCGCATCCGGCTTAAAATCCAGTATAAACAGGACCGGAAGAGCAGCACAATGCCCCTTGACTTCACCATCAACGCGGACGGCCTCCTAGAATCAAAAAATCCGCCCATGGAAAAATGAAGATTTTTTTCATGAACTTTCCGCTAAAAAACAAGGCATCTTTTCCAAAAACAAGATTGACACCGGAGGGCCTTTCTCCTAGTATCCGCGCACAGCATCAGCGGCGGGGTAGCCAAGTGGTAAGGCAACGGTCTGCAAAATCGTCATTCGCGGGTTCGATTCCCGCTCCCGCCTCCAAGATGCCGCAAAAACCGGTTCAAGTCGCGTTCGTCTAGCGGTCTAGGACTCCCGCCTTTCACGCGGGCAACACGGGTTCGAGTCCCGTACGCGATGCCAGTTTTCTTTTTACCTTATTCCTTGAACAGAAACTTTTTGCGCCATCCGCAAGGTATGTTTCTGGCTTTTCCGGCCCGTTGTGCTATAGTGTGAACGCGATGACCGCCCAAGACAGCATTATCCTGAACGGCGCCCCCTATTTTCTGGCGGAACCCTGTTCCGTCATCCGGCTTCTGGAACTCCTGAACATGAAGGGAAATCCGGTGGTGGTGGAATACAACGGTTCCGCACTCCTGCCCCGGGATTTTTCCCGGGTTACGGTTTCTCCGGGGGATAGGGTTGAAGTGGTCTCCATCGTTGCCGGCGGCTAAGTTTTTTCATCATCAACATTTCACTTTATTCCACCCATGCCGACCATCCACGTCATATCTCCCACTCTTGCCAGCCAGGTGGCGGCGGGCGAAGTCGTGGAACGGCCGGCCTCCGTCGTCAAAGAGCTGGTGGAGAACAGCCTGGACGCCGGGGCCAAATCCGTGCGGGTGGAGATCCGCCGCGGTGGCGTGGGCCTGATCAGGGTGACGGACGACGGATGCGGCATGAGCCGTGAAGACGCCAGCCTCTGCGCCAAGCGCCACGCCACGAGCAAGCTTTCCTCCCTGGAGGAGTTGTTTGAAATCACCCATCTGGGTTTCCGCGGGGAGGCCATCCCCAGCATCGCCAGCGTTTCCCGCTTCAAGCTCTGCACCAGGCAGCAGCAGGCCCTGGAAGGCTGGGAAGTACGGATTGACGGCGGATTGGAGCACGAGCCCCGGAGCTCCGGGGTGTCCCCCGGCACCGCCATCGAAGTGGCCGACCTGTTTTACAATACTCCGGCACGCCGCAAGTTCCTGAAGTCCGCGGAAACGGAGGCTTCCCACGTTGAACACCAGATACGCCTCCATGCCCTCGCATTTCCCCAGGTGCGCTTTACCTACAGGAGGGACGACCAGCTGGTGTTCGATCTTCCGGCCACCACGGACCTGCGGGTGCGCATTTCCGCCCTGACGGACCCCTCCACGGCGGCGGCCCTGATTCCGATAGAGGCCACTACCGGCCCCGGAATTTCCGTCAGCGGCTACCTGCTTCCGCTTTCCGAGGCCAGGCGCACCAGAAAAGGCCAGTATGTGTTCATGAACACCCGCCCGGTGGAAGACCAGCTGATCAACCGGGCCATCCGGGACGGTTACGGGGGCTTCCCCACGGGATTGCATCCGTCCCTGTTCCTGTACATGGAGGTAGAGCCTGCCCTGGTGGACGTGAACGTCCACCCTGCCAAGAAGGAGGTGCGGTTCCGGCGTGCCGCCGATGTGGTGAATACCATTGTGGAGGCAATTGCCAATACCCTTCAGCGCCATGCCCGGCAGGAAACCCGCCCGGCCGCTCCGGCGCCGGACAAACAGCCTTCCGGCCCATCCCCTACGCCCGCTGCCGCCGGAAGCGGAACTGCGGAAACGCCCCCTCCCTCTTCTCCCGCAGTTGGCTCTACGTCTAAAATTCCGGTATTCCCCTCTCCTGCGGAACGCCCCCAGGGTACATCGGGAACATCTCCGATTCCTCCCGTCCGGCCCATTCCCCTGAGACAGGTGCCGGCTACCCAGGGGCGGCTGGATTTTCAGGACAAGGCGTGTTCCCGGCCGGATGCCGCGCTAGGCACGGAAGGGAGGGCGGAAAAGGACCTTTCCGCAGATTTCAAGTATCTGGGGACTCTGCACCAGCAGTTCGCCCTGTTCGAGACGCCGGAGGGCCTGGTGCTGATGCATCCCAAGGCCGCGCGGGAGCGCATCATTTTTGAACGGCTGCGGGCGCACAGGCAAGCCCCCATGCCTTCCCAGCACCTGCTTGATCCGGTGATGCTGGACCTGGACCCCCGGGATTTTGCCGTTATCCAGCAGTTTGCGCCCCATTTTGACCAGGCCGGGCTGACGGTCACGCCCTTCGGCCAAAATACCATCAGGATAGAGTCCATCCCGGCCCTGCTGGAACTGGACAACGCCAAGGCGTTCCTGCTGGAGCTGGTGGACCGCCTCACCCAGTCCGAGTTCAGCCGCAACGCCAAGCGCATGGCCTATGAAACGTTCATTGCGGAGATTGCCAGGAAGTCCGCCTGGAAGGAACGCATTTCCCCCCACCGCGCTCCGGCCATCCTGAAGGATCTGCTTGCCTGCGAAGTTCCGTACTGCACCCCGGCGGGCAAGCCGACTCTGGTCAATTATTCCATTCCGGAGATCAGACGGAAATTCGGCATGCAGGCATGACGAAGTAAAAAGATTATTTATCCGGCCCGGCGAGGCGTCCGCAGACGCTACGGCACACCCCGCGGCATACGGCCTTGAATTTGGAGAAGCGGGCCGCCATCCTTCATCAACCGCCCGTACAAGAAGTACATCCGGTGCATGCCGCCCCACGGAACAGGAAGAGGCCCGATATCCGGACCGCCGGAGACGCATCCGGCGGGCGGCATGCTTTATAATACAGGTGTCCGCGTCCAGTCCCGGCTCCATTGTCCGCCATCACCGCACAGTGCGGCGAAATAGCCTGTTCCGCCAGGTTGCACAAACGCATTTACGGGAGGAAAATCCTCCCGTCATGTGAAAGAATGTGCAGTTTCGTTACATGAACCAATGGAAAGGGGAGCAAGACAAAAACGGAGAAAGCAATTTTTTCTTCCCCGGACGATCTGGTATGGAAACGTTCCAGGTGCACACGAAAAGCTTACTCTTGGCAAGCACTCTCACCGCGGTTATAGTGCCGACGCCTTTTTCCCTCTCCGCCCATGCCAGAACCAACGTCCAGCAAACCTTCCGCTCCGCGCATTGCAGAAACCGCCGCCGGCAGGACGCTGACGGCACTGCTGGCCCTGTTTTACGCCGCCCTGGCCACCACTGCGGCAGGCGGGGAATGGCATACCCTGTTCATTCCGTCGTGTTTTCTGACGGCTGCGCTGCTGGTGTTCTGCTTTTGCCTTTTCCGGGGCTACAAAGTCCCTACCCCCGGCCTTGCCGGATGGCTGGCTGTAGGACTGGGGGGAGGCTATTTTTTCCTGAGGGCCTGGTTTTCCCCCTGGTTTTACGAGAGCATGGCGGACCTTTCCCTGATTGTGACCGCGCTGGTAATGTTCATGGCAGGCGCCTGTGCCGGAGCCGGCAACGGGAACAAAAGCACCCTCCCGACGCTGGCGGCAGTGCTTGGCCTGCTGAATGCCGCACTCTGGGCCTACCAGAACATGACGGGGACAGACGCTTCCTGGTTCAGGCCGGATTATTCCCTGTTCGGGACGGAAACGAATGGAACCGGCTTGTTCGGATACAAGAATTTTTCCGCGCATTTCCTGTCCATTACCGGTTTTTTCCTGTGCGCCTGGAGCATGGCCAGCCTTAAAAAATGGGGAATCCATCTGTTCGCGGGGCTTCTGCTTGTGGCTGCTTCCTTCACATGCGGGTCCCGTGCCGCTTTTCCGAATGCCCTGATTGGCGTGACGCTCTGCTTTTTTATCTATACTTCAAGCGTTTTCCGCAATAACAGGAAGTTTTATACGGCCGCCGTCCTGTTTTTCCTGATGCTTTTTTTCAGCACAGCATACGCCGTGCTGGACCTGACGAGCGGAGCGGGCAGTCTGGGGTCCATCCTGGATGTTTTCACGTTCGGCAACCGGATTGACCTTTCCAAACTGGCGTGGGCCCTGGCGGACCAGGCTCCGTTTTTCGGCCACGGCAGCCGGATGTTTACCAATCTGGCCGTGGAGTTTTTCCCATTCCCCTATGTTCCCAATTTCGCGCACCATGAGTATGCACAGGCCGCCTGCGATTACGGATACGGCGGACTCGCCATGATGCTTGCCCTGCTGCTCCTGTTCATTTTCCTGGGCTTCCGGAGCGTACTCCGGCTGGCGGCCGAACATCCGCAGGTCAATCCCCTGGGGCCGGCGGCCTTCTGCGTTCTGTGCATTGCCGCCGCCCACGCCTACGGAGAGTTCATCTGGCACAATCCGGCGCTTGCGGGCGCCGCCGCCCTGTGCTGCGGCCTTTCCTGCTCCGCGTCCTTTTCCAGAATAAAGGCTTCACGAACAGGAGGACGCCTGGTTCTGGGAGCAGGAGCCCTTCTACTGGCGGCGCTGTCCGTGTGGTATGCCTGCCTGGCCTTCCCGACCTGGAAAGCATCCTGGCAGGCGGTTCCCGCATCCTCTCCCGATGGCATGCCCATGCTGGAACAGGCGGCCGCCGCCAGCTACGACCCGGACCTTGTGCGGCGCAATATCCTGCATGCCGCAGGGAGTTCGCCGGCTCCCGGTCCCGAACGGCTCCGCCAGCTGGAGCGGCAGGAAGAGCGGGCGGAAGTGCTCAGTCCGGGCAATCATGCCCTGATGGCGGCCAAGGGGCTGCTTTACATGCACCAGGGGCGCTACAGGGAAGCGGAAAGGCTGCTGCGCCCCTATGTGTCCTTTTCACGGTTTGACGACCGCATGTATGCCTGGACCACGACTTATGCCAATGCCCTGTATGCCTGGTGCGTTTCCACCGCCCTCCATTCCCCGGACAAGGCCCTGTCCATGGCCCTTGCAGTGAAAGGCCTGATGGAGAAGCAGATGAGATTCTGGAAATATTACCGAGTGGAGGATGCCGCCATGAGGCAGGAACACGGCCAGCGCAGGAATGAAGTCGATATGGTGATCCAGACGCTTCAGGCCCGCGGCGCGGTTCCCGACGATTCATGGAAGGAGCAATAGTTTGCCCAGCTTCTCCCTTTTCTTTTTTCCCGACGGCGGCTGTTTCACAGGAAAATTCCCCGGCCCGGAAGACGGCCATTGCCGTCTGTCGTCCGGCACATGAAGATAAGGCGAGCTCTGTACGGATTGCGTGACAGGGTATCCATGAAAACGGTATTTTTCCAGAAAAAACTTCACCGGCAACGGGAATACTGTCATGGATCATATCCTTGAAGCCGGCAATAAACATCCGGTCCGGAGCGGCAAAACCGGAGAGATGATGGATTTTTGATTTAACAGGTTCAGGCACCCGTTGTTTCCCATTCTTCCGCCCCTTTCCGGACGGCCTCCTTTCCCGGCCGGAAACCCGGAGCAACAGGCCTTCCGATTCCCGGCATCACCCCGGTGCATGCGGCACGGCATGTCCCGCACGGACTCAACAAAAAGATATTCCGCATGCTCTATTGCCGTTAACAGATATCTTTTTCCCCAACATGAACATTTCAATCAAACGCATTTACGACCCGCAGGAGGCGGAAGACGGAGACCGCGTTCTGGTGGACCGGATCTGGCCCCGAGGCATTTCCAAGGAGAAGGCTTCCTGGAACGAATGGGTGAAAGAAGCCGCCCCTTCCACGGAATTGCGCCGATGGTTCGCCCATGATCCGGCCAAATGGGACAGTTTCCGGAAGAAGTATTTTGAAGAACTGGACCGTAATAAGGAGGCTGTTTCACATCTCCGCCAACTGGCCCGCAAGGGGAAGGTGACGCTCCTGTACGCAGCAAGGGATACGGAGCATAACGAAGCCGGCGCCCTGAAGGATTACCTTTTACAGCATGCTTCCTCATGAATGCTCGCTTATTGTTATGGCAGGCATGAATCGCAGGCCTGTACGCTGTATGCACCAGCCTATGGAAGGACGGCTTTCTTCTCTCGTTTATCAACAGGTGAAGAAAATGGAAAGGAGGTGAATATCAATGGCAACAAGTTCCCATATGGGAGACGATCGCAGGGGCAGCTCTAAGAAGCGTTCCGGGTCCACTACCCACAAGACCGGGCAGCACGTCAAGCGTGATGCTTCAACAGGGCAGTTTATGAGCGACAAGCGAAGCTCAAGCTCCAAGGAAAGTCACAAGGAAAAACATTAATCCTGGTGTACTTACTGCCTGATTCAGGTTCCGGATGAACTCCGGAACCTTTTTTCGTCCCGCCGGCTCCCGGATGAAGAGGAAAAGTTTCCGCCGTCAGTTCAGGCCCAGTTTTTCAAAGGCCAGAATTCCCAAGGCCTCCGGAGCGTTCCGGTCCCCGCGGACAACGACGGCGAAGGGCTCTTCCCTTCCCGGCACGTAATATGCCGCGCGCAGAACCAGTTCATCCCCTTCCAGGCAGACGTGCACGCCCACGGGGGTGGAGCAACTGGCTCCCAGGCGCACCAGGAAGGTGCGTTCCGCCACGCCACAGGCGCAGGTTTCCGCATCGTTGATTCCGGCCAGCAGTTCCTTCGTTTTCCGGTCGGAAGCACGGCATTCCATGCCGACGATTCCCTGCCCCACGGCGGGAATGAAGGCTTCCACGGGAAGGGGACGCATGTAGAGTTTCCTGCTCTGCACCACCGTTTCCGGCGCGTAGAGGCCGAGGCGTTCCAGCCCGGCTTTTGCCAGGATCACGGCATCCCATTCCGGATGCTCCACGAGCTTCTCAAGACGAGTGGGTACATTGCCCCGCAGGTCTTCAAACCGAAGCTGCCTTCCCCAATACGTACGCGCCATGAGGCGGCGGCGGACGCTTCCGGTGGCAAGAGTTCCGCGGCCGTTCCAGTCCGGCTCCTTCGTGATGAGCACGTCTTCCGCCGCAGCGCGGGGAAGAACCGCAGGCAGGGAGAATTCCGGAGCAAGCTCGCTCGGCACGTCCTTGAGGCTGTGGACGGCCACGTCTATGCGGCCTTCCAGCAGGGCCGTTTCCAGTTCCTTGATGAAGATTCCCTTGTCCACGATGCCGGAGACCCTGGCCACATCCGCCAGCGGCACGTCCGTACGGCGGTCTCCGGTGGTGCGGATGATTTCCCGGCGTATGTCCAGTCCCGGATGGAGCGCAGACAGGGCGGCGCGGACCATGTCCGCCTGGGCCAGGGCCAGGGCGCTCCCGCGAGTGCCGATGATGAGGGTGTTTTTACTGGTCATAGAGAGCGGTGTCCGGAAAGTATTTGGAGATGCCGTCACGGATGATGGTTTCACACCGGGAGATTTCCAGCTCCCGGCTGAGCTTGGCTTCATCCGCAAGCTGGGTCAGGGTGTCGATGTCGTAAAGGTACACTTCGTCAATGTCCGCCACGTCCGGGGAGATGTTGCGCGGTACGGAGATGTCGATGAGGAACAGGGAGCGGTATTTGCGGGATGCCCGCAGGGGCAGGAGCGTCTCCCGTGTGATGATGCAGTGGGGGGCGGCCGTAGCAGCCACCACCACGTCAATGTCCCTGAGGTATTCCCCCCAGGCATCATACCGGATGGCCTGGCCGCCGATCATTCCGGCGAGTTCCACCGCGCGGTCAAAGGAGCGGTTGGCTACGTAAATGCCCTCCGCGCCGCGGGCACGCAGGGCGCGGCCGGTGACGCGGCTCATTTCACCCGCCCCCAGGATCAGAACGCGGGTGCCTCCCAGGTCGCCGAAGATTTGTTCCGCCAGTTCCACGGCCACGGAGCCCACGGAAGTGGCCCCCGCATGAATCTGGCTGTCCGTCCTGACCCGCTTGCCTATGGTGAATGCTTTCTGAAAGGTTTTGTTGGCGCAGGCGGCGGTCACGCCGGCATCCAGCGCCATTTGATAGGCGGTTTTCACCTGGCCGAAGATTTCCGTTTCTCCCAGCACCATGGAGTCCAGCCCGCTCAGAACGCGGCACAGGTGCTCCAGGGCGGACGCCCCCTGGTGGCAGTAGAAATGGGAGGCCATGTCCACCTTGCCGCGGCCGTCCCCCAGGAAGTGGGAAAGGATGTGCTCCCTGGCATTTTCCGGGCTGTCCGACCAGTAGTAGATTTCCATACGGTTGCAGGTGGAGAGCACCACGCATTGTTCCACGCCCGGCAGTTCCCTGATGCTTTTTCCCGCATTCCGGAGCCTGTGGGACGGCACGGAGAACCGCTCCCTTATTTCCACGGGGGCGGTCCGGTGATTCAAGCCTAAACAAACCATTCTCATCTGCTCACCAGAAAAATACTCATGGACGCCAGGAAGAGGACCACGCAGCAGTAGGCCAGCGCCCTGCCCGGCATGCCGCGACGATAAATGAGCCACAACAGCACGGAGTAACCCAGCGTCAGTAAAATGACAATAACGGTTTTTGCCGCATGGATGGGCAAATTCCCCTGCCAGCCGAGCCATTCCCCTGCCAGAAGCAGGACGAAGGCTACCAGCAGAAGGCGTTTCATGCTGGTTTCCAGCGTGCGGATGGGCGGCAGAAGACGGCAGGTGCCAGGTATCTGCCTTCTTTTCAAACAGGCGTCCTGCATGCAGAAGGCCACGCCCGCGGCGGCAGCCAGCCCTCCGGCGCCGTAGGACATCATGGCCACCCCTACATGGGCGGTCACCCAGAAGTCATGCACGCCCTGTACATCCGGCCCGAACAGGCCGATCAGCAGGGAAAGGGCCGTCAGCACGGCAATGGCGGGCGCTGTGAAGATGCCCAGGACGGACATGCGGTATGTGCGGCCCAGAAGGAGGTAGAACAGGTTGATGGTCCAGGAAAGGAAGAAGATGACTTCCGACGCTCCCCGGATGGGGCATATTCCCGTCTGGTACGCCTTGACGCAGAGCGCCCCCGTTTGCAGGGCCAGCAGGCACGCCATCCACAGGTGGGCGTACATGAATCTGCGCCCGGAGGCAAGCAGGCGCCAGCCCAGTCCCGTGAATGCAAGGGAGAGGACGAGGGATGCCAGAGCCCACCAGTTGTCGTTCATATCCGTTAAGAAGAGAGCTCAGGAACGCAGATCCCGTTCAATCACGGCATAAGCCTGGTGGTTGTGGATGGATTCAAAGTTTTCCGCTTCCACCCGGTACCAGCTGAATGCGGAGTGGCTCTGCGTTTTCAGCGCCACGTTGCGCACCAGGTCTTCCACAAAGACGGGATTTTCGTATGCCTTTTCCGTCACCCATTTTTCATCCGGCCTCTTGAGCACGCTGAACAGGGAGCAACTGGCGCATGATTCCACCAGGTCAATAAGGTCTTCAATCCAGACGGGCCTGGAGGCAAAGCGCACGGAGTAGGTGACGATGCCGCGCTGGTTGTGGGCGCCGTAGCTGCTCATGGCCTTGGAACAGGGGCAGAGGGTCGTTACGGGCACCACGACGGTGAGCTTGAAGTCCGCCAGCCTGTCGCCCGCCTCCGCTTCCATTTCAAAACGGACTACATAGTCCATCAGGCCTTCCCTTCCCGTCACGGGAGCCGCCTTGGCCCGGAAGAAGGGGAATTCCATTTCCACATGGGAACGGCTGGCGGAAAGGCGCCCGAGCAGTTCACGGGGGATGGAGAGCGCCGTATGCACGTCCAGGAGGGGGCCGTGCTGGTGCAGGGCTTCCACAAAACGGCTCATGTGCGTTCCCTTGAATTCTTCCGGCAGGTCCACGGCCAGGGAGACCGTCGCCACGGTGGATTGAATCCGGTTGAGCTTGTCCTGTATCTGGATGGGGAAGCGCAAGCCCTTGACGCCTACGCGGTCAATGGAGATGTTGCGGGTGTCCGCCTCCGACTGGGTATCTTTCAGTTCCTGCATACGGAAAGGGATGGTGGCTGGAAATGAAACGGGAGTTTGCCCGGTACTGGACAAACTCCCGCCTGTAAAGACAATTTCTTACCGAAAGAGGTTTCCCCTGGGCTTGTTACGGCAGAAGGTTGATCGCGCGGGCCCGCTTGATTTCACGGGTAATCTTGCGGTGCATCTTGGCGGACAGCCCGGTCACACGGCGGGGAAGGATTTTGCCGGTTTCAGAGGTGAACTTGGACAGGAAATCAGGGTTGAGCAGATTGACCTGGTCCATCGGGATGTCGAGACGGCGGCGCGGCATCTGGCGATTGCACGTGCGGAAACGAATACGACGTTCTACAGTCTTGGGTTCAGTGGACATAATAATAAGAGATAGATAACTAAGCCGGCAGTTTAGCGCATTTCACGATGAAGCGTGCGGCGCTTCAGGAAAGGGTTGTACTTGACCTTTTCCAGACGGCCGGGAGTACGCAGGCTCTTCTTGTTACGCGTGGTGACGTAGCGGGACGTGGGCTTTCCTTCGGCTTTGGCCTCTGTGCATTCGAGGATGATGATGTCTCTAGGCATGATGAAAATGTGTTACGGGGGAGGATTTATACACTATTCTTCATCATCGTCAAGCGAAACAGATAAATCTACATCATTTTGTCCTCCCGCAAAGCCGAGGGCCACTCTGGGACGGAACCGGGCGTTCTGCCCTTTTTCCTTTTCCCACTGCGCCTGGCATTCCACGGTAAGCCGGGCGAACGGAATGGCTTCCAGCCGGGGGATGGGAATGACTTTGTATGACATTTCACAAATGCCGTATGTGCCGTTGTCGATGCGGGCCAGGGCCTGCTCGATTTCATACAGGCCGTCCTGCTCCTTGGAAAGGAGGCTGAGGGCGAAGTCGCGGTCATAGGCATCGCTTCCGGCGTCGGCCTGATGCTCTCCGGAGCCGGAGGCTTCACTGCCTTCCGGATGGTTGCGGAGGGTGTCCCGCGCCACGCCGTTCATGCTGTCCAGCGACTTGTCGCGCAGGTCCAGCAGATGCTGGCGCTGCATCTTGACAAAATGTTCCCATTCGGGGTTGGCCGCCAGTTCCGCCTTGGCGGCGGCAATGGCTTCCGTCTGTTCGTCCGTAAATTCATTCCGGGCAGAAGCGGGAGCGGGGTCCGCCTTTTTGGCGGGGGCCTTTTTCACAGCCTTTTTAGGGGGGGAGGCCGCAACGGCGGCTGGAGCGGCGGTTTTGGCATTCTTTTCCGGTTCGGCGTCCTTTTTCTTCCTGCAGCACTTTTTCTTGGGAGCCGCAGCTTCCTTGGAGGCAGTCTTGCTATCGGTTTTCTTGGGAGTAGGCATATGAAGTGTATCTATGGGCTGAGGTTGATGATGTTTGACGAACAGAGGGCTACACCGCCCAACTGACTAGACTATGAGACACTACATGCCCGCAAATGTTCATTCAAGAAAATTCAGCTATGAAGCAAGTCATCCTTTTCCCCTGCCGGGGAGGCTGGATTCTTCCGTTTTTTAACGGGCGAGTACTTGTTTTAACCTTTTCATCGCGCCGCTCAATTTCTATATTGCTATTATATGACAGCTTCAACCATTCCCTCCATCGGCATCGACTTCGGGGGCACCTCCATCAAGCTGGGCGTCGTCCGGGGAACGGAAGTGATCGCCCATGCGCCTTCCATCGCCACCCAGGAGTACGGCAACCCCGACCAGCTGATTGAAGCCATAGCCCAGTTTGTGAACATGCTGCGCCTGAACCACCCGGAAGTGCAGGCCATCGGCATGGGGATGCCCGGATTCGTCAATTTCTACCAAGGCACCGTTTATACGCTCACCAACGTTCCCGGCTGGAATAACGTTCCGGTCAGGGAGATGCTCCAGGCTGCCTGCGGACTGCCGGTTTATGTGGAGAACGACGCCAACTGCATGGCGTATGCGGAATGGAAGCTGGGCGCGGGAAAAGGGATGAGGCACCTTGTCTGCCTGACGCTGGGGACCGGGGTCGGAAGCGGGCTGATCGTGAACGGGGACCTGCTGCGCGGAGCCACCTGTTCAGCCGGGGAACTGGGCCAGACCAGCATCGACTACCGCGGCAGGCTGGGCCATTACGGCAACCGCGGCTCTCTGGAAGATTACGTAGGCAACCGGGAGATTGCGGCGGATGCCAGAACCCTGTATGCCAGCCACGGCATTGACAAGGCCATCGTGGACTGCAACCCCATCGCCCTGGAGCGTGCGGCGCTGGCCGGGGACGAAGTGGCCGCCCAGGTATGGAGGGATCTGGCCGTGAAACTTTCCTGCGCCCTGATGAATTGCTGCTATCTCCTGAATCCGGAGGCGATCATCATCGGCGGAGGGGTGGCCAAGGCCAAAACACTGCTGTTCGAGCCGCTCCAGGAGATCATGAGAACGCAGCTTGCCGCCCCGCTGGCGGAGAGCCTGACAATTCTTCCCGCCCAGTTCGGCACGGAAGCCGGCATTCTGGGGTCCGCCCATCTGGCTCTCAATACCCACTTCGGCGAAACATTCCGGGTCTGATCACGTGTCCTCCCAGATACTCAAACTTGCCGGCAAGCTGGGACTTTCCCCGGACCAGAAGAAGGATTTTCTGGAGGCCATGCAGGCGGGGAACCGCTCCCGCAGCGCCCTGGTCATCACCCCGCGGGCTCCGGAAGGTTACGTTCCGCCCGTTCCGGCCGATGCCATTCCCCGGTCCTGGAGCCATCCCCGCGTCATTGTTCTGCCGGAGGGGGAAGCGGAGGCCAAACCTGGTTCCCTGCCGGATTACGGCCAGGGATTTTATTACCCGCTGGACCTTTCCTCCGTATGGGAAACCGCACCTCTGGCGCATCTGCCCTTCCGCCCGGAGCGCTGCCTGGACATGTGCGCCTCCCCGGGCGGGAAAAGCATTCTGGCACAGGCACGGGTCGCTCCGCGGGAACACATCTCCAACGAGGTGCACCCCCGTCGGCTGGGCATCCTGCGGCACAACCTGCTGCGCTGCGGATTCCTGAACCTGTACACGCAGCGGCTGCGCCCGGACCAGTGGGCGGAACAGGCTCCGAGCTGTTTTGACCTCATCCTTGCGGACGCCCCGTGCAGCGGACAGTCCCTGCTCGCCAAGGGCATCCCCAATCCCGGATGTTTTCACGCAGCCGCCACCGGAGGGAATGCCAAGCGCCAGAGGGGCATCCTGCTGGCCGCCCTGCAATGCCTGGCTCCCGGCGGTTTTCTGCTGTACACCACCTGTACCTACGCCCCGGAGGAGAATGAACGCAACGTGCTGTACCTGCTGAAGAGGCATCCGGAACTGGAGACCGTTTCCGTACCGGAGTTGGGGCCTTTCCATTCCAGCCTGACGGAGGAAGCCTGCTACCGCCTCATGCCTTTCCAC
>JAJQCV010000059.1 GCA_021202525.1 Akkermansiaceae bacterium | reverse complement strand
CCAGCCTGTCACGCTGGAGGTCGCGGGTTCGAGCCCCGTCCGCTTCGCCACCTTGAATTGCAGAAACAACCGCCTCCGGGTGGTTTTTTTTGTGCCTTCTCCGGAGTTTTCCCAGAGTCCCGCACCTCCGGACAAATGTTCCCGCTCCGGATTCAGGCATGCGGAAAGCCTCCTGCCAATCCGGCATATTTTACGGGAAGCATGTTTTACTGGAAATGACGCTTGGGCTTGCTAGAATGGCTCCCAGCAAGACAAATCATGAGCACACTTTCGGACCGCCTCTTTGAGGAAATCCTTCAAGCCCGCCAACGGGTTTACGCCGTAGGCGAACCTACTCCCCTCCAGAAATTGAATCTGCCGGCCATTCAGGCCCCGGTATATGCCAAGCGGGAGGACCTGGGACCCATCCGTGCCTACAAATGGCGCGGAGCATACAATTGCATGGCGGCCCTGAGCCGGGAAGCCAGGGACAAGGGAATCGTGGCGGCATCCGCAGGCAACCATGCGCAGGGGGTAGCCCTGGCGGCAAGCGTGCTGAATTGCCGGGCCACCATTTTCATGCCGCGCTCCACCCCGGAAGTGAAGCAGACGGAAGTGCGCCGCCACGGCGGCAGCCATGTGGAAATCATCCTTCACGGCGACTGCTATGACGAGACCGCGGATGCAGCCCACGAATACGCGGAAACGCACGGGAGTACCTTCGTCCACCCCTATGACGACCTGGTCACGATGGGCGGACAGGGAACGCTGGCGGATGAAGTGGTGATGAGCGGGGAAGGCCCCTTTGACCGCGCCTACGTAGCCATCGGCGGCGGCGGCCTGGCGGCATCTGTGGCCTGCTGGCTGAAGAAGTTCTGGCCGGATATCAAGGTGGTGGGTGTGGAAGGGGTGGACCAGGCCTCCATGAAAACTTCCATTGAACAGGGGCACCGCGTGAATCTGGATTACGTGGACGTGTTCTGCGACGGCACCGCCGTGCATATTCCGGGGGAATATACCTATCCATTGTGCCGGGATTTGATCGACGAGTTCGTCACCGTTACCAACAATGAAGTCTGCCAGGCCATCCGGGCCATGTGGGAATCCTCCCGCGTTGTCCCGGAGCCGTCCGGAGCCATGAGCCTGGCAGGGTTCATGAAACAATGGAACGAGGGACAGGTCAGGCCGGACGAAAAGAGCTTCGTCGTCATTTCCGGAGCCAACATGGATTTCACCCAGCTCACCCAGATTGCCCGCCAGGCGGGAATCGGCAACCATGAGACGCGCTATCTGCGCATTTCCATGGCCTCCAAGCGCGGCCAGGTACTCAAGTACCTGCGCCATATGCCCCCGGCCACCACGCTGGTGGACGTGCAGTACGGCAAGACGGAGGGAGATACGCAGTACCCCGTGTTCGGCATCGCCGCTTCCGACGAAGATCTGGACACCATCCGCACCACCCTGAAAAAGAAGGGTATCGAATTCGAAGACATCAGTGAGGACGACGACGTGCGCTTCCGCATGATCCACTATCAGGCGGAGTTGTGCGAACACCCCCTGTTCGTCCATATCGAGTTTCCCGAACGCGCCGGAGCCTTCCTGGATTTCATGGAACGCATCGCGGACCTCGCCTCCCTGTGCTACTTCAATTACACCTACACGGGGGAACGCGTAGGCCGCGCCTTGGTAGGCATGGAGTTCGAATCCGCAGAGGACCGGGAAACCATCCGGAAGCGCATGGCCGGATTCACCCGGAACATCATCCGCTCCATTCGGGAAATTTCTCCGGAAGCCTTCCACCGGATCATGGGAAAGGGTTCCCTGAGCATCGGCAGCCGGACATGGGAATCCGGCAACTAGGAACTGTTCATCCGGCACGATTCCCTGCCACTTGCTATCTATTCCCTTCCATGCTTCCCCCCATCATTCTGGCTTCCCAGTCCCCGCGGCGGAAAGACCTGCTGACGGCGGCAGGGGTGGATTTTTCCACCGTCGTCCGGGACACGGACGAGTTGAAGGATGCCTCCATGCCGCCGCAGGATTTGTGCCTGTACAATGCCGAAACCAAAACGGCGGCCGTATTCCGGGAATATCCCCAGGCTACCGTCATCGGCGCGGATACCCTCGTTTTTCTGGACGGCATTCCCCTGGGCAAGCCTCGCGACGCGGAAGACGCCCGCGCCATGCTGCGGATGCTTTCCGGACGCACGCATCATGTATGCACGGCAGTCTCCATCCAGTCTCCGCTGGGCAGGAAGGACATCGCCGTCCTGACGGAAGTCACCTTCCGGGAATTGTCTGACGGAGACATCCGCCGCTATATGGAACTGGTTCATGTGATGGACAAAGCCGGAGCCTATGCCTTTCAGGAACATGGGGACATGATCATCGCCTCCACGCGTGGAGATACGGACAACGTGATCGGCCTGCCGGTGGCGGACGTGATGAATTGCCTGCGTTCCTGGGGATATTGAACGGAACGGATTTCCGGAAACATTCCATCGGAAGCATAGCAGTCTCTCCGTCCACGCGGCACGGAAATCACGTATCAAATTTTCCGTTCCATGGGAGTACGGGTTTCATCCCGGAACCGGAAGATTCCCGTCTTTCCTGATGAAACAGGCTTACGGAAACATGGCGGAAGATTCCTGTGCTTCCGCGCTTCTTTGCCTCTAACTGATTCCGTTCCCGGCTCTCAGCTTTTTTCCTTCTATCCTTCGCAGGGAGGATCCACCAGGAACTGGCTTACCTTGTTGTAAAACGCCACAGGCAGAACGGCTTCCACCAGGGCGCCTTCTTCCACATATTCCGTGGAAATCACCATGCCTTCGCTGTGCATGGCGGCGGCCAGGTCACTCCTCGTGTAAGGGATCAGGAACCGGGCGCGACGGACGCGGCTTTCCAGCATTTCCACGCAGGCACGCAGCAGGTCTTCCGTCCCCTGCCCTTCCCGCACGGACATGCACACCAGGCTTCCGTTGAAATGGGGAGACAGGCGCTCCGTCAATGCGGCCCGCTCCTCCTCCGGCACCAGGTCCAGCTTGTTCAGAACCACAACCATGGGCTTGTCCCCCGCGCCCAGTTCCCCGAGCACTTCCAGCGTGGTTTCATAATGGCGCACGGCTTCCGGGTCGGAAGCGTCCACCACCTGCACCAGAAAATCCGCCAGAACGGCTTCCTCCAACGTTGACTTGAACGCCTCCACCAGCCGGTGGGGCAGGTTGCGGATGAAGCCGACCGTATCCGTCAGCAGCAAAGGCTGCCCATTGGGCAGTTCTATCTTCCGCGTCGTGGTGTCCAGCGTGGCGAAGAGCATGTCCCTGGCCATGACTTCCGAGCCGGACACCAGGGAAAGCAGGGACGATTTGCCCGCGTTGGTGTACCCCACGATCGCGGCCGTGGCCACAGCCTGCCGTTCCCGCTCCTTGCGCTGCGTGGCGCGCTGCCGGGTAACCATGACCAGTTCCTTCTGGATGGACTCAATCCTGGCGCGCGCCAGGCGGCGGTCCACTTCAATCTGTTTCTCCCCCTCGCCTCTGGCGGCGCCTCCGCCGCCCTTGCCGCCTCCGGAACCGCCGCCCTGGCGGTCCAGGTGGCTCCACATGCGGGCCATGCGCGGCAGGGAGTACTGCATGCGGGCCAGCTCTACCTGGAGCGTGGCTTCACGCGTACGGGCGCGCTTGGCAAAGATATCCAGAATGACTTCTTCACGGTCAATCACGCACTCGTCGATCAGCCGTTCCCATTCCCTCTGCTGAGACGGCGCCAGCATGTTGTCAAACACCACGCAGTCCGCTTCGCAATCCACGGCAAGCTGTTTCACCTCTTGGGCCTTCCCCGTGCCGCACAAAAATTTGGCGTGCATATCCCGGGACTTGACAAGGTGCTTGCCCACTATGCCGATGCCGAGGTTGGAGACAAGGTCTTCCAGCTCGTCCAGCATGGCCTGCTTTTCCCCGGCCTCGGAAGGATCAAAATAGATGGAAACGAGCATGGCCCGTTCCACCATTTCCGGCTTTTCGCGGATTTCGAACATAGGGAATTTGTTAACGGAATTGCTTGCTAGAGGTAGGCTTGTAATCCTTCAGAGCAGATTCCGGATACTGGTTGCAATTACAGCCGCAGGAAGAAAGGAAGCCGGCCACGCAGGCCAGCGTCAGAAAACCGATCAGTCTCATGCAGCTATGAGAACCCGTACGGAGCTCCGGAATCAAGCAAATTCTACTGCATAAACGGCCTGGTCAACTACGGATGCGATCACTTTTCCGGACGTTTTTCCCCACCCAGCTCTATTCCACATCATTGTTCCCTTCGGGCTTTTCCTCCGCGTCCAGCGCGGCCATCCACAGGTTCCATTGTTCAATGAAGGCCCGTTCCATCTGAAGCAGGGCATTTTCCTGCTGAGTGAGGGAGATGGTCTGCGTGAGACTCCCGAAAATAAGGAGGGGCTTGGAGTACGTATCCGCCACAGGAGTGAATTCCGCAGGCTTTTTCTGCCGGCATTCCCGTGCCAGAGCATGCAGAGAATTGAATGCCAGGTCATCCCAGCTGACTTTATAGGCATCGCTCCCTTCCCTGCTTTCCAGTGGCTCCACCGTGAGCAAATGCCCCTCCATGCCCGTCACGCGGACCTTGTCCCCGTTTTTCAGCACGAGCGGCTTCCACGGCTTCTTTTCCACCAGTCCGGGCAGAATCTTCTCCAGGCGGGAGAACAGCGGCCTCATCCGGTCCGTCATTTCCCGCCGGGCGGCCAGCTTGCTTTTCACGATGGGGGAAGAGACCATCGCCTCCGCATCGCGATAAGCGGTGGAAACCTGTTCATAATCCCCCGTTTTTTCCATGATGCCGGCCGCTTCACGGCAAATGTCGTCATAGCTGCGGGACTGCGCGGCGCGCAGGGCTTCCTGGCGGGCTGCCTCTTCCTGCGCCTTCTTCTGTTCTTCCTTCTCCTTGAGTTCGGCCAGCCGGACGGCTTCCGCGGCCTCCCAGTCCCTGGCCTTCTGGTACTGCATCCGGAGATGGTCCAGAATTCCTTCCAGAGCGGCATAGGACGGCGGCAGGGAGGGAACCTCCCCCGTCATCATCTGTTCACGGAGAAAGTCTGCGGCGGACCGTTTGGCCTCCACTTCCGCAACCGATTTTTCCGGCATGTCCTTCACCTGTATCAGGCGTTCATACTGCACGGTATATTCCTTCAGGTTGCTGAGCCACGCGGAGGCCAGCTCCCGCACGCTCCGGTCCCTGTCATCAGCGGTTTCCCCGGCAATGAGGTCGCGGAACGCTCCGTATTCAGGCCACATACCGCCGAGGTACCAGCATTTGAGCGCCATTCCCGCATAATAATGCACGGCCAGGTCAGAATTGCTCCGCAGGCCGGGCATTCTGGAATTCCAGTCCTTTGTCCCCAGGTACATGACCAGGTTGCTGACGTCCCGGGAGCGTTCCAGCTCCACAGGGTCCTTGCAGTCCCGCACCTTTTTGCCCAGCTCTTCCAGCCGCACGACCCCTTCCGGAAACTGGCCGCGCGCCCACATGCACAAAACCTGGTTCACTCCCGCCCAGACGGCGGTGGAAAGCGGGCAGTCCGGCTGGTCCGCCAGATCGCCGAACATGGCCGCCGCCTTCACCAGATCCCCCCGGTTCAGGGATTTCTGGGCCTCGTTGAACAAATTGCCGAAGCGGATGCTCCGCTCCAGCCTGGATTCCACGGCTGCGGCATCCTCCGCAGTAGTTCCCATTCCCGCCGTAGGGGGCTGAACCGGAGGAACGGCGGCGGAAGCGGCATTTGCGGCTTTACGCCAGGAGACGACGCCCCACGTCCCCAGCGCCAGAACCGCCAGGGAGGCAAGGGACAGAATGAACACCAGGCGGTGCTTCCTGCGCCGGGCGCGCCTGGCATCGGCGGCACGCCGTTCCGCCCAGGTCAGGCCGGACTCCTGTATGCCCCGGGAATATTCCTCCCGGGCCTGTTCCACGGCAGCCATCAGTTCCGGATAGGACGAGAAGCGGTCCTCCTTGTTGAAAGCCATCAGCTTGTCCACGATGAAGCAGGTTAACGGGGAAATATCGTTCACCACCTGGTCCAGCGGAGGAAGGTTTTTCTTGCTTTCCAGCAGGATGTCCGACGACTGGGAGGCATCCACCCGGGGCGGAGACCCCACCAGCATATGGTACATGGTAGCCCCCAGGGCGTACATGTCCGTACGGAAATCTTCCTCCCCGCGCAACAGGGTTTCCGGAGCGGCGTAATAGGGCGTTACCCATATTTCCCGCTCCATGTCGGACTCGCTGTGCAGCAGGGACAGGCCGAAATCCACGATCTTGGCTTCTCCGTCCGGAGCCTGGAGAACGTTGGCGGGCTTGATGTCCCGGTGCATGAGGCCTGCATTCCAGGCGGCGTCCAGGCCGCGCACGATGTCCAGGGCTATGGACAGCACCTTGTCTTCCGGCACGCGTTCCTCCGCCGTAATCAGGGAGTCCAGGCCGTTGCCCTCCACCAATTCCATGGCAATGTAAAACAGTCCCTGGTCATGCCCTACGGCATAAATCTGCACCAGGTTTTCATGGGATACCCTGGCCATGACCTGGGCCTCCCTTTCAAATCGTTCGCTGCGGACGGCATCCCCCGCATACGTTTCATTCAATACCTTCAGGGCCACTTCACGCCCCAACACGGAATCTTCCGCACGGAAGACCACGCTCATGCCGCCCTTCCCCAGCTTCCCGGTGATCCGGTAAGGCCCCATGCGCGTCTTGACACGGGTCATGGCTCCGCAATTCGGACAAACGGCATTCGCGTAAGGAGGCAGCAGGGAAATGTCCATGGCCTGCCCGCACTCCGGACAATTGATGATGTTGTCTTGCTGGGAACTCATGGAAGCACAGCCGTCTGCGGAAGAAAAAATGGAAAAACGGAGGCATCCTCTCCACGTCCTTTTCTGTTTTTTGAGCAGCCGGGAAAACCGGCCAGGGGACGCATGCTCCGTATATGGCAAGGAGGGACCCTGCCCGGGTCCCTCCTGTAAAATTCCATCCGTTTGTCAGGAAATAGCCGGCAGGGAGGCCGCCGCTACGGCCTGGCCGTGGCGCTTGGTCTTTTCATCCGGCACGCGCAGCTGGATCTTCAACTGCGGGAATTCGGTGCGCAGCACTTCTTCAGCCTTGTCAATGATGATCTGGCCGCCGTCTCCGGAAGCCACGCGGCCCAGGAAGAGCAGGTTGCGGATATCGTAAAACCTGGCGTAGTGCGCGATGGCATAGCCGAAGTGCACGCCGATGGTTTCATAAATCTTGCGGGCGCGTTCGTCGCCTTCGGCCATGGCAGCCTGCACCTTCTTGAGCTGTTCCGGGAAGGGCATGCCTTCAAACTGGAACCCGGCGCGGGGGGCCAGACGGGCCACGGCCTGCTGGGAGAAGTAGAGGGCGCCCACGCCCATGTCCTTGGACCATTCGTCCACGCCGCCTTCCTCGGAATAATCCACGGGGGCGAAGGCGAGTTCGTTCAGCCAGGGCTTGATGTGGCCTTCCGGGTCCACATAGCCGGCGGCCTCGGAAGTGCCCATGGCGACGCCGAGCACGGCGTTGTCGTTCATGCCCATGGCTCCGGCGAGGGCGGTCACTTCACCGTCGTTCACCACTTCAAAGGGAATGTTGTTCCATTTTTCCTTCTGCAGGGTGCGGAACACCTTGCCCAGGGTCTTTTCAATGTCCTCCTGGCTGACGCCGCGGAAGAGGGAGGAGGTGCGCACCTCGCTGTTGATGATGACGCCGGCGGAGGAACCGCCGATGGCGTCCACGCGCGGAAGATGGGCGGCGGCGCGTTCCAGGGAATCCTGGATGCCTTCGATGTGGTACTGCGGGTCCTTCTGGAAATACGGGTCCCACACGACTTCCTCGGAAAAGACCACTTCCCCGTTGACCACGGCGGCGCACTTGCGGTCGGAGCCGCCCAGGTCAAAGCCGATGCGGTAACCGTCCAGATTGCGGCCCAGCGTCATGGAGCCGGAATATTCCTCAGGCAGTTCCTCCACGGATACCTTCTTCACCTCAATCGGGGAGCCGTAAATCTTCTTGCCGATGAAGTCCCAGTCAAACTCACGGATGCCGCCCTTGCAGTAGCGGGAAGCCAGCATGTCCGCAATGGCGTCATCGCCGGCAACAAGGATGATGTTGCCGCCCTTCTGCCACAGCAGGAATTTCACGATGCGTTCCACATAGGTTTCATTCAGGGCAACGTTTTCTCCGGTGTGGGGGAGAAGCTTGCCAGACCAGCGGAAGCAGGTCCCGTCATTGCGGGTCAGGGCGATATCCACTTGATGGGAGGCGGGATCGGCAGCAGCTTTGGCTTCAAATGCTTGATTCCAAAGAACGGCCGGCACGAAGCCGGGGTCCAGCACGGGCGTGATTTTGGGTTGAATATTCATGGCGATAATCCGTTGCGAACGTAGCATACCCGCTTTTCCTTGAAAAGTATTCATTCCCTCCCGAATGATTTTTTTTCAGGAACGCGGAGCGATAGCTCACTTTCTTCTGGCAAATCGCTATATTTCCACTAAAGAAGCATGTACCTTTCCCCGGACAGCGCCACGTTGCCGGGAACGGCGCATCATTCCAAGCTCATCTGCCTCATGAATGAATTAACGGACCAGCTCATCACCCTGTTTTCGGCCACCTTGATCGCCATCATGCTTATCGCCGTAGCAGCGGGCGTGTGCCGCCAATCCCAGGCCCACGGCATGAAGCGCCCGTTGAAATGGAATATTCCCGTCGATCATCTGGACGGACTGGACATGGCAATGTGCGGCATCGTCATCCTGTACTTCAGCATGGGCGCCCTGATGGCCGCGGCTACGCCTCCCGGCGCTTCCGCCCCGCCCACCACCACAAACATGGAGCTGGACAGCTACAAGGTATTCAACGGCACCTGCCTGAACCTCATTCTGGCCTTCGTCCTGCTGGTGCGCATGTTCCACAGCGGCAGAATGGAGGCCCTGGGACTGAAGAAGCACTCCCTGAAAATCCTGCTTTACGCGCCCGTTTGCGGCTACCTGCTGGTTCTTGCCCTCCATTTCCTTCTGGCCCAGATGGGGCTGTTCGAATGGATTGAACGGGTGACCCACGCCCCGGCGGAACAATCCATCGTCTCCGTGCTCCGGCATTCCGACAACGTCCCCCTCATTGCCGTTATCTGCTTCAGCGCCGCCATTGCCGCGCCCATCGTGGAGGAACTCATCTTCCGGGGCTACCTGTACCCCATCATGAAAAAATACACGGGAGCGTGGTTCGCCCTGATCAGCAGTTCCCTTCTTTTCGGCATCATCCACGTAAGCCTGGTCCCCCTGGTTCCCCTGGCCCTGTTCGGGGCCATCCTGGTGCTGCTGTACGAATACACCGAATCCATCTGGACGCCCATCATTGCCCACTGCATTTTCAACACCGCCACCCTGGTCAACATCCTGTACCCCGGCCTGCTGCTGCCCTATGGCTCATGATCCCGCCATCCGCCAGGTGGGGGAAGACGCGCTCATACGCCGCCTTCTTCCCCTGATGACCGTCAATGACGGGCTGATCACCGGCCCTGGAGACGACTGCGCCGTAGCCAGAAGCGCCAGGGGAGCGGACCTGCTCCTGAAGACCGACTGCGTAGTGGAAGGCATGCACTTCCTCCCCGGCACGGACCCGGAACTGATCGGCAGAAAGGCTCTGGCGCGCGCCGTGTCGGACATCGGAGCCATGGGGGGCGTGCCGCGCCATGCGCTGGTCACCCTGCTGATTCATGCGGACCGCCCCGTCTCCCAGGTGGAAGGCATTTATGCCGGCATGCAGCGACTGGCGGAACAGTTCGGCATCAGCCTGGCGGGAGGGGAAAGCTCCGGCCTTCCGTCCGACGGGCTGATCATCAGCGTGGCCCTGACCGGGGAAATCCCGGAAGGAAAGGCCGTCCTGCGCAGCACCGCCCATGCGGGCGACCTGATTGCCGTCACGGGCGTGCTGGGCGGCAGCTTCCCCACAGAACACCACCTCACGTTCACGCCCAGAATCAGGGAAGGCCGCATTCTGGCCGCCTCCGGACTGGTCACGTCCATGATGGACCTTTCCGACGGCCTCGGCGCCGACCTGCCCCGCCTTGCCGCCGCCTCCGGGCTGGGATTCCGGGTACAGGAAGAACTGCTGCCGGTCCGGCAGGGATTCACGGCTGTCCAGGCCGTTGCGGACGGGGAGGATTACGAACTGCTGATGACCTTCCCCCGCCGCCGCCGTGAAGAAATCCTGCGCCTGGCCTCCGAACATTTCCCGGAAACGCCCCTCACCGTCATCGGGGAAATGACGCCGGAAACCGCCTCATCCCTCCCCGGGGGATACAGGCATTTCCAATAAGCGGCGGCTCCGGAAAAACAGGAGGCCGGAAAAAGCCGAAAAAAAGGGCCGGAAAAGAATTATTCCGCCGGCTGTCCGCTTTCCTGCTCCTGCTGGATGTAGGGCAGAAGCTGTTCATACGTGGCCTTGCCCAGGTAGCGTTTGATGGAACGTTCCGGAGTCTTGAAAATATCCACCAGAATGAGGCAGTCCAGCACATCGCCGAAGTTCTTGTCCACACCGAAGGAAAGTATCTTCCCGTTCAGTTTGAGATACTGGCGGAGCAGCACGGGAATTCCCTTGCCATCCTCCTCCACGTCCGCCACCAGCTGGGACAGTCCCTGCGCATCCGTCAGGCCGATGGGCAAAATGCAGGATTCCGACCTCTTCAGGTCCGCCTTGCGTGGCGGGTTGTAGGCCTTGACCTCCCGGCTCAGTTCCGGCTCCATTTCATGCGCCTTCAGGTAGGAGACGATCAGGGCGCGGGAAAGGTTGGAATAGTCGCGGGAAATGCTCACTGTCCCGAACAAATAGCGGTAATGGTGGTTGCGGGCCATGAACTGGCCGATGCCCTCCCAGATGAAGCCGAGGGCCAGCGGCCTTTTCTGGTATTCCGGCACAATGAAGGCGCGGCCCATCTCCAGGGAGCGGTCCAGCACTTTGAGAGCCGCTGGGGAGAATGAAAAATATTCCCCGTTGTACAATCCCTTTACCCCGTAGCGGGCAATGATCTTGTCCGTCTCTCCCATGCGGTAGGCGCCCGCAATCTTCTTCTGGACGCGGTCCCAGAGGAACAGGTGCTTGTAATGGTTGTCGTACGTGTCCAGGTCGCATGCCTTGCCGGACCCTTCCCCCACCTGGCGGAACGTGTATTCCCTCAGGCGGCCTATTTCAATCAGGATTTTGGGAATCTGGAGGGCATCCGCCACGTACACGTCCCAGTCCCCATTCTCCTGGCGCGCGTGCAGGCACTCCGCAGGAAGGGCGTCGATCTCCGCCTGGATGTCATTGGCGGGCACGGGCGGAATCAGGGAAGCCATCTTTGCCTTCTTGTCCTTCCTGTGCACATGGGGGCGGCGGCTCTTTTCATAACCCTTGCCCAGCAGATAGGTGCGCAGGCGCAAATGGGAAACCAGTGCCTCGTCGGAATCATACTGCCCCAGCTGGCTGAAGGGAATGGGCTTGCCCACCACGATGCGGTGCGTGCGGCGGCCGTCCCTGCCCACCTCACGCGGCAGGAACGCGACGCGCGCCTTGCGGTTGATCAGGGAAATTCCTTGGAAAAGCAGGCTGTTGCGCCCCGGGAAATACACTGGAACCACGGTAGCCTTCGTCAGCCGGATAATGGCGGCAATATTGGCGTTCCACGGATCGTCCGTCACCCGCTTGTGGGCCAGGGAAAAGCTGGAAGCCGTTCCGGCGGGGAAAATGCCCAGCACGCCGCCCTTGCGCAGCCAGGCAATCATCTTCCGCATTCCGGAAAGGTTCTTGCGTTTGGCGTTCTCATCCTCGTACACGTCCACCTTGATCAGCCAGGGTTCCAGTTCCTGGCACAGGGAAAGCTGTTCATTGGCAAGAATGCGTACATCCTCCCGGACGCGGGTCAGCAATTCCCCGAACATGACGCCGTCCGACAGGCCGTGGGGATGGTTGGCGACGACAACTACGGGCCCTTTCTTGGGAATGTTTTCCAGGTCGCCGGGCCTCAGCTGCAACTTGAGGTTCAAATGCCTGGTAGCCAGCTGGAAGAAGTTTTCCGGAGAACCGGACTCCTTGTCGCGCACAATCTTGTCATACGCCCTGTTCAAACGTTCCAGACCCAGCAACTTTTCAGCGGACGCGGCCACCAGGGAAGGGAGACGCGTATTTTCGTCCAAAATGTCTTTGATATCCACCATCTTCGGGTGCTTGAGCCGGCCCATGCCCTGCTGTATAACGGATTTACGGGAAAAAGTGAAACTCTTTTTCCCGTGCCGTCCGGAACGCAGTCTTGATTTCCGCGGGGGCGGAAGCTACAATTCGTACAGCTTCCGCCCCCATTTACAACACAAAAAACACTCATGCACCCAGCCATTGCCATTGACGGCCCCGCCGCTTCCGGTAAATCCACCGTCGCCAAACTCATTGCGGACCGCCTCGGCTATACCTTCATCAACACGGGGGCCATGTACCGGGCCGTCACCTGGTACATGCTGGAACAGGGAATAGACCCGGCGGACACGGACGCCGTGCTGGCCGCGCTGCCCTCCGTTCCCCTCTCCTTCGGCAAGGACGGAAGCCGCTCCATCGTCCTCTGCAACGGCTCCCCCCTGACGGAGGAACTCACCCGGCAGGAAGTCAACGACCACGTATCCACCATCGCCGCCATTCCGGAAGTCCGCGCCCTGCTGGTGAACCGCCAGAGGGATTACAACAGCCAGGAGCCCGTGGTCATGGAAGGCCGGGACATAGGCACCGTAGTCTTCCCGGACACGCCGTTCAAGTACTTCGTCACCGCCTCGGAAGAAGTCCGGGCCGCGCGCCGCGCCGCGGAAGGGCTGACGGACTCCATCGCGGAACGGGACCGCAAGGATTCCTCCCGCGCCACAGCGCCGCTGGCGCAGGCGCAGGACGCCCTGCTGGTGGACACGTCCGACATGAGCATTGACCAGGTCGTCAACTTCATTACAGACAACATCCAACAAAAACTATCCGCCAGATGAACTCCTTCTACTGGGTTTTCTACACGCTGTTCAAAAGCATCTCCAAGGCCTTCTTCTCCTGGAAGGTCGTCAACAGGGAGAAGCTCATTGAGGACGGCCCCGTGCTGATCGTCAGCAACCACCAGAGCTTTCTGGACCCGCCCATGCTGGGCATCTCCTATGAGGAAGGCATCTACTTCTTTGCCCGCAAAACCCTGTTCAAGGGCATCTTCAAATGGGCGCTCCCCCTGTGCCAGGCCATTCCCATCGACCAGGAAAACCCGGACGCCGCCAGCCTCAAGCACGTCATCCGCCTGCTGAAATCCGGCAAGCGCGTCCTTGTGTTTCCGGAGGGCTCCCGGACGCCGGACGGGAAAATCCACGACGGCATGGGCGGCATCGGCCTCATCCTGAGCAAAACGAAAGTCCCCGTGCAGCCCCTGCGCATCAGCGGAGCCTTTGAGTCCTTCCCCATCGGCTCCTCCTTCCCCAGAATCCACCCCGTCACCGTGACGGTGGGGGACCCCGTTCCCTTCACCCCGGCGGAACTCAATGCCAAGGGCAAGGCGGCATACCAGCATTTGACGGACAAAATGATGGATGCCATCCGGGCCCTTCCCACGGAATAATCCCTTCCCCGGACTCCCGCCGGCCATGCTCTCCAGGCTGAAACTGATAGACTTCCGCTGCTACGGCAGCTTTTCCTGGCAGATACCCCAGCAGGGAGCCGTCATCCTGGGAAACAATGCCCAGGGAAAAACCAGCCTGCTGGAGGCGGTCTGCTTCCTGCTGCGCCTGCAATCCCCGCGCACGGCGCGCCCCGGCCCCCTGGCGGCCCACGGCAAACAGTCATTCGGCATCCGGGGGGAACTGCCGGGACAGATCCGGCGCATCCTGTGGACTCCGGATGCCCCGGACCTCCAGGTGAACGGAGAACCGCGCAGGGACCAGCGCAGCTACTTGGCGGACAGCTACCCCGTCGTCTGGATGGGCAATGACGACCTCTCCCTGGTACGGGCCGGAGCCGATGCGCGCCGGAAATACATGGACTTTCTGGGCACCCAGTGGCACCCCGGCTACCGGACGGCCCTGTTCAGCTACAGAAGGGCGCTGAAAACGCGCAACCACCTGCTCAAGCACAAAAGCCGGGACAGGCTCCAGATAGACGCCTATACGCGGCAGCTTGCCCTGTACGGCACGGAATTGAGAAGCCTGCGCGCCAGCCTTCTGGAACTTCTCCTGCCCCACATCATCATGGCGTACCGCCGCATCGGCGGCAGGGAGGAACAGGTAGGGGCGGCCTACCGGGCGGCGGAGGAAGGAGACCTGTACGAACGGATGTGCGCCGGGCTGGACCGGGACATCCGGTACGGACAAACCCAGAGCGGCCCGCACCGGGACGACCTGGAAATCACTCTTAACGGCAGAAGCGCCGCCCAATTCGCCTCGGAAGGGCAGCAGCGGACCATAGCCATCTCCCTGAAGCTGGCGCAGTCATCCCTGCTAACGGAAGAAACAGGGCACACACCCATCCACCTCATTGACGACGTCTTCGGGGAACTGGACCCCACGCGCCGGATTGCCTTCCTCCAGGCCCTGCCTGCGGACGCGCAGAGCCTCATCACCACCACGCATCTGGACTGGCTGCACAATACGCCATGCCCTCTTCCGGTCTTCCAGCTGGAAAACTCCACGCTCAGGCCCGTTCAGGGCTGAATTCCCCGGCGGTACCGCACCCGGAGCGGCAGGCGGCAAACCGCGCCAACGGCGCTATTCCTCTACCCAGGCGTTCAATATCTCCACAATGTACATCTTGTGGAAATCTCCCGCCGCATACCATTCCGAGGCGATGGCCTTGTCCAGAAAACATTCCGGCTTCAGGGCCTCCGCATACAGCTTGCGGCATTCCAGCACCAGCCTGGCTTCCGTAAAGCTCACGTTGCCGTTCTCCGTAACATACGGCGTCAGGCCGGAAGCAGCCACCTTGTCCGTATCCCGGCCGCTCGTGGTTCCGCAAACGCTCAGCGCCTTATGATATTCATGGCTGAAAAAGGACAGCGTGAATTCCTCTCCTTTCTCGATAAAATCGAACGTGTACCTCTGCGGGCGGATCACGACGAATGCTACGGGCCTCTTCCACATGAATCCCAGGCCGCCCCAGCTTGCCGTCATCATGTTGAAATGTTCCGGCGTCCCCGCGGTCACCAGCATCCAGTCGTGCCCGATCAATTGCACGGCATTATCCCGAATTTCCTTTGGATCAATCTTTTTCATGGTGTTCATCATTATCTGTGCCGCTTCCATCCTACACCCCGGCATTCATATGTCAAAGCCGCGCCGCGGCCTGAATGACGCAGAGCGCCTCCTCCTTCCAAATCCCGGAAATGAGCCTGTTTGGAATTGCTTTTCCCGTGGAGCGGCCCTAGCATTTTCCCGATGAATTACGCTGCGCTGGAAGACAAGCTGGGCTACCGCTTTAAAAATCCCGACCTGCTCAGGCAGGCCCTGACCCACCCCAGCACGGACAGCAGGCCGGAAACACGCCTCACTTACGAACGCCTGGAATTCCTGGGAGACGCCATCCTGCAGCTGGCCGTCACGCAATACCTTTACCTCCACATTCCCCAGGCTCCGGAGGGAGTGCTGACCCAGCTGCGGGCCCGCACCGTCAGCCGCGCCAACCTGGGCAAATACGGATTCATCCTGGAACTGGACAAATACATCACCCTGGGCAAGGGAGAGGAAAAAGCGGGCGGCAGAAGCAAAAACTCCATCATCGCCAACACCTTTGAATCCGTCTTCGGCGCCATGTCCCTGGATTCCGATTACGAAACGGCCAAGGCCATAGCCCTGCGCGTTCTGCATGACGCCCTGGACTCCGCCGCCAGCCATCCCAAGGAAATCAACCCGAAAGGGGAGCTCCAGGCCATCCTTCAGGACATTCTGCCGGAAACGCCCTCCTATGAAACGGAGGAAAAGGGCGCGAGGGACTCCGCAGACCGTTTTGAATCACACGTGTTCTGGCACGGCCATGTGGTCGGCGCCGGCCGCGGCTCCAGCAAAAGGAAGGCGGAAGTAGCGGCCGCAGCGGATGCCCTGGCGCGCCGGGAATGGCTCCGCATCACCTTGTAAACGCCAGCGGAACAGGTGGCTATTTTGTCACTCTTAAGCCTTGGACAGCCCTATGGCTGGTTTGATAGACAGAAGCCGTCTCCGTGAGGAAGAACTCCCCGGAAGACCTTCTCACAGACACACCAACCATAGAACAGAAATGAAAACCTATACCCTCCCCGTCATCGGCATCATGACCCTCGGAGCCGCCGCCTTTGCCAACACGACGCCGTCCAAGGCTTCCACCGGGGACGTCCTGCTGGCCCGCGACAGCTTCTCCACCTGCCAGTGGCTCGGCGACCGCTTCAAATGGTTCAATGCCGAACGGGATCACAAAAATCCCTACATTCAGGAATTCAACGTCTCCCTGCGCATGCAGTACGGCATGGACTGGATCGACCCGAACGGTGAAGGCCGCGTGATGGGTGAAAAGGAAGGCAACGGACGCCGCTTCAACGATGAATGGCGCCGCTTCCGTGCCGGATTCAACATGAAGTTCCTGAAAAACTTCAAGTTCAACAACGTCTGGAACATCGGCGGCATGGATGGCCTTGAAAGCTACAATGCCTCGGAAAACCGCTGGGACACCTCCGACCTGACCTATTCCCTCTATGAATTGAACCTGGAATACAAGGGCGGCCCCATCACCTACGCCATCGGCAAGATCAAGCCGCGCATTACCGGTGAATACCGCACCTCCTCCTCCGCCATCCTGACCATCGAACGCTCCATGCTGGTCAACCAGCTCCGTTCGGAAACCAACTACGGTTTCCAGATGAACAATTCCGACAAGAACGACAAGATCGGCTGGGCGGCGGGCATCTGGATGAACGGCAACGGCGGCACCGGAACGGGCAGCTTCAACAACCGCATTGAACCCGCCTTCAACTCCCAGGACAACTGCTTCGTTACCGGCACCCTGAGCTACGACACCTCCAACGACGTGTTCCTCAAGAAAAGCCGCCTGTGGCTGGACTACGCCCACAACTTCACCAAGTGGGGAGACGACTCCCAGAACAAGGCATACGACAACCTGCACGACTACAGCTTCAAGACCAAGTACCAGGGCACGGGCGCCAGGGACGTGGTGGCCCTGACCTGGGAAGGCTCCCAGGGGAACTTCTCCCTGATGACGGAAGTCATGGCCGGATTCAACGTCATCGGCATGAAAGCCGGCGCTGAAAACGTCTTCGGCGTGACCATCATGCCCTCCTACAAATTCACGCCGAACTGGGAAGGCGTGTTCCGCTACCAGATGGCGGCAGGCAGCAACGCCGTAAAGTGGGAAAAGCGCTACACGCAGAACTCCACCTATTCCGGCACTTCCGACTGCATGCAGGCCCTCTATCTGGGCGTCAATTACTACATCTTCGAATGCAACCCGAACATGGCCAAGATCATGGCGGGCATCGAATACGCCCATTCCAACGGTACGGACGCCAGCAAGCAGAAGGGCTTCACCGGCTGGAGCTATAACATCGCGTTCCGCACCAACTTTTAACCATCCCGGGAATATCTTTCCCATCCATCAAAATGGCCATCCCTACGGTGGGATGGCCATTTTTCATAAAACCTTGCTTTTCCAGCAACCGCTCCAGAAAATGGCTGCCGTCATCTCTGTAACGCCTTCCATATTCAAATATCTGGTTCTCAACAAATCGGAGGAAGAATGCCCCATTTCCAGCTGCAATACATTCAAATTCTTGAAATGCCTGGCAAAATAACTGGCAAACGTATGCCTTAAAATATCCGCCGTCCATTTATTCTCCTTTCCGTCCCAGCCGGCCAAGCGCCTCAGCGCCCTCCACTTCGCCGGCCAATTACGCGGGCACACGCTTCCTGCCCCGAACCCCATGGCCGCCGCTCTTTCCAGCAGGTTTCTCAAAACCGGCCTGATCGTCACGATGCGGGCTCCTCCCGTTTTGCTATGGCGCGCCCTTAAGGAAACCACGCCCTCCCGTAAATCAATCTGCGCCCAATCCAGGCGCCTTACCTCCTCCGGGCGAATGCCGGCATACAGCATAAGCCCAACCGCAGCCAGGCACGCCCCGCTGGCATATTCCTCCGCCGCCGCCAGCAACCGGCGCATTTCTTCCAGGGACAAAACGGGAATGGAACTCTCCTTCAGCCTTGGCAGGTCTACATACGCCACAGGGTTTTCCCTGCACCAGCCGCGTTTCACGGCTGTCCCGAAAACACCGCTTAGCACCAACCGGGCCTTATGCCTCTGCCTGAGCGTGCCAAATGATTTTTCCAGCCAGGTACGGCATTCCTGAGGCTTGATAAAACGTACGGGTCTCCGGGCCATTTCCGGACAGCACCTTAACAAACGCCGATTGATATAACGGAAATCGTCCCTGGTTCTTTTTCTCCGGTCATACCGGGCCTCCATGGCCTCATCCACAGCCCTCCTGAACGTCACGGTTTTTCCTCTGGCAATCAAGGCCTCCTCTCCCAGACGGATGCATTCCCTTGCCCTCTTCCTCCGGCTGCCGCGTCCTTTGCTGGCTTGCAGCAATTCACGCGCCAGCTGGGCGGCTTCCACCACGTCCAGACCTGTTTTTCTTAAAATGCACAGCGCCGCATGATCCATTGCTGAGATTTCTTCTTTCATTCCGTCTATTTTGCTGCGGTTTCGGAATCCGTAGTCAAGTAAAAATAGCCGTTTATTAATCAAAAGGTTCAGGCATTTCATACTATTTCCCTTCACCGTACCCTCATGCCGGTAATTCTTTTCCCGGCCCTTTGATGACAAAGAGGACGCAGGAATTCCTATACGGATTCCGAATTCGCTATTCCCAGACACAGACCTTCTCTTTTGGGCGTCCGCAGTTGCATGACGCTGCACGACTCCCCCTCAAGAGAGGGTCTGTCAAACCAATTAATTGAAATCCGATAATGAAAAAACTCCTCATCCTGCTCTCATCCTCCGCCCTTCTCTGCAGCTGCGGCGGCGGACTTACGGGCCATCCCATGGGGCTGGTATATGCCAACGTATCAGACCCCATCGCCGTTACCAATTCCTCCGGTTCCCGCACCGGGGTAGCTACGGCCACTTCATACCTTGGCCTGGTTGCCGTGGGCGATTCCTCCATCTCCGCCGCCAAGGCCCAGGGAGGCATCAGCACCGTCTCCAGCGTGGACGTCAAGCGTGAAAATATCCTTGGCGTTGTCAGCAAGTACACCACCACCGTCAAAGGCAACTAATCCTCTTGCGGTGTCTTCATACCGCCGTGCGCCTCCCGGCGCACGGCTTTCACCCCTTCCTGTTTTTCCTTTCTACTTCTTCTATAACTCATTATCTGCCAGATTATATGAAAATTCATCTGCCTTGCACTCTCCGCAGAATACTGCTCTCCCTGCTCCTTCCGGTCGCCGGCACATCCCTGTCCACGGGTGCCGACCTTTTCCAGGACCGTGAGGAAACGCTGTCTTTCAACAATGGACAACGGCGCTTCACATATAATTTTACCCCCACCTTACCCAGCGAACCCACATTATTATTATCCTTCCGGAATAATAAAACCATAGAATTCCTCAATAACAGCATTAATAACGATGACGGCGGCGCTATCCGCGTAGATACAACAAGATATGGTTCCTCCACAGGACAAGTGGAATTTCTGAATAACGAAGGACCCATCACATTTATCGGCAACACCAGCACCAATAATGGGGGCGCAATAGCCGGCGGCGTCCTGGGGCTGACATTTGAAAGCAATCTTGGAGAAATCCGCTTTGAATCCAATCATGCTGGTTCTCACGGAGGAGCTATTGACGGAAGGACAGGCAATGAATTCATGTTTAAGGACAATCACAACGTCATCTTCCTGAATAACTCGACAACCAATATTGATGATTCCTCTCACAATTACAAGACACAAGGGGGAGCCATTTCCACTTACGGATCTGCCGCTTTTGACGGGAACAACCAAGTCGTATTTATCGGCAACAGTTCCCAGTCCGCCGGTGCCATCTACGCCAAATCCCTCAGCATTGCCAACACAAAGGAGGAAGTACTCTTCAAGGACAACAAGGCAACAGGAGAACTCTGGTCACCGGAGACAGCTCATGGAGGAGCGCTCCAGATTCATTATGATAACGGCTTCCACTTCGATCTCACCAACAATACATCTGTCCTGTTTGAAAATAATACGGCGACAGGCAGCGGCGGAGCTATTTATCTAATTGGAAACGGCTCGACTGCCGACAATCCCGTGTTCCAGAAGAACAAACAATTGGCTTTCATCGGGAATTCCTCGAAAAACGGTAACGGAGGAGCTATTGCAAAAGTTGAGAACGACGGAAACACACTCATCTTTCAGTAAAATGCGACCATCCTCTTTGACGGCAACACGGCAGAAGGAATGGGCGGAGCCATATCTACCGGATCCCTCTCTATCACGGGAAACGAAACGGTCACCTTCACGGGCAACAGCGCCGGAACCGCAGGCGGGGCTATCTCTGCCAACGGCGGAACCGTCTCCCTCGTAAACAATGAGGCCGTTGAGTTCCGGGGAAATTATGTGAAGCAATACGACGGAGAAGGGAACCTTGCCGGAGCCGTGCTCAATAGCCTGGGACGCTCAGAAAGGTGGGCCCTTTCGGTCGAACTCTCCACCAGAACAGATGGCGGGACAATCACCTTCTACGACCCCGTCGAAACATCGGATGTTTATCATCATCTGAACAGTTATAATAATAATGAAGGCAACACCGTGACGGGAACCGGAGACATTGTATTTTCCGGTCTTCATGCGGAGGATGATCTGAAGAATATTTTTGAAACTCTGGGACTGGATGCGACCGGGGAAACTTTTCAAAATTGCCTGACGGAATCCCTGACCTCTTCCATGAACGTCGGCAATAGCGTCACTCTTCATGGAGGTTCCCTGAAAATCAGTGACGGCGCCATTCTGGATATTTTAAATGGGGATTTCAGCGGAGGCAATTACATTGCCAAAACCGGTTCCCTTACAGAGATTTCCAATAACGGCACCCTGAAGAGCGCCCGTGACGCCACGTTCGAATCCGGCGCCAACTTGCGGATTACCCAGGCGGCCATGACGACGGAAAGAAACTTTACGTCATCCGGATATGTCTGCCTTTCCCAGGGAACGCTGGATATTGGCGGGAACACTGTCCTGAAAGACGGGGGCAGGATCGAATTCCAGAACGGCTCCTCCCTCACATCAGGAGGCAGGTTTACTGTTCAGGAGGGTTCCGCCGTTGAGTTTACGGGATTCGACCATAAATTAACTGCTCAGGAGATCGTATTTGAACAAGGCTCCTATCTGGACCACTACCGTGGAACGGGGTCAACCCTGAAGGCGCAATCCGTCACCATGACGGGAGCGGAGCTGTGGCTCAGTCCCCAGAATGATGGTTACGCATTAACCGCTGATGCGAACCTGAGCCTGACGGACAGCACCATCTGGCTCACCCCTGAAAGCCATGATGGTATTTCTTTCACTTATGGCGCCAACGGCATCGACATCACCGGAACACTTACTGTTTCCGGCACCACCACCATCAATCTGAGCAGCGAATATGATCACTGGGAGGGCGGCAACCTGACGCTTTTCCGCCTCAACGGAGAAACTGTCGGAAGCAATTTTACCGGCAATATCTCCGACTGGACGCTCCAGACCTGGATGGAAACTTATGACGCCGGTACGCAAACCTGGATAAATACCTTCAAACCGCTGGAAAATGGAGAACTCGCTGCCACGGTCCTGTCTGGCGGAAAATGGGGCGTCATCCTGAAACTGGAAGGAGGGTCAACGCCCACGCCCGGTGAAAACGATATCTATGTATATACCGGAGAAGAAAAGTCCATCACTGATCTGAGCAAACGCGTCCACCTCCTGGGCGGTACGCTGGACGCGACCGGCATCCCCCGGGACACACCGCTCACTAACCAGATCATTGTAGAAGGCACAGACGGCCTGCTGGTCATGAACAGCGACCAGACCCTGCTCCTGACAGGCAATCTGACGGGCAAGAAAGGGATCGGCTACGACATTGACGGAACCGGCGGCAACAGCGCCGGCGGCGTCGCCATCGGCATCAGCAACGGCTCCCTGAACAGCGGCGCCGTTGACCTGAACGGGGAAAGGTACAACATCGCCTCCCTGAATGTCCGTAGCGGCCTGGCCAGTATTAAAGAAACAGCCTCTCTGGGCCACGAAAACACAGTCATCACCGTTGGCTCCTCCCGCAACAGCGGAGAAACCAACGCCTCCCTCATCAATAACGGCTCCATTCAGGGCAGCTCCCTTACCGTGAACTCCGATGGCTCCGTGACCAACAACAAGACATTGAATGTCGCGGACATCACCCTGAACGGTCAGTCCGCCCTGGCCAACACGGGAGATTTGACTGCTGAACAGATCGCCGTGGCGCAAGGCGCGTACCTGAACAACAGTGGCACCCTGACGGGGGAAGTCACCCTTCAGGGCAATATGGTCAACAACGGCCAAAGCTCCGGAACCGTTCTGGTTCAGCATGGCGGCAGCCTTTCCGGCGGCGGCGTTTTTGGCTCCGTCACCATTCAGCAGGGAGGGCTTCTGAACATTCAGGGCGCACCCTTCTTCAGCAGCCTGACTTTTGAGGAAGGTTCCGGAATGGGCTTTTCCATCAACGGCATCACCCCGTTCAGCGCCGGGATGAATGCGGCAGAAACCTATTCCCACGCAATCGTGGAAACCTTGACGCTTGCCGGGACACCGACCATTGAGGTGAACATCGGCACCGGGTTGATTGCCGCCGGTTCCGAGTCCTTCACGCTGAACCTGCTCCAAGCGACGGAAATCAGCGGAGATGCCGCGCTGGGTGAACAGCTCCGCCTCACCGGAGAAACCGGCCTTCTGGAAAACGGCGGGGTTCTGGACTGGAATCCGGAAACGGGGCAGCTCACTTTCTCCGGCACGCTGAACCTTGCCGCCGCCTCCAGTCTGGCTGGCAGGGATGCCGCGCTGCTGGCAGATACCCTCTGGAGCAGCGTCTCCTCCGTTGCTTCCTTCGCCCGCACGGCCAGCGAACAAGGCAGGGTGGCCGGAAACAGATACTCACGCCTGTGGGGAGCCGGCCTGGGATATTTCACCTCCATGTCCGCCATGAACTCCCTCAGCGGATTTTCCTATCAAGGCGGGGGCTATGCCGTCGGCACCGATGTGGCTGTCGGAAAGAACGCCGTGGCAGGAGCCGCGTTCGGCCAGATGTTTGGGACTCACAAGAGCGACCATTCCCTGCTCTCCGACAAACAGAGGGCATTCATGTTCGCCCTGTACGGCAATGTCCGCAAGGAACTCGCCAAAGGACATGAGCTGAATCTCTCCGGCTACTTCTCCTACGGCAGCGTTGATCATACCGCCAGAACGCATGTGGGCGGCTCCCGGCAAACGCCAGGACGGGCTCACTGGGATGACAATGTTTACGCCTTCGGACTGCTGGCCAACTGGGACATCGCGCTCAGCGATACCCTCACCCTATCCCCCTATACCGGGATTACCTACATGTACGGAACGCAGGGCCCCATTGAAGAAACCTTTGACGGCGGCAGCCGCTCCTTTGGGAATGGAGACCTGCAGTCATGGAGCATTCCCGTGGGTGTCACCCTCAAGTCCGTCTGTGAACTGGACAACGGCCAGGCTCTCCTGCCTGAAATGAGCGTTGCCTATGTAGGCGACATCGCCCGCAGAACCCCGTATGCCCGCACTTGGACAGCCGGTCAATCCGTCACCGGGCGGGGACATGCCCCCGGCAGGCACGCCCTGCTGACCCGCGCCGGACTGGGCTGGCAAATCAACAGAAACTGGCATGCGGGAGCCTATTACACGCTTGAAGTCCGCAGCGGTCAAATAAATCAAAGCGTCAACCTCAGCGCCTCGTACAGTTTCTAATCCTCCTCAGCGGGCTGAGGAATGCAGCCGGATTCCCCAGCCCGCAGCCTGCTCATCAGGCAACCCTGAAACAACACCATCCTACACGTTATGAAAAAAACCATCACCGCAGCATGCGCGCTCATCCTGACTCTCGCGTCAGCATCCTGTCAGAAAAGTACCACGGAACAGTTCCTGAACATGCAGGAAGAGATGATTGAGCTCATGGAAAACATCAAGGATCAGTCCAGCGCCAATAAAGCGGCAAAGAAGATTGCCAAACTCCGGGCAGAATCGAAGGAAATGGAAAACTCCATGTCCCAAGAAGAGAAAAAGAAAATGTGGGATACGGAAGAGTATGGAAAGCTTCTGTTTAAAAAAGAACCTGTAAAAAGGGAGCTATTCCAGAAAGACTACTATGGTTCCTACGAACTAAGGCAAGCGATGTACGGAATGTAACCATTCCGAGGGACAATATTCGTAACAGGTCATACTATGTCCAGATTTCCCATTTCATTGAAACGGTGCTGCATTTTATCAGTCACTCCGGCGGCTCTGTTTTCGGTCTCCTGCTCTCCCATCGTGGCGGAATACACCTACCGGGGAACAGTAACCGGCACGAGTGGAAGGCAGACGCGTGAATTGACCGTCACAGAATATCAGGATGGAATCGTTTCAGGTAAATTGAGCATACCATCATCCCCAATCATGGAACCGTCCTCCTGCGGGAGCATTGGCGGAAGAATCGACGGCAGGCGGATTGAATTCCAGCTTACATCACTGGGACAATCCTACCTAAGTGCCAAAATGGCCTCCATGAGTGATGCAGGCACTATTGTTGCCTACATAGGGAAAATTTCCGGCAATCGTCACAGTATCAGCGGAAAATGGCATGTAGCCAATGACCGGAGCTCTTATCTTCGGGGTGGATCGTTCTCCTTTCACCTGACCAGGAAAAACGGCAAACCCGTTGCCAAACCCAAAACCGCTCCCGCAGGAACTGATACAACGAAGATTGAAGGAGGCCCTGACGGATGGACGATATAGTAAACGTTTCAACCAGGAATCTCCACGGCATCAACCTGGCGGCAAGATAAGCTTGATACTCCATTCCCTTCCATCTCCTGAACCATGCACCTGAAGGATTCCCATATAACCCCCTCACCGGATGATGCGGCGGAATCACAAACAGACTTGCCGCCCCTGCCCTCTGCGGGCATGCCTGAACCACCCCTGCCGGAGATTCCGTTTCCTCCGCCTCTGGTCACTCCCGAACCGTCCCTGCCGGAAGTGCCGTTCCCTCCGCTTCCGGTCATCCCCGAACCGTCCCTAATGGAAGTGCCGCTTCCTCCGCCTCCGGTCACCCCCGAACCGTCCCTGCCGGAAGTGCCGCTTCCTCCGCCTCCGGTCACGCCCCCCTTCAAATTCCGGACAAAAGAAGCAACTGAGCTGGCTCATTCCGGCAGCAATAGCCATCCTGGCAGCAGGCGGAGGCTTAAGCTACTATTTGCACACAGAAAAAAAGCCTTTGCGGAACAAACCGTTCAGCTGGAAAAAGATGCTGAGGCCTTGTCTGAAACAATAACTCTTCTGCATCAAAAACAGGAAGAAGCCCGGAAGGGCAATCAAACCAAACTCCTGAAGGAAAAAGAAAATAGCCGCCTTCTGGAAACATTGCAAAAAAAGGAAAAGGCCGTGGAACAAATCCAGCAAAAGCACAACTCTGTCCTTGCTGAACAATCCAACGCCATAAAACGCCTAGAAGCTCTGGAAAAAGAATTGGGTGCAATTACCCGGAATAATATCGAAATACCAGGGAACGGAGGGAACTCCGTGGAACGCGTCAATAGTTCCACCGTCAAGCCCCCCATCATCAACCCGCCTTGCCCTGAAACTGACAAAAGCCTGTTACAAACCAGCCTTGCCTACCTAAGGGCACGCAAACAGGGAACTGCCGCCGCGCTTGCCGATCACTTTGCCCCCTATTGCAATTACCAGTACGCCAACAATCGGGAAGTTTCCAAGGAAATAGTCATAAATGACGTCCGGAAATTCTGGAATAAATGGCCCCAGCGCAATTATCGCCTCCTCGAAGTGGCCTACAAGAATAATCACGTGGAAATTATTTACATTTATAAGTATGCCGGACAGAGAGGCAGCAGCCTCCAGGGATACGCCAAAGAGATATGGGAGACCAACTCTATCGGGCAAATTATCCATTGGAGGGAGGAACTCAATTCAAAAACGCCCCCAGCCGCCTCTGAAGGCTACCGCATCATATCCAAAAATAATTAAACGCCCTTCCCCCATGAAAATCCCTATTCTCTCCTTGGTTCTAGCGCTCTCTCTGGGTTTTCCGGGATGGTTATTCAAATCATACGGACAAAACCGGGAACAATGCCGGCATGCCGGGCAGAAAATCGCCGCCCTGGAAGAAGAAAAATCCTCCCTGGAAGAACAACTCAACAAACATTATCCGAATACCCAGAACCCTGATGCCCGTTCCATTTTGGAGAAACAAGAGGAATATCTTAAACGGCAAATACTTAAGCAGGATCAAAATCTGGACGCACTGCAGCGTTTCCTGCAGGAAAGTGAATACCAACTTCGTTTACTGAAAACAAAGGAACAGGAGCTGAAAGATCTGCTAGAGAAAAAGAAAAAGGAGGCGGCCAGCATCATTCATGCCCCGCAATCCATCGCCGGAGCTACCATTACCATTGAATACAAACTTGAAGGAGAAGATAACGTTTTTGAAAAAACGCTCAAATCAGGGGAATACTGGATTGATAAAGGCGACTATATACCTCAAAGAAATACTGCCCTGATCTCTTTTGAGTACTCCGAACAATTTAACGCCCAAAAAGCCAGGAATTGGATCATTACCAGCGCCAGTTCTTTTAAAGAGTTGATGAATAATGACAAGAAACACCTGGCCGCCATCACGTTTACCGGCAGAAGGGGAAACACATACACGGGCATTATCGAGGGGTATATGGTGACTAACATAGGACAAGAAATCGGACTTAGGCTTGCCCGCATTACCATTACGCTGCCGCAATAAAAAATGGCTGATGCAGAATCGGCATGAAACCGGATCTCTTCCTTCCACCCAACATAGTCTCCAAGCACTTTTGCAACCAATAGATACACACCATTCACACCATGATGAACGAACCAGATAAGACATACTATTATGCCCAAGCCGGCGGTCAGGCTACAGGCCCTGTCAGCAAACAGGAATTGCGCGACCTGCTGGAACAGGGAGCCATTCACGAATCCACCCACGTCATTCAGAAAGGGGAAAAACAATGGAGCCATTTGAGTGATGTCTTTCCTCCTCAACCGGAGCCCCAGATTATTCAGGCCACTTCCAGGCAATATCAAAAATTCCATGCATTTGCCCAGGGAAAGCTAAACAAGGACTTTCTTCCAATTTTATTGGATACTTATGTTATTGCCGCCAAAAACTTTTTATCTGTTCTCCTGGCCGTTATCCTATGGATTTTGACCATCTGGATTCCATACATCCATATAGGAACCACGATCGCCATATGTAACCTTCCGTTGGATTTGGCTAAAGGAAAAGTTATTTCCCCAACATGTATTTTTGCCAAACGCTACAGGCAATTCTTTGGAGAATTTTTTATCATGGTTGTCCTCATGGAAATCGGAATAATAATTGGTTTGGGCCTGTTCATTATCCCCGGCATTGTCCTGGCATATTCATGGATGCTGGCTCCACTTCTTTTGCTGGACAAGGGGGTCAATCCCACAGAAGCGCTGACACTGAGCAATAAATATACTTATGGAAACAAGTTCTCCTTCTTCTTCACCTCAATAGTTCTATTGATATCGTTTGCAATTCTCCTCGGAATCATCTCCCTTATCAGTTCTGAATTGAGTATTATCATTTCCATTCTGTTTGCTCCGGTAATAGGCATCTCTCTTATTGCAGCTGTTTACAAAAAACTTGTTCCCTTAAAAACCGAAGAGGCTTGATTCCCCCAGCAACTTATCCGGAAAGAGAATACATGCCGGGAATTCTCCGAAGATTCCAATATTAAAAAAAATGAGACATGACTTTTGTGAACGATGAAGACGATGCCTCTAATATTGCTGCTCATTTTTTCCGGTAATGTTTCAAAGGGAATCCCGGAAGAACAGGGAAACAGACCAGTTGCCGACGACCAGGGACTGACGGTGCTGCTCAAAAAATCCAGTAGTCCAAACAACGAACAACAAGCCAATAGAATCAGGGTGGAACTCTGGTTCTATTGGGAAAAAAGACTTCAACGGGTTTACCAACGCTTGCAGCAGCATTACGCGCTCCGTCCGGAACTGGCGGAACCGTTAAAGATTTCCCAGCAAGCGTGGCTTACCGCCAGAGATACCACCATGCATGCCTATGGCTTTTGCCTTAAAAAAGGAAAAGAAAACAAGAAGGAAGACGGATGGTTCAAAGCCAATATGAACATCATGATCATTGAAATGACTGAAACACGCTGCCGCATTCTGGAAGAGCTGCTCGCCATCATTCAGAGCTGTGATCTTTAATTTACGTTACTCTCTCCACATCCTATGACTCCTCTTTCATTGCTGTTCCTGCCTGTTATTGCCGCCGTCTGCGAAGCCGGAGTACGTGCCGCAGATATCGAAGCCCCCAACTCCATCAACGGCGCAGTAATCAACTTGTACGGGGAATTATATTATCCGGGCGATATTATTATTGAACAATATGAACCCGGGGAAAACACCGCCCGGGTGATTCTAGAGTTAGAGTATTACCTCAGTACGCACAGATTCTATGAGTGGGGATATTCAAGAATTACCGGAGCAACGACACAGGAAGCCCATGGCAGGCAAGTAAAACCGGCTCTTATTACCTTTACCCGCCGGAAAGGCCGGGTTTATTCCGGAACCATTTCGGGACATATATATCAATACTATAATTATAAGGGGAAAGAGTCAGAAGATAGTCACACTCTGAAAGATGAAAAAATTGAATTTATTTTACCTGATGACAACCGGCCTGTGACGAGCAACATCGAAGGGCCGGAAATCCTGAAAAAAGGCTCTATCCTTCAGATCCAGACGGATAAAAGAACCCTCACCTGTGAAATTGGAAAACATGGCGAGGTAGACTACTACTTTCCAAACAGGAATGGAAAAGAAGCCAAAATTGATTTGAGCTTGAATCCGGAACCTGGGAACCCGGATATTTTCCTTCATTTTTCCACCTCGGATACATGGGACGAGCCCAGTTTTTGCGCATATGGCAATATCGTTGAAAAGGCTGTTTTTCATACTCCCAGTCCATATAACGTATTCACGGAGAAATTATCCGATAAGATTTATAAAGGCTCTTTTTTCGGCTATTTATACGGATACACAAAAGATCTTCAGATACCTCGCTGGGCATTCAAGTTCAAGGAAAAGCTGTTCAGTATCACCATCATTCTGCCGTAATCCTCCAATCACGCCCTCTCTTTAGAAAGATATAAACCCAATTAATAATATTACCCGTTCCCATGAATAAATACCCATTACATTATTATCCAATTTCATGGCTCCTGTGCGTCTGTCCCGCCTTTTCTCAGAAAAAGGTAAAACAGCCCCAATTCCTGAACGGAGCAATCAATGTCATCCGAGTTACTCTGTTCGTTTTCCTCCTCATTTCTTTTCCCGTACCGGTATCGGCGAAAGTTCCCCCGGAAGCACAGATGCTGGAATTAACCTTCCAGGAACAAGAAAAGAAAATAAACGATGCAACCTTTGCCAAGTACAAGCCGGAGCTGGCCAAGCTCATGAATGAATGCGTCAGGAACGAGGATTTTGAACAGGCCAAGCATATCAAGGACATTCTTGAACGAAAGGTTTTTCCCGGCATGGAAAAAGAGAAGGAAGACGATTACTCGCACTTCATCGGACAATGGGAGGAACTGGCCGGCGGATATGTTTATTTAAGCCGCTTCGACGGAAAGCAGGCTCAGCAAAAATCCGGTAATTCCGAATGGAAAAGCAAGGGAGGAATCGACAAGGATTCTTCATCTTCCGATATTATAAGGATCAATGAAACCCAGGCGGTATGGTTCTATTGGATCAAAGCGGATCGCGACGACCGGATTTTCCAAGTCAACCATGCCACTAAACTCGTTTCTCTTCTGAAACGGAAAGGCGGCCGTGAAAAAGAAGCAGGCAACCCCGCCGCCTCGTCTTTCCCTAAATTCGACCTTCTTTCTGAAAAAATCCATGCCGACATGGAAGTCGGGAAAGAAAAATTGGCCCGCCAATATGCATCCGCCCTTCAAAAAAAGAGTAAGGAATGGGGTATTTCCGGTGATCTGGAAGCGGCTATCTGGGCACGTAAACGCGCCCAGGAATTGCAAAAGGAAAATAACAAGGAATCACAACAGGTGCAGGAAATTATCGGAACATGGGATTTCCCTTCAGGCACTATTCGCATCAAGGACCCGAAAGAATTCCGAATGGAGGAAGAAAACATGACGTTCGAGTACATACGTCCCTTGAACGGCAGTGCCCACTTGTTCAATATTCGGGAAACCAAGCGGAAGAAAATAGTAGCCAAGGTTAACAACCTGCTTCTCATTATTCCTTACGACTGCCGCGGACCGTTCCGGGAAGGAACGATGAAGCCCTGATTTTTCATAAGAAAAAGCCTCGCCGTTCAAGGAGACATTTTCCAGAACGCATTCCGGGAAGGCGATCAACCAGTATCCGTCCTCTATCGGGATAATCCAAACTCGCCTCCGTCCGCTAATGATTTCAAGGTCATCAGCTTGGGTTGCGCCGTGTATTCGCGGCCCTTCTTTACCAGGCCGCCGGAACTGACCAGGTTCTGGAGCTTTTCATAAATCCTCAGCCTCAGGATTTCCTCGCCGCCCAGGGACATGTGCTTCTCCTTCATCACGACAACGGTACGCTGAAAGATTTCATTGAATTCCAGCATGCCGGCCTCATGAAGAATGACAATAAGCTCGTCAGTCACCAAATCGGGTGCTTTGCGCGAGGAACGTGATCTTCTATCCTCAAGCATGATGTTAGAACACTATCATGACACATTTCGAGGGTCAAGTCGATAAGTCCGGCGCGGTTTTCCGGCGCCCGGTGCAAGAAAAGAGGGGGCCCGGCTGCCAAAACTCCACATGTCCCGGCACGTCCGCCACAGAACCGTTCCGGAGCCGCAGACGGCTCAGGGCAGGCGCGGCGCGTTCACCCCGCCCACCAGCAGAACGATTTCCCCCTTGGGCGGCCGTTCGGCAAATTCCGCCGCCAGGCGGGAAGCGGGGCCGCGGTGGTAGGTTTCAAAAGTCTTGGTCAGTTCCCTCGCCACGCAGACGGGTACGTCCGGATCGATTTCCGCCAGCGTCTGCACGGTCTTGACGATGCGGTGGGGGGATTCGTAGAAGATGCTCGTATGGCTTGCTTCCACAGCGCTTTGGAGCATGGCCCCCTTTCTCCCGGATTTGACGGGCAGAAAACCGCCAAAGAAGAAAGCGTCCGTAGGCAGTCCGGACCCCACCAGAGCCGTCACCACGGCGGAGGGCCCCGGCAGAACGGTGAAGCTCACTCCTTTTTCCTTCAGGGTCTGGATGAGGCGGTAGCCCGGATCACTCACGCCCGGCATGCCCGCGTCACTGATGACGGCAAAGCTTTCTCCGCCCGCGGCACGGGAGGCGATTTCCAGGGCGCGTGGCTGTTCGTTGTGGTCGTGCATGCTCAGGAGCGGCTTCCGTATTTCGTAATGGCTCAGCAGAAGGCCGGAATGGCGCGTATCCTCGCAGGCGATGACGTCCACCTTGCGCAGCACGTCCAGGGCGCGCAACGTAATATCGGCCCGGTTGCCGATGGGAACCGGGACAAAGTAAACGCTGTATTCTATTTCCGCCATGTGAAGGATGCTCCCGGAATAATGCGGAACATTAGCCGTTGGTCAGCATTTCCGCAATGGAGGTTGCCACCAGGCGCGCCGCGTAGGAAAGGGCATTGGTCCTCGCCGTCTGGATGTTGCCCACGTCAAAGAATTGGCTGACTTCCTCCGCCGTGCCTTCATACAGGACTTTCCCCGTCCTGCCGTCCACCACGCGGTATTTGACGGACAGGCGCAAGCCGAGTTCCGAGCTTTTATACGTATCTTCCCGGGAGGAACGGAGCTGGTCGAAAGAGATGGAGTAAACCTCCCCCTGCACCCGGATGTCCGCATTTCCGCGGGAACTCAGCCGGTAGGTGCCGTCCCTCTGCAACTCATCCGCCAGCGCTCCGGTCACCAGCGTGGCGGCGCGGGGTTCCAGGGAGTTGTTGGCAAACAGGTCCACCTTGACGGTTTGCGCAAATTCCAGTTTGGGCGGCTTGGTGCCCCCCAGCTCGTAACCGCAGGACCCGGCCAGAAGGCAGAGAACGGGCAGAAGGAGTTTCAGGACGGTCCGGATACGGTTCATGATGGCGGGAGGGATTCTGTTACCTGACGGTCACGCCCAATTGCTTCAGGCGCGCCTTCGCCTTTGCGGCGGCGGCGGGATTGGCTCCTCCTTTGGAAGCTACTTCCTGGTAGCAGAAGATGGCCGCGTTCGTGTCCTTCATCTTGGTCAGGTAGTATTCCGCCACTTCCAGCTGCTGGGCTATCAGTTCCCGTTTCATGGCGGCCAGGTCCGCGCGGGCGGCTCCGGCCTTGGCGGTGTTCGGGTAACGCTGCAGGTAGTCTTCATACGCTTCCTGCGCGCGGGCCACGTTGACGTGGTTGCGGTCGCCGTCGGCCGCCGCCTGGCGGTACAGGGTGGCAATCTGGAGCTGGGCCGTGGGGGCCAGCGGAGAGTCCGGATGGTTGTCCACCAGATTCTGGTAGGCTTCAATGGCTTCCTTCATGCGGCCGCGCGTTGCCAGATAATTGCCCAGCACGTTCATGGCCTGCGGGGCGGAAGGCGCATAAGGAGCGTTGTCCCGCACGTGGTTCAGCCATTCCGTCACGTTCCTGGGGTCCATCCGTACGTCGAACATCCACAGAACACGGTTGGTCAGCGCGCCGCTGGCCGCGCCGAAGGCCATTTCCTTTTGCCGTTCCATGGCCTTGGCATACAGGGGGCTGTCCGGGTGGCGGTCTATCAGCTTCTGGTACTGGTCAAACGCTTCGGCAGGGTCCTTCCTGGCCTCGTAAAGTTCCGCCATTCTGAATCTGGCCTGCGGGGCTTCCCGTGAAAGGGGATGCTTTTCCACCAAGCGCTTGTACTTCTTGATGGCTCCGGAAAGATCGTTTTTCTCCTCCTTCCCCCTGGCTTCCTGCATCAGGGAGATGGCTTTCTGGTCCACCATGCGGACGGTTCCGGGGGGCGGGGGCGCTTCCGAAGAACACTGGCATAGTACGAAGGTTCCGGCCACGGCGGCCATGATGACAAGCAGCTTTTTCACATTCATGACTTTACAGGAGGCAACGAGACCGCGTCAACCCGGTGAACGCAGATTGACGCGCAAAAGAAGAATCAATGGCCCTTGCCGTACACGGCCTCGGCATCAAAGACCACGCCGCCGTCCGCTTCCCGCAGGGTAACGGGCTGCCCCTGCGGCTGGGCTTTCAATTCGTCGCCAAACGGGACGGAACGGTAAAAACAGGAGTGGTGCCCGGTGTGGCAGGCTCCGGCGCCGCACTGGTCCACCAGCACGATCAGGGCGTCCTGGTCGCAGTCGATCAATATTTGCTTCACTTTCTGCACGTGGCCGCTGGTCGCGCCCTTGTGCCAGATTTCCTGGCGGCTGCGGGAATAATAAACGGCTTCCCCCAGTTCCATGGTCATGCGCAGGGATTCCGCATTCATGTAGGCCAGCATCAGGGGTTCATGGGTCACATGGTCCATGGCCAGGGCCGGAATCAGGCCGTTCTGGTCAAATTTGGGGGCGAATTCCACGCCTTTTTCCACATTCACCTTGCCGCGGTCGGCAAAGACAATCCTGGATGCGATGTCATTTTGTTCCATAACCGGCCCCCTTAGTACATGAAATATTCGGCATATACCAATCTTTTCTGTTGCTCTGACGCAACGAAATGCTTTCATAGGGCGGTATGGCATTCACGGCATCCCAAGCGTTCGACCTGCTCCGCACCGCCTTCTCCCGCAACAGGCTTCCCCATGCCCTTCTCATCGTGGGGGACGAGCACCAGGGCGCGTCCCGCCTGATCCTGCAGCTGCTGGAACTGATCAACGGAATCCGGGCGGACCATTTGGACGGCGTGCGCGACGAATACTGCCGGCTGGTGCGCCCCAAATCCAAGTCCCGCCGCATTCTGCGGGACGACATCCGGGGTGTGGAGCCCTTTCTTCAACAATGCGCGGCGGAGGGAAAATGGAAGATTGCCGTGTTCATGGATGCGGAACGCATGAATGACGAAGCCGCCAACGCCTTCCTGAAAACTCTGGAAGAACCGCCCAGCCAATGCCTGCTCATCCTGACCACTGCCCAGCCTGACCAGCTCTTGCAGACGATTATTTCACGCTGCGTACGTGTCAATCTCCTGCAATCCGGAGAATTCAGGCTCACTCCCATCCAGGAGGCCCTGCTTCCCCACTGGCTGGAAACCTGCCGCAACCTGAACAACGACCTGGCGGCCCTGGCCTTCCGCAGCAAGTTCCTCGACGTCATGGCGGAAGCGAAGGCCGCCATCACCAAAAACATGAACCAGGCTTTGAAAGACGAAGCGAAGGAGGCCGCCCAGGGCACGGACACCACGGACTGGGAGTCCCGCAACAAGGACGCCAACGCCGCCCAGATAGAAACGGAGTACCTGGAACAGCGCACCCAGGCCCTTGAATTGCTGATCAGCTGGTTCGGGCAGGCGGCGCTGATCGCTTCCGGCGCTCCGGAAGTAGCGCCCATCCATCCGGAGGTGCAGACCCTGGCCGCACAGATGCCCGTGAACGAACTGCTGCGGCGCATGGAAGCGCTCAACAAACTGCGGGACGATCTGAACTTCAATATTCACGAGGCTCTGGCTCTGGATGTGCACCTGCTGGCCGCCGTAGGCTCCTCCTGACCGGGCAGCCCCCCTTTTTCCCAAACCAACACACCCATGAACACATACCCATTCATCCTGCTCCTGGCCGCCGCTCTTGCCGGCTTGGCCCCCGTCCGCGCCGTCACTCCGGAAGAAGGCAAACAGATTTATGCGGAAGCCAAGACCGGAAAGGCGGAGGCCCAGTACCGGCTGGGGCTCTGCTACCTGAAAGGGGACGGAGTCAAGCGCAGCTCGTCCCAGGCCAAATTCTGGTTTTCCAAGGCAGCCAAACAGGGGCACCGCACGGCAGAACGCTCCCTGCGTCTGATTCCCAGGATGGCTCCCCTGCCCGTGAACCCGTCCATGGACCAGGCCACGCGGGAGAAAAAGAGTCTGGAACTGTACGAATACCTGTACAAGTTCAAGGGTTACAGGGCAGAGAGAGAAGTGGTCGTCAAAACACCGGGCCGCGACAGGAAAGGGAAAATCTCCGCGCAGGGGACGGCTCCGGACCTGGCCGCAGTCAGCGCCTTCATCCGCGCCGGAGCGGACGTCAACTACCAGGGGGAAGATACGAAGAATTACAAATCCTGCCCCCTGGCCCTGGCCGTCAACATGGAGTTTTACGAACTGGCGGACCTGCTCATTGCCAATGGTGCGGACGTCAATGTGGAATTGAAGGAAAACGGCAAGATCGGCAATTCGTTCTCCCTGCTCAGCCGCTATTCCAACGACTATCCTCTTTCCAAGGCGAAGTACCTGCTGGAAAACGGAGCCGACCCCGACTACGTAAGGGATTCGGGCTATCCCCTGCTTGTCTGGGCCGCAAGGCACGGGCAGAAGGAATTCGCAGCCATGCTTTTGGAATACGGGGCGGACCCCGACAAAACGCTGACGCTGCCGCGCAAAAGAAACTACAAGCCCGGCAACGGGGAAACAGCCCTCTGGGCCGCAGCCAATTCCACCAATGCCGAAGACCCGGCCCTGGAAGCCGTCGCCAGCCTGCTGATCCGTTACAAGGCGGACGTCAACCGCCGCGCCAAGGACGGCACGACGGCCCTGGACCGGGCCATCGCCACGCAAAAGAGCGCGATGGTCAAGCTTCTGAAAGCCGCCGGGGCAAAGACTTCCAGGGAACTGAAATAGGGAGCTTCCGGAAATTGCCCCGATCAGCCCTATTCCGCCATGCCTTGGAGGCGGGGGAGAATCACTTCCCCGTACGCCCGGAGCTTCTGGTCGTAGCTCAGCCGTGCCGCCGCCGGACTGGTGGACGGCATCTGGATGATGCGGGGGGATTCCCGGAGAAACAGTTCCGGAAAATACCGTTTAAGGTACTTGTAGGAGGCGGTGCCGTTGCAGCATACCGTGCGAATGCCGGGAAAGCGTTCCAGCAGCGCGGCGATGTCATTGGGCCGTTCCCGGGTGATGTGCTGGTCCAGGCTTCCGGGCCTGACGCCGGAGGCCACCACGTCCCACAGCCCCACGCCCCCGCGGTTGAGCAGGCGCAGGCGTTCCTCATACGGCAGGGAGAAGTCGAACCCCAGCAGTTCGCCCATGATTTTCCAGAACGCGTTGCGCGGATGGGCGTAATACTGCACCTGCCGCAGGGACTCGTCCCCCGGCAGGGAGCCAAGCACCAGTACGGAACATTCCGGCGTCACGGACGGCGGAAAGGAACGTTTCTCCCCAAATTGCTGAATTTCCTCCATCGTGCCGGGATATTCAGTGTTCCTTCATGCCGCAGTGCCTGCGGACCTCCTTCATGCTCACGTCCTGCTTCAGCAGGGAAGCCAGCCATGCATGATGGCCGATGGAAGGAGCCAGGTTAAACCGTTCCGGCCGGGTGATGCGCGTGAAAATGACCCTCTTGATTTTGGATTTGGGAATCGTCCTGGCTCCATAGCCGTCCGGCACGTTGGAAGACCAGAAAGTCACTTCGTCCCCGCCGTCCTTCACCAGCACCGTCAGGTGCCCGGATTCCCTGCGGCCAATATGGTCCGTCCAGAAAATCTTCATGAAATCGCCCGGGCGGGCCTGCGCCCAGTCCTCGAAGTTCACCCCCGCGCCCAGGGAATGCACCAGCACGGCAAATCCCGGTCCGTTCGCGTTGGCCCAGCCCCACGGACCGTCGCCGTCATGCTGGCCGATGCGGGGCATCAGGGCCATCCACGCGCGCTCGGAAATGACGGGGCCGGACCGTCCGGAATCCCACGTTTCCAGAGCTTTAAGAAGAAGGAGGTAACACGCGGAGGAACAGAAGGAGGGCCTGGCTTCCTGAATGAGAAAAACGGGTTTTCCGGCCTTGGAATCCCAGCGGCAGGCTTTCTGCACCAGGGCTTCCAGCGCCTGCCGGTTGGCCTTGTAGCCGCCCCCGTCCTTGAACCGGGACAGTCCGCTCCTCACGGACCGATACCATGCGGCATCGTTTTCCGGCTGTCCGGCAGACGGCCGGGCTGCGGCGGAAGAACCCGCCGACAGGGCCGCCGGAGAACACAGCAGGCCGAGACAGCAAATTAACATCAGGGCATTCCTCATCTTCTTCCCCAGAGTATAGGCACGGCGGAAAATGGCAAGAACGGAGTGATGCGGAGTTCCCCCGGACCGGAGCCCGATGAAATAAAAGGGGCACGCACGCCGGACGATGCCGGAAAAGCTCCGTCCGGCCCCGCAAGGGCCGCATGAAGAAATCCTGCGTCCGGTCCGGGCGGCGGCGCTTGCCGGACCTCCCCGGCAGGGGATGGAGAACAGGCACAGCCCCATGGCCGCATCCTCCCTTTTCCGTTCAAAACGCCCGGTTCCGGCACAAGCCTTCTCTTGAAGCTTCCTGTTGGCTCCCTGTTGTTTTGTCTGGACTTATCGCGCGGCGTCCCTTACTGTGCGTCAGGTCACGCGCCGGGTATGCGGAGCGGAGAGGCAACGCACCTTGGGCGGACCCTGTTTCCGGCATTTATTGTTAACCACCACGGATTATATATAGAGGCATCATACCATGGCAAAACGCGAAGACATCCGCAAAATCCTCATCATCGGCTCCGGCCCCATCATCATCGGCCAGGCCTGCGAGTTCGACTACTCCGGCACCCAGGCCTGCAAGGCCCTCCGGGCAGAAGGCTACGACGTCGTTCTGGTGAACTCCAACCCCGCCACCATCATGACCGACCCCGGCATGGCGGACCACACCTACATTGAGCCCCTGACCGTGGAACGCATCACGGCGGTGATTGAAAAGGAACGCCCGGATGCCCTGCTGCCCAACCTGGGCGGCCAGACGGCCCTGAACCTGGCCTCCAAGCTCCATGAGGAAGGCATCCTGAAACAGTACGGCGTGGAAGTCATCGGCGTGGACCTGGAAGCCATCGCCCGCGGCGAAGACCGCATCATCTTCAAGGAAACCATGGACAAGATCGGCGTGCCCGTGGCCAAATCCGAACCGGTTTATACCGTGGAGGAAGCGGAAAAGGTGGCCGCCCAGCTCGGTTATCCCGTCGTCCTCCGCCCCGCCTACACGATGGGCGGCACCGGCGGCGGCATCGTGTACAACGTGGAGGAACTGCGCCAGGTGGTTCCCCGAGGCCTGGCCGCCTCCCTCATCAACCAGGTGCTGGTGGAAGAATGCGTGCTCGGCTGGGAAGAACTGGAACTGGAAGTGGTGCGCGACGCCAAGGGCCAGAAAATCACCGTCTGCTTCATTGAAAACGTGGACCCCATGGGCGTCCACACCGGGGACAGCTTCTGCGTAGCCCCCATGCTGACCGTTCCGCAGGACGTGCAGGACAGGCTTCAGGATTACTCCTACCGCATTCTGGACGCCATCGGCGTGACGGGCGGCACGAACGTGCAGTTTGCCCACAACCGGGAGGACAACCGCATCATCGTCATTGAGATCAACCCCCGCACGTCCCGTTCCTCCGCCCTGGCCTCCAAGGCTACGGGCTTCCCCATCGCCTCCGTGTCCACCAAGCTGGCCTCCGGCATCACGATGGACGAACTGCCCTACTGGCGCAAGGGTTCCCTGGAGAAGTACGAACCTTACGGCGACTACGTGGTCGTCAAGTTCGCGCGCTGGGCCTTTGAAAAGTTCCCGAAGGCCTCCGACAAGCTGGGCACCCAGATGAAGGCCGTGGGCGAAGTGATGAGCATCGGCCAGAACTTCAAGGAAGCCTTCCAGAAAGCCGTGCGCTCCCTGGAAATCGGCCGCGCCGGCCTGGGCCGCGTGAAGAAGCTGGAAGCCCTCTCCACGCCGGAACTGCGTGAAAAGATCACTTACGGCAACAGCCAGCGCTTCTTCCAGATTTACGAACTCCTGCGCCGCGGCGTCACCGTGGAGGAAATCGTAAAGCTGAGCCGCATCACCCCGTACTTCATTGAACAAATGAAGGAACTGGCGGACTTCGACTACGCGCTGGACGCCCAGACATGGGATTCCCTGCCCCTCAAGACGCTGTGCCAAGCCAAGGAAATGGGCTTCTCCGACAAGTATCTGGCCCAGATCTTCGACGTTCCGGAAAAAGCCATCCGCACCCGCCGCATCGAAAACGGCATCGTGGCCGCCTACCGCATCGTCCCCGTCAGCGGCGTGGAAAACGCGGAATACTATTATTCCACCTACAGCGGCGCCCCGGATGAAGTGGCCGTGAGCGACAAGAAGAAGATCATGATCCTCGGCGGCGGTCCCAACCGCATCGGCCAGGGCATTGAATTCGACTACACCTGCGTGCACGCCGCCTTCACGCTGCGCGACAACGGGTATGAATCCATCATGATCAACTGCAACCCGGAAACGGTATCCACGGACTTCGACACGGCCAACAAGCTGTACTTCGAGCCCGTGACCGTGGAAGACGTGCTGACCATTTACGAAAAGGAAAAGCCGGAAGGCGTCATCGTCCAGTTCGGCGGACAGACCCCGCTCAACATCGCCCAGGCCCTCAAGGACGCCGGGGTGAAGATCCTGGGTACCCAGCCGGAAGGCATCCGCCTGGCGGAAGACCGCGAGTACTTCCGCGAACGCATGATTGCCCTGGACATCCGCCAGCCGGAAAGCGGCACCGCCCGCTCCCTGGAGGAAGCCGTGGAACTGGGCCGCCGGATCGGCTACCCGGTGATGGTGCGCCCCTCCTTCGTGCTGGGCGGCCGCGGCATGGAAGTCATTTACGATGAAGAAAACCTGAAGCGCTACGGCGTGGAGGCCATCCAGGTGAGCCCGGAATACCCCATGCTCATCGACCGTTTCCTGGACAACGCCATTGAAGCGGAAGTGGACGCCCTGGCCGACGGCACGGACACCTTTGTGGCCACCGTCATGGAACACATTGAGCTGGCGGGCATCCACTCCGGAGACTCCGCCTGCGCCATTCCTCCGGTGACCATCGCTCCCAAGCACGTGCGCACCATTGAGGAGCACGCGGCCAAGATCGCCAGGGACTTCCAGGTAAAGGGCATCCTGAACGTGCAGTTCGCCATCTGCGACGACGAGGTGTACATCATTGAAGCCAACCCCCGCGCCTCCCGCACGGTGCCCATCGTCTCCAAGGTGACGGGCATCTCCATGGCGCGCCACGCCACGGAAATCATGCTGGGCAAAAAGCTGAAGGACATGAACCTGAAACCGCAGCCCTGCCGCTTCATCGGCGTAAAGGAAGCCGTCTTCCCGTTCAACATGTTCCCGGAAGTGGACCCCGTCCTGGGACCGGAAATGCGCGCCACGGGAGAAGTCATGGGCATTGCGGACAACTTCGGCATGGCCTACTACAAGGCGCAGGAAGCCGCCGGATGCATCCTGCCCACCTCCGGCAAGGTGCTCGTCACCGTCTCCGACCGCGACAAGAAGTTCATCGAACCCATCGCCCGCGACCTCATCTCCCTGGGCTTCCAGATCGTCTCCACGGGAGGCACCGCGGAATACCTGCGCGGCCAGGGCGTGGAAACGGAAGTGGTCAACAAGCTGCACGAAGGCCGCCCGAACCTGGGCGACATGATCACCAACAAGCAGATTGACCTGATCATCAACACTCCGGTGGACCGCACCAGCATGATTGACGACTCCTTCATCCGCATGCAGTCCATCCAGAAGAAGATTCCGTACATGACCACCATCGCCGCCGCCAAGGCTACGGTGGAGGGCATCCGTTCCGCGCAGCACGTGAAGGTAACTCCCCGCTCCCTGCAGGAGTACCATTCCTGAGAACGGAACAACTACTGGCAATCAAGGAGGCTGGCCCGCCGGGAGCGGGGCAGCCTCTTTATTTTTCACCGTCCCCGGCAATTTTTATCGACGGCAGTCCGCCGGAACTCAAAAGGGCGGCATTAGAAGAAAAATATGTCCTTCGCCATCCCTGCACAGGCCATACACTCGCAGTTTCCCTTCATGGCCGCATACCGCCCTCCCGCCGCTCCAGTCCGGGCTTCCTCCGGAGTGCACCGCAGGAGTTTTCCTCTTCTCTCTCTGACGGAAGGGGGGCCATGCTCTCGGACGCCGTCCCCGTGAACGGGAACAATCCTTCCGTCAAAATCCGTTAAAAAATCACGCTCCCGTTATTTCCACGCATATCAGCGTGGCGTTGTCCTGGTTGGGAGCGCCGTCCCTGCCGATGCCGTCCAGAACGGAACGCACCAGTTCCTCGGCGGACAGGAGGGACAAATACCGCATTCCCGCCGGCCCCAGCGAATCAAGGTAGGGGCCCACTCCGTCGCTGGCCACCAGAAGGCGGTCTCCGGGCAGCAGGGGAAAACATTCATCATGCAGATCCACCAGAGGGACTTCATTGCCCATCAGGGCGGACGTCAGGGAGTGGCGGGAAGGATGGCTGAGCGCCTCCTCCCGGCTGATGAAACCTTCCTCCACCATTTGTTCCAGTTCCGTGGAGTACTGGTGCAGGGTATTGAGCAAAAACATTTTTTCCTCCCGGATCAAAAGAAGGAGGGAGTCCCCCACGCTGACCCACCTCAGCCCTTCCGGGCCTATCCAGGCGCCCACCAGCGTGGTTCCCATGTCGTCGTCCGTTCCTCTCTTCTTCCGGGCGGCGCGCACTTCCTCGTTGGCGGCAATTACGGCAGCCTTCATCCGTTTTCCCGGAGAATGGCGGCTTTCCCGTTCAAATGTCCGCGTAAACCTGTCCACGGCGGCACGGCTGGCCAGTTCCCCGCCGCTGTAGCCGCCCATGCCGTCCGCCAGCAGAAGAACCAGGGCATCCTCTCCGGCCAGAATGGAAAAGGAATCCTGCTGATTGCTGCGGGCGCCCAGAATCTGGTCCCCGTGCAATCCGGAGACCAGAAAAGGTTCTTGGGAAAAAGGCTGCTGCGTCATGGTGGTGGACGATTATAGCACGGAAAACGCCTGCGGATAAAGCAAGAATAGCGTGAAAGAAAAATCCCGGCCCCGTATCTTCACAGACTGTTCCCCACAGGGGCATGAAAAGGCATTCCCGTCCAAATGCGGAAAATTTGGTGAAGGACTGACCGGAAAACCCGAACGGGAAAAAAGACGGGAAGAAACCGTGCCACGCTGGAATGAAACCGGAAACGGCCATCGTTGGACGTCCTTCTCCCGTCGCTACGTCCACGGCCTCTGGATTTTCCGTAAGATTCCGCGCAGCACTATGGAACTTCACTCCATCTTCCAGAGGATGCCTGTCCGGGGAGGAATACCTGCCGGAAATGGCCGATGGGATGATGAATTCATGGGAAAAAGGAATTTCCTGCATGGGAGCTTCCGGTTCTCTCATGGAAATAAACCCGGGGATTCATTTTTACTGGCTTTTGGAGAACCCGCCCTTCATATTTCAAGTATCTCTATTTTCACCTATGAATTCTGACTCATCCTTTCCGTCCGTCACGTGGGAGGTGGACGGCGATCCCTGCGAAACGCAGGAAAAAGCCCTTTCCGCCATCAAAAACAACATGGAGGCTTTCATCATCTGCACCCGCGGAAACGATTTCCTCCAGGCCATCTGCGATGACCCGGAAAGCTACCATTGCGAAGTTTCGTTTGCCGCCGGAAAGAAGAGGGAGCTCTACGTGGCTCCCGATGATGTGAACTACTCCCAGCTCTGTGACCTTTTTTCCCGCTATGCCGCGGGGGAAGACTTTTCCCATCTTAAGGAGGAGTGGACTCTGTATGTAAACAAAACCCATTTCTATACCTCCATCATCATCGGACTGTTGATTCTGGGAATCTCGGTTTTCTTTCTTTTCCGTTCTCCCAACTTCTAGCCGAAGGCCTTTTTACTCCTTCATCCAATTCCCGGACAGGCGGCAAAACAGACTCGTTGAATCCAGGCCTTCCGCCGGGAAAATGGACGGCGCCTGCCCGGAAACACATTACTGCCGGAGGAAAAAGACGGCTTCTCCCCAAACCAGGGCCCCCGAGACGGACCGTGAAAGGCTCACTTTCGGCAGTCTCCCAGATACACGACGGTTTCATTCGGAACCGTCAAATGGCCATTCGTCTCAAACCGGTCAAACAGCCCGTTCAGGGCGTCCAGCCAGGAGGAACGCCGTCCATCCTTCTCCATCAGGGCATAGGACGTGGACATCATGCGCCGGAGATATTGTTCCCGCGTGTAGGCCAGATCATTCGGAAAACGGAATATCCGGAAGCGGTGATCAAAAAACTCCCCGATCCTGCCCGTCAACTCAGCCAGGCCTCCGCTAAATCCATGAAAATCCGGGCAATAACGCCGGTGGATGCTTCCCTCCTCACGGACAACGGGGCTGTCTTCCAGCCTTGAATTCCAGAGGAGGGCCGCCCTGCCTTCCCGGGTCAGAATGCGGCGGCACTCCCGTTTGAACGCAGCGGCGTCAAACCAATGGAACGCCTGCGCCGCCGCAACCATATCCACGGTTCCGGAAGGCAGCAACGTATGCTCCGCCGTTCCCGGAATGGAATGAAAGGAGGAAAAATCCTTCAGGGAAAGTTCCGCTTCCCGGCGCATGTCGTCGTTGGGTTCCACGCCGTACACGGTCCAGCCGCGTTCCAGCATGGCGCGGGACAGAATGCCCGTTCCGGAACCTATGTCCGCCAGGCGGGGACTGTCCCGGCGCGTTTCCTGCGTCAGCAGTTCAATAACGGCGGCGGGATATCCGGGCCGCCCTTGCACGTAGGCCCCGGCTCTCCCTGTAAATCGGTCGGTGTGGTTCATCGGGCTTGGCGGCATGATTGACTCTTTTCTCCCGCTTTTCCAGCCTCAATTCCGTCCCCGGAGCATGAAAAACCGCCTCCCCGCCGGATTTCGGGAAAGAGGCATGAATCCCGCCGCCCGTGTCCGGACCGTTGCTGGCGGCCTGCCCGAGCCCTTTTTTCTCCTCCGTCTCCATGCCCCTGAAAACAGGCGGAAGCCCAATCCCCACTGATGGCTTTACAACTCTTTCACGAGCTTTTAGTATCCGGATCAGGCCCGCCCTTCCCGGATGGCATTCTGATTCCGGGAAAAAGATTATCCGCGGGTTCCATTTTCCAGACCGCGCCGCCCATGTTCGGATACTACAGACTTGCCTCCGCCGTCCCCCAGCTCCGGATAGCTGATGTGGACTACAACGTTGACCGGCTTATTGCGGGCTTCCGGGAAGCCTCAGAAAAGCAGGCCGCCGCCGTCGTTTTTCCGGAGTTGTGCATCACGGGCTATTCCTGCGGGGACCTTTTCTTCCAGCCGCGCCTGAGACAGGCGGCCCTGGAAGGCCTGCGCCGTTTTACGGAGGCCACGGAAAAATCCGGCACGGTCGCCATCGTGGGCCTTCCGTTCCTGTACGGGGATGCCCTGTACAACACGGCCGCTGTCGTGCAGGCCGGGCGCGTTCTGGCGCTGGTTCCCAAAACGATGCTGCCCAACTACCGGGAATTCTATGAAAAGCGGCAATTTACCTCCGCCAGGGCCCTGGGAACCGGAACACGGGAAATAACCGTCAACGGCGCTCAAGTTCCCTTTGGTACGGATATTGTCTTTCATGATATGTCCTCTCCGTTCAGCTTCGGCGTGGAAATCTGCGAAGACCTCTGGAGCGTCATCCCACCCAGTTCCACGCTGGCCCTGCACGGAGCCAGAGCCATTCTCAACCCGTCCGCCGGGACGGAACTCACCGGGAAGGCCGCCTACAGGCGCGAGCTGGTCAAACAGCAGAGCGGCAGATGCCTCTGCGCCTACGCGCTGTCTTCTGCCGGCGTCCATGAATCCACGACGGACGTCGTCTTCGGCGGCCATTGCCTCATTGCGGACAACGGAAGGCTGGCGGCGGAAAGCGCGCGCTTTCTCAGGGAAAACTCCCTCATCCTGGCGGACGTGGACTTTGAACGGTTGGCGGCAGGCCGCCTTTCGGAAAGTTCCTTCAACGACAACAAGCCCCTTCCCTCCAGTGGAGAAATGCTCCACCTGACGCTGGAAACGGATGTTCCCGCTTCTCCGGGGCTGGAATACGCCTTTAATCCGCCCCGCCCCTTCCTGCCCGCTCCGGAACACCGGGACGAACGCTGTGAGGAAATCATTTCCATCCAGACGGCGGGAATTGCCAAAAGAATGGAACACGCGCGCGTCCGGCGGCTCGTGATCGGCATCTCCGGGGGACTGGACTCCACGCTGGCCCTGCTCATCTGCGCCCGCGCCTGCCGGCTGTTGGGACGATCCGCCTCGGACATCCTGGCCGTGACCATGCCGGGATTCGGCACCACGGACAGAACACGGAGCAACGCCGTGTGCATGTGCCGCCTGCTGGGGGCGGAACTCCGGGAAATCCCCATTTCAGACGCCTGCCTGCAGCACTTCAGCGACATCGGGCATGATCCGGCGGAACGCACCACTACATACGAAAACGTCCAGGCCCGCGAGCGTACGCAAATCCTGATGGACCTGGCCAACAAGACGGGGGGCCTGGTCGTCGGCACCGGGGACCTGTCGGAAATCGCGCTGGGCTGGAGCACGTACAACGGGGACCACATGTCCATGTACGCGGTCAACTGCTCCATCCCCAAGACGCTCATCCGCTGCCTGATCGAACATATTGCGAAAGAATCCGACCCGGAACTGGCCGCCACCCTGGTGGACATCAGCAACACCCCGGTCAGTCCGGAACTGCTGCCCCCCTCCAACGACGGGACCATCGAACAACGGACGGAAGACGTGCTGGGCCCCTATGACCTGCACGACTTCTTCCTGTTCCACTTCATCAAATACGGAGCGCTTCCGAACAAAATCCTTTACTTGGCGGAACACGCCTTCCGGAACGAATTCCAGCCTGAATTCATCCGCCGCTGTCTGGACATCTTCATCCGCCGCTTCTTCCAGCAGCAGTTCAAGCGCAGCTGCATTCCGGACGGTCCCAAGGTAGGCACCATCTCCCTTTCTCCGCGCGGCGACTGGCGCATGCCTTCCGACGCGTGCGGAACCATCTGGACCGATCAAATTTCCTGAACTCCCTCACCCGGCGCGCAGGGCGCGGCTTCATTCAGCAAGGGAAAAGGTTCTCGCCTCCTTCACGGCACTCCGTCAATGGCCGGGCGCCATCTTCAGCCCGATGATGCCGATCAGCAGGAAAGTGGCCGCCAGCATGCGCCAGACGTTCGAGGAATCCCCAAACCAGATGATGCCCACCATGAAGGTGCCCAGCGCGCCGATGCCCGTCCACACGGCATAAGCGGTGCCTATGGGAATATTCCGCTGGGCCAGCCACAACAGAAAGCCGCTCAGGGCCATGCTCAGTATGGAAAAGGCGATGCAGGCGGCAAACCTGCCGGAACCCGTGCCGGGCGCCTGGGAAAGCTTGAACCCCAGAGGCCATCCGATCTCGCAAAGACCGGCCAACACCAGATAAATCCAGGACATAGATAGGAATAGGAATCGTCTTGCCGTCTGCCGGCCTTCCCGAATGAGAACGCTCCAAGGGCAACGGATGCCTTGCAGGGTACCTGCGGGCGCCGCGGAATCAAGGCTGCAATCCATGCGCTCTCTGTCATGCCGCCGGCTTCCACATCCGATCCGACCATTCCGGCCATGGAGAAAGGACATGTCCGGACAATCAGGAACAGGAAAGAAAATCAACTGGAGCAATATCCCAAGCCCATACCAATCCCTATAAAAGATTCTTGATATTATCCAGGCTCCTATCCGCCTTCTTCTGTTCAGCTATACGACCGCCGAGATCGTCTACGATATGCAGGCTCGGGCCCGTTCGGGGATCCCGGTACCATTTCATAAGAAATCTCTGCTGCCTGTCCCTGCTTTTAACGTTGAACCACGATTTAAGCTGAACGGGAGAAAGGGTTCTCCATCTCCATGTAAATCACCATTCCGGCAAAAGGGATGTTCCCACTCCCTCTTTTTTCACAACAAAAAAGCGGGGCCGGAAAACCGGACCCGCCCATAAAAGGCGAACTTGTCGAAAGCTTACTTGATCTCCGGCGCTTTCTTTCCGGCGGCCAGCCCCGTGTCCTTCCCGTCGGTAAGCCACTCCACGGTCACGGGAACAAACTTCAATTTCTTGATATGGGGCTGGTTTTCTTCATAAAGAACCCCGATGGCGCCCGGTTCCACCATGGCAAGGCTGGAATAGGCGTAGCCGCCGTTGCCCAGAAGCTTCTTCACAGGCCAGGTTTTGCCGTTGTCATAGCTCAGGGCAAGCTGTCCCTTGATGCGGCGTCCCGCACTGGGGCCGGAAAACAGAAGGCGGCTTTTACCGCCATAGGCAGGCTGGTCGGCCAGGGAATAAGTCAGCAGGGAATTCTGCGTGCTGTCGCAAAACAGCTCCGGAGCGTCCTCCACCTGGCCCCATGTTTCCCCGCCGTCCCCGGACCACACGATGCGGCGGCAGTTCCCGCCGCCCCAGTGACGAGCCACCATGACCACGCCGCCGTCATCCGTCTCCGCGATGGACGTCTCATTCACCATGCCCTTCATATTCGTAGTCGGCTGGCCCAGTTTCCATGTCTTGCCACCGTCGTCACTGTAAATGCAGGAAATCACCCATTGGCCGAACGGGCCTTCGTTCATCGGAATCACCAGCCGCCCCTTATGGGGGCCGCTCTTCAGCTGCGTTCCGGCATTCGGGCCGGAAGCCATGATGTCCACGCCCGCGGGCCGCTTGGTCGTCCTGGTAATATCCACGGGCTTGCTCCAGGAGGAACCGCCGTTCCTGCTCTGGATCATGAAATTGCGGATGCACTTTTCATCATCCCACCCTTGCGGAATATTGGGCTGCCGTTCCTTCACTCCGGCGGGATAACGCTGGAAGACAACGGTCACCGTCTTCGTTTTGGCATCATAAACAGGGCATGGATTGTTGAAGGTGGCTCCATGCGCCTTGGCAATGGCACGGGGGGTGCTCCACGTCCTGCCCCCATTCCTGCTCACGCTCATGATAATATCATTTTCCCCCTGGTCCGTATTCTTGTACCGGCCTTCGGCAAATGCCAGAAGCTGTCCCTTTCCGATCTGGAGCAGAGCCGGAATGCGGATGGACGCATAAGGATTCCCTTCCCCGGCGCTGAATACAGTCACGGCTCTGTCTGCGGGAAAATCGGTCTTCTCCCCCTGCCCGAATGCCGGCAATGCCACGGCACATACAGCACTCATCAAACACTTGAACACGGAATTCATCATCTTTCCCATCCTATTCCATTTCCTCCTTCCAGACAACAGCCATGTCATGAATCAGTGTGAAGACCAGAGGAACCCTTGAATAATGAGGACAATCAGTTCGACTTTCCAAAACCTCCTCCTCACCCTGCCTCCTCCCCGTCCTGACGCGTGCGCCGGAAAAAGAATGAAAAGGAAAGAAACAGACCCTTTGCGGAATTCATGACTCGATAATCGTGCGCGCTCTTTTTCCATCTTCCTGAGAGAATTTGCCGTCCGGGTTCTCAGAATGTGAAAAAACAGCGGCAACAACAATGCATGCATCATGAGACATTGACAAAACTTTCTGACTGTCAAATCGGAAAGAAAAATGAGCCGTCTCCGGAACAATGGAAAATCCACCCGCATGCCGTTCCGGTCATGTATGCAATGAACGTCTGTTAAAAGGAATCCTGCGGCAAGGAGCCTTTCCCTTACGGAACCTTTCGTGCAGAGGTCATACTCTCAACATGAAAATATGGCAGCCTGTCAAAACCGATACGAACATGCAGACGTGACATGTTCCCAGTCCTGGCGGAAACCCTTTCAGAGGAAACAAAAAACGATGATCCATGCAGCAGCGTGCATCCTTTCCCGCCCGGATGGAAAACGCCCGTTGACCATGCACTTGCAACCGGGAAACAGGGGGCGTCCATAAACGGGATGCCCATGAAATGCAACGAAAGACATACGATGGAAACTAAGGAAACATTGCAATCTTTGGACGAATGGTCCAGACAGGAATTAAAAGACATCCTGGATTTTTATATCAATTATGATTATGACCCCAAAGGCGGTTTTTACGGAGCCGTTCTTAGGACACTGGAACCGGTCAGGGAGGCGGACCGTTCCATCGTGCTCAATGCCAGGCTCATGTGGACCTTTGCAAGCGCCTACCGCCTCCTGAAGGATCCCCGGTACCTGGAAATGGCCAACCATGCGAAGGACTACATCAAGGAGCACTTTGTGGACAAGGAATACGGAGGAGCCTACTGGGTGGTGGATGCCCATGGCAACCCCGTCGATGAGTCCAAATATCCCTACGGCATTGCCTTCATCATCTATGGAGGAGCGGAACTGGCGCGGGCGAGCGGCAGCAAAGACGGCCTGAAACTGGCACGGGACATGTATGAAGCATTGGAAAAACACGCCCTTGACCCCAAACACGGGGGATACTTTGAAACCTTCACTCGGGATTGGAAGAGAAGGGATGACAGCTTCAATATTCCGGACCCTTCGCTGGGTTCCAAGGCGCTCAACACACACTTGCACATGATTGAAAGCTATACGACCCTGATGCTCGTGGATGATGATCCCAAGCTAAGGAAAACCGTAGGCGAGCTGATTGACATCATGACCAACAAGCTGCTGGACCAGGAATACTTCCACTACAAACCCTACATGACTGACGACTGGAAGTCGACGGACACCCTCTTTTCCTTCGGCCACGACATTGAGGGGGCGTGGCTGCTGACGGAAGCCGCAGAAGCATACGGAGGCAAGGAACTGGTGGAAAAATGCAAACCCGTTTCCGTCCGGATTGCCGATGCGTGCGCGGACGGAATCAACCCGGATACGGGGGGGCCTGTACGCAGAAGCCAACGAACACGGGCTTGTAGACCGCCAGATGTCCTGGTGGGTGCAGAGCGAAGCGGTCATCGGATTTTTCAATGCCTTCCAGCTGACGGGTGATCCCAAATACCTGGCGCTCACGATGAATGTGGTGGACTACATCAGGAACTATGTCTCCGACCACAGCAACGGCAAATTCCGCGAATGGCTCTCCAGAGGAGACCTGGATGCCCAGGATGGGGATAACGAATTCCGGGTAAACGCCTGGAAAGGCCCCTACCACAACGGACGCATGTGCATGGAACTGATTGAACGCATTGCGAAAATGCAGGTTTGAACACCGTTCCCGAAAGGGGCGCCGCAACCGGCATAAGTTCTTTTTCCGGAAAAAACGGTCCCGGCTTGATCGGAAAAATGTTTTCAGGCCCGTTTTAACCGGAATGCAGGCTAGCAGGAAACGGTTATTCATCTGTCGTCAAGGGATGAAACCTGTCACGGGGTTTCATCCCTTTTCATTTGAAAGCAAAGGGGAAGGGAATAAAACGTCTTCCGCCTGCCCGCATGGACTCATTATTCCTCTATCCGGCTCTTATTCCAGACCGGATCATTTCTTCACATCAGCAACCCGCAGCTATTCCGATTGAAAAAAGACCTTCTTTCCCCTGATATTCCCTCCGGGTAAGGAAACCTTCGCCGGCAGGAGAAGATAAGACATTTCCCGGCAAGCCGTACCGAATGGACTTGAAAACCTTTTCCGAACCGAAAGGCAGGGAAATTACTCCGGAAAAATCGTCTAGGGCCTTCCCCTTAGACATTCTGTTTTCATCCTATTCTTCCGTCAGCCATCCTCAAGGGGAAGAAGCCGGGTAATATGCTTCCATCAACGCTTTGATGAAGCCTGAACTTCATGAAACATGTTCAATCCAATCCGTCTTTCCCAGATTGAAAAACATCTCTGAATTTGGACACTGGCAGCATTTCTCCATATTCGGAACATAACATCTCCTTAATCAAGCATTAAGGTTCTCAATGCCTTTTTATCTTCGTTCAAAAGAAGAGTTCCGGCAGCATGTTCGTAACACTGGCGGGAATACTTCCGGGCTTCTTCCCGGAATTGCTCGTTATCCAGTTGATGAAGGGCGGCAAAAGCCTTCATCAACTTCACGTCGATAGCCATGATTCCTCCTTCATCCCGCAAAATAGGAGCGAAAATATCTGAAAACAGATCCGCTACGGTCAGCGGAGGCACCCAGACCTTTGGATGCTTGATTTCAATCCTGCGCTCTGCCAGGGCATACTTCGTCAACAGCCTCACTCCCCTGTTGATGATGTCGATGCCCGTACCGTAATCGTTGACGGCGGCGGAGAGGGCTCTGGAAGCGATTTCGGCAAGCACGCAGAGGCCGAATCTGGGGTCCTGCTCAAAATCCCGTTCGTGGCCGATGACAAAAGCCTTCAGCAACTCCCTGCGCGTTTCGTTCGACAGCTGCTTTCCGGCATACACCAGCGGAGAAGAAATGGAAACAAAGGCTCCCGGCAGTTCCGCCACATAAATATCCATGTCCTTTTCCGTGGAGAGAAAGGCGAGTTTTCCCATGTCAATGTATTGGATGTTTCCCACCTGATCGCTTTGGACGGGGACGGCATCTCCGGGAATATCGGTCTCCCTGTCAAACAGGGGATGGGCCCCCAGATAGGGATCTTCCGCCCGTGCCAGCAGGGCCTTTTCCGTTACCTGTTCCACAAGCTCCGACGTTTCCCCGACGCGTCCGAGCTTGGACAAATGGCCGATCCAGCGGATAAGGGTGGCAATGATGATGGCAATCACTCCCAGAGTGACCACGAACAGCACCACCCTGCCCTTCTGGTCGTAAAGGCCGGAATTCAGAAAAATAATGGCAATGAGGCTGAAAATAAAGGACCCGATGAACGTTGAAAGGGCGTTCTGGGCGGTGGAATCCGCCATCAGCAACTTCGTGGCCCTGGGCGTCACGCTTGACGTGGCCGCGGCATACGCGGAAACCACGGTTGTCAGGGAAAAAGTCGTCACGGCCAGCATGCTGGAAGCCAGGATATTCAAAATCGTGTCGACCGTATCGGCGCCGATCTTTTGAGAAATGTCAAACGGCACAAATTCGCTCAGGTAAAGGGAGGCAATTGCCGAAAAAATGGCCAGGAGGGCAAAATAGGTCGCCTTGACCCACAATTGCTTGTTGGCCCGTAAAAACCATAATTTGAGGCGGAAAAGGAAGGAACCGTTCATCGGAGACTGGAATTGCTGAAAACCCCTGTGACGCTGTTCTTTTAAAACAGATTCCGGGCTTGTCCGTTCAAGAATGAGGAACATGCGGACGGACAAGAGGGAGCTGCGGCTCCATCGGAAACTTCCTGAAACAACTGCTCCGCATATTTCCCGCATTCCTTACTACAGGTGCGGGACATTTCCCAAAGCCGGCAATGAGTTATTGGAATGGGTACGATGGACGCATTTACAGGTAAAACAGGCATTGAAGTGCCATGGAGCAGAAGAGGTAAAATGCTGATCTTTATCGAATTCGCCGGGGGGAATACGACAACTGAACGCCCTCGGCCCGATTCTACTTGGATAATCAAGCCGGCTTCAGCGGCAAATATGATCACTCCAGGAATATCATCCAGGCTATAAAGCCGGATTTCTACGGAGGGGCCGCCCACCAGTTGGGGAAGAATGCATGACAATCCTGTGAAAGCGGAAAAAAGCGCGTTAATGTCTATTCCAAAAACCGGAGTGTATATTGAAATACAGAAACTTAATATGTCAGCCGCTTTATTTCCAACA
>JAJQCV010000014.1 GCA_021202525.1 Akkermansiaceae bacterium | reverse complement strand
CAAGGTGGCGAAGCGGACGGGGCTCGAACCCGCGACCTCCAGCGTGACAGGCTGGCGCTCTAACCGAACTGAGCTACCGCTCCATGACCTTGGCTGCCGTCCCTGCCTTGCGGCGAAGACGTGGGGTTTATATACGCCCGAAAAGATTCTGACAAGAAAAAAGTTTATTTTTGCAACCGGAAACGGCCGGGGGTGTTTACCATTGAAGATGTTTATCGTTTTAACTCTCTATTTATTTCAAAACGATAACAACTTTGCTGCATTATTTATTTTAGTTTGACAACTATTCACCCCATTTGACATAACAGCCGCATGATCCAACCTGCCGTAGATATTACTACCTCCGTCCACAAGTTTGAAACCATTCTCTACCAGTTTAAACGGGACAACCTGAATGAAGTGGACGAGAACCACTACCAGAAGATCATGGGGCTTTCCGTCCGCCAGATGAACGCCCTGGGCGCCCTCAACAGGCTGATGACCAACCGCCATGAGGGCATTCCGCTGAAGACGCTGGCCCACCACCTCCGCATGAGCGTCCCCTCCACATCCCTGCTGGTGGACAGCATGGTGAAGAAGGGCCTGTTCGACCGCAAGGAGAACCCGCGCGACCGGCGTTCCCTCTGCATCCGCCTTTCCGAGGAAGGAGAGTCCAGATTCCAACTGCTTTACAACGGCATGAAGAAACGCCTGGATTCCCTGTTCGGCATCCTTTCCGAGCAGGACCAGGAAGATTTCTGCCGCATTGTGGACACCCTTTACAACCACGTTTATACCAAGTAATACCATATGAACACACACACGCATGAACGGAAGATTCCGCTCCGCCTGCTGGCCGGTTCCGGCCTGCTTTTCAGCCTCATGATGCCGGGCTACTCCCAGGGAATGCCGGGGGCCCCCGCCAAGCCCAGCACCGTGCTCGTCCAGAAGGCCAGCACGATCGACAGCGCGGTGAACAAGAAGTACATAGGCCAGGTGGAGTCCATCGACCGTGTCACCGTGCAGCCCCGCGTTTCCGGCAACATTGTAGCCACCAGGTTCCGGGAAGGGAACGTGGTCAAACAGGGCGACCTCCTTTTTGAAATAGAAGACACGCGCTACAAGGCCGCCGTGGAAGAGGCGGAAGCCAAGAAGGCGCAGCTGGAAGCCAAGCTTCTCTATGCCAGGAACAGCTTTGAACGCTACAACAAGCTGCTCGCCTCCAAATCCGTCTCCATGGACACGGTGGAAAACTCCAAGAGCACCATGCACGCCCTGGAAGCGGAAATACAGTCCGCGGACGCCTCCATCATCGTGGCGAAGGATGACCTGAATTATACCAGAATCACGGCCCCCATCACGGGCCGCACCGGGAGGGTCACGTTTTCCACGGGCAACTACATCACCCCCACTTCCGGCTCCCTGGTGACCATCACGGGCATTGAGGAGGTGTACGTGAAGTTCCCCATCAGCGAACGCGACTTCCTTTCCCTGTTCGGCACCCAGGATGACATGAAGAAGGAGGCCATCGTCACCCTGACCCTGGCCAACGGCAAGGCCTACGCCCATCCGGGCAAGGTGTTCATGACGGACAACACCGTCCAGACCACCACGGACACGCTGAACGTCTGGGCCAAATTCCCCAACAAGGAGGACATGCTGACGCCGGGCGGCGTGGTGACCGTCAACCTTTCCAAGAAGAATGTGGACCGCTTCCCCGCCGTGAACATCTCCTCCGTCATGCATGACGCCTACAAAAGCTATGTCTACATCGTGAACGACCAGGGCGTGGTGGAACGCCGGGACGTCACGCTGGGCAACACGGTCAACAACGAGCAGTGTTTCAGTTCCGGCATCAAGGAAGGAGAGGTCATCGTCATCGACGGCATGCACAAGGTGCGTCCCGGCGCCAAGGTGAACCCCGTGTATTCCACTCAAAACTGATGTTTCCATGATTGCGGACCTGTTTATCAAACGTCCCAAATTCGCTATCGTCATCGCCATCCTGATGGTGCTGGCCGGGCTGCTTTGCCTGGAAAAGCTGCCCGTGGCGGAATATCCGGAAATCGCCCCCACCAGCATCAACGTGCAGGCCACCTATACGGGGGCCAGCGCCCAGGTGGTGATGGAAACCCTGGCCTCCCCCATTGAGGAAGAACTCAACGGGCTGGAAAACCTGATCTACTTCTCCTCCAAGTCGGACAACACCGGCGGCTATTCCCTGTCCCTGACGTTCAAGAGCGGCACGGACTCGGACATCAACATGGTGAACGTCCAGAACGCGCTCAAGCGGGTGGAATACAAGCTGCCCAACGAAGTGACGGACCAGGGCATCAAGATCAGGAAGCGTTCCTCGGACATCCTGGGCTTCTTCGCCTTCCGCTCCACCAACATGAGTTCCCTGGAGCTGAACAACTTCGTCAAATCCAGGGTGAAGGACGAGATCGCCCGCGTGCCGGGCATTTCCGCCATCAACCTGATGCCGGAAAAAAACTACAGCATGCGCATCTGGCTGGACGCCCTGCGCATGTCCGCCCTGAACATCACGCCGGATGACGTCTCCAACGCCATCAAGGCGCAGAACGTCCAGGCCGCCGCCGGGTCCATCGGTTCCGAAGGGGAAAACAACTTCATCCAGTACAAGGTGAACGTCACCGGACGCCTGAAGACGGTGGAGGAATTCAGCAAGATCATCGTCCGCACGGGCCAGGACGGCCACGTCACCCGCCTGGACGACATCGCCAGAATCGAACTGGGCGCGGAAACCTATTCGGGCAGCAGCCGCAACAACGGGGAGGACTCCGTGAACATGGCCGTGTACCGCCTTGACGACGCCAACGCCATGGAAGCCATGACCGGGGTGAAGGACGCCCTGCAGGAACTTTCCAAGCGCTTCCCCCCCGGCGTCTCCTACGAGGTGAGCTACGACCCCACGCAGTACATTTCCGCCACCATGGCGGAAATCGTGGAGACGCTCATCATCGCCCTCATCCTGGTGGTGGGCATCACCTACGTGTTCCTGCAGGACTGGCGCGCCACCCTTATCCCGGCCCTGGCCATTCCCGTCTCCCTGATCGGCACCTTCGCCATCCTGTACCCGCTGGGCTTCTCCATCAACGTGCTGACCATGTTCGGCCTGATCCTGGTGATCGGCTCCCTGGTGGACGACGGCATCATCGTGGTGGAGAACACCATGCGCATTCTGGAGACGGAAGACCTGACCCCGGAAGAGGCCACCAAGAAGAGCATGCACCAGATTACGGGCGCCATCATCGCCACCACGCTGGTGACGGTGGCCATTTACGTTCCCATCGCCTTCTTCGGCGGCATGGTGGGCAACATCTACATGCAGTGCTCCGTAACCATGTGCGTGGCGCTCTGCCTTTCCGCCGTGAACTCCCTAACGCTCAGCCCCGCCCTGTGCGTGCTGCTGCTGAAGAACAGGAAAGGGGTGAAGCAGAAAAGGTTCAGCCCCTTCCGGCCCTTCAACGCCGCTCTGGAATGGTCGCGCCGGAGCTACATCAAGTGCGCGGGCGTCATGGTGCGCCGCGCCTGGCTCACCCTGATTCTTCTGGCCGCTGTCTTCGCCGCCAACTGGAAACTGTTTGAAACCGTTCCCAAGTCCTTCCTGCCCCGGGAAGACAAGGGCACCGTCTTCTGCGACATCCAGCTTGCCCCCGGCGCCACCCTGGGCCGCACGGAACAGGCCCTGCGCAGTGCGGAACAAAAGCTCATGGGCATTCCCGGCGTGCGCCAGGTTTCCTCCACTTCCGGCTTCAGCTTCATGGGCGGCAACGGGGAAAACCTGGGCATGTGCATCGCCCAGCTTGATTCCTGGGACAAACGCAAGACCCCGGAACTCTCCCTGGATTCCATCATCCACCAGGCCTCCGACCTGTGCGACGAGATTCCCGCGGCCAAGGCCACCGTCTTCAGCCCTCCGGCCATCATGGGGCTGGGCCTGACCGGCGGCGTCTCCTTCATGCTCCAGGCCACCGGGGATGAAACTCCCAAGGACCTGGAGCGCGAGCTGCAAAAACTGATCGACCAGATTGAAAAACTTCCGGGAGCGCTGTTCCCCCGCAGTTCCTATGAGGCGAACACGCCCCAGCTCTTCCTGAACATCGACCGTGAAAAGGCGCAGAGCATGCACGTGCCCGTCAACCGCATTTTCACTACGCTTCAGAGCAAGCTGGCCTCCATGTACATCAATGACTTCAACCTCATCGGCTACACGTTCAAGGTGAAAATGCAGTCCGCCCCGGAGGACCGCACCACCATCAACGACATCATGAACACCTACATCCAGAACGATCAGGGCCAGATGGTGCCGCTCAGCTCCGTGGCCACCCTGTCGTACATGGTGGGTCCCCGCCAGATCGCGCGGTTCAACCAGCTCATGTCCGCGGAAGTGACCGTGCAGACCAGGCCGGGAACCAGCAGCGGCGACCTGATGAACCAGATTGAAGCCATTCCCCTGCCGGAGAACTACTCCATCACCTGGACGGACATGAGCTATCAGGAACGCCAGAACGACGGCAAGATCGTCCTGCTGATGGGCATGGCCCTGCTCTTCGGCTACCTGTTCCTGGTGGCCCAGTATGAAAGTTGGATGGTACCCATTTCCGTGATCGTCTCCGTATCCGTAGCTCTTCTGGGCGCCCTGCTCGGCCTGCTGATTTGCAGCACGCCCCTGAGCATTTACGCCCAGCTCGGGCTGGTCATGCTCGTGGGGCTGGCCGGAAAGAACGCCATCCTGATGGTGGAATTCTCCAAGGCGGAGCGCGAACACGGCGTCCCCATCCAGCAGGCGGCCCTGGAAGGCGCCCGCCAGCGTTTCCGCGCCGTGATGATGACGGCCATCTCCTTCATCATCGGGGTGTTCCCAATGGTAGTCGCCTCCGGCGCGGGAGCGGAAAGCCGCAAGGCCATCGGCATCACCACCTTCTACGGGATGATCCTGGCCACCATCGTGGGCATCCTGTTCATTCCGGCCCTGTACTCCATGTTCCAGCGCTACCGTGAATGGGTGAAAGGCCTGTTCTCCGGAAAGGCCGGTTGATGGAGCCTCCGGGAACTTTCCATCCGGACGGAGCGGCTTGCCCGCTCCGTCCTTTTTCTTTTCCGGCATTTGTGAATTCCATTCCTTTTCTGGAAAAGAAATAAAATCTGAAAATCAGAATGTAACGCAGAAAAAACGATCCGGTTTTCCCTGCTTTCCGTAAAAAGATACTGGTCTTTTCATCTTGCATTCTGGCCTGCTCCAACTAGGATATCCTGTACTATGAAACGGACTCCCATCCTCCCTCTCATCCTGGCATCGGCCGCCCTCCACGCCCAGGCAGCCCCGGCCCCCATGGAAGTGACCGCCCAGGAGCCCGCGAAAATCTGGACACAGGGCTACGGAGTCGGTAACGGCAGGCTGGGAGCCCTCTCCTACGGAGAATTCCCCAGGGAAATTCTCGTTCTCAATGAAGAAAGCATCTTTGCCAAGTCAAACATCGTTCCCAGGGAGGGTGCGGCGGAAGGCCTGAAAGAGGTCAGGGAATTGTGCGCCCGCGGAGATTATAAAAAGGCGGACGAAACCTTCCGCAGGAAAGTCCAGTCGAACAGTTCCTCCTCCGGCAGTTACCAGCAGGGCGGGCTGCTTGACGTGCAGTGGCAGGACCTTCCCCCTTCCACTTCTTTCTCCAGAAAGCTGGACATGAAACACGGGAAGGCCCAAATGGACGTCCATTTTGCGGATGGGGCGCTGAAGACGGAACTGGTCGCCGCTCCCTCTACCGACTGCATCGCCTACCGCATGACCTGCTCCCTCCCCAAGGGCTGCACCGTCACCCTCTCCCTGCGCCATCCGGACAAAAAATCCGTCATCACTCCGGACAGGGACGGATGGACCCTCCAGGGCCAGGGCCACAACGGAGGCACCCGCTTTGAAAACGCCGTCAGGGTGCAGGTCATCGACGGCCGCGCTTCCATGGACGGCGGCGTTCTCAGGATAGACAACTGCAAGGAACTGCTCGTTCTCTCCTCCACGAAAACCGACTACAACAGCCGGAAACCGGACAGTCCGCTGAAAAACGACCTGGGAGCCCTCAACCGGAACACTCTGGACGCCGCTTCCAGGGCTGGATGGAAAAAACTGGAACAGGAAACGGCCAAATACTTTTCCGAACGCATGATGCGCTGCCAGGTGGACATTGGAGACACGCCCGCCGAAATCGCCCAAAAAACGACTCCCGAACGCATTCAGCTGGTCAAACAGGGAGGCAAGGACCCGGACCTGATTGAACAGCTCTTCCAGTTCGGCCGCTACTGCATCATTGCCAACACGCGCCCCGGCGCGCTGCCCTGCGGCCTGCAGGGACTGTGGAACCCGGACCTCAACGCCGCCTGGAGCGGGTGCTTCTTCCTGAACATCAACTGCCAGATGAACCAGTGGCCGTCCGACGTGACCGGACTGGGGGAATACCACCGCCCCTTCCTTGAATTCGTGGTCAGCCTTCAGCCCACCGGTGAAAAATTCGCCCGCTTCCTGAAACATGACGGCTTTTGTTTTGCCCACAACGTGGACTGCTGGAAGGAAACCTACTATGCCGGGAGCGAACCCGAATTCTCGGCCAGCCTGATGAACGGAGCGTGGGCCTGCGCCCACCTGCTGGACAGCTACCGCTTTACGGGAGACAAGGCATTCCTGAAAAAATCCCTTCCCATCCTGGAATCCAACGCCCGGTTCATCATGTCCTGGTTCCAGAAAGACAAGAAAGGGCGCTACATCTCCGGCCCGGGGACTTCTCCTGAAAACATTTTCAGAATCCAGGACGAGACGGGAAAAAAATTCAACCTCGCCGTCACCAACGGCTGTTCCCATGACCTCCTGCTCGGCAGGGAAGCCCTGCGCAACTACATTTTCGCGTGCCGGGAACTCGGAATCAATACGCCCGTCCTGTCAAAAGCCCGCCAGTTCCTGCCGCGCATTCCCCAGCCGGCCATCGGGGAGGACGGCCGCATCCAGGAATGGCAGGAACCCTTTGAAGAAGTCCAGAAGGGCCACCGCCACATCAGCCACTTGTACGGCCTGTTTCCGGGAAATGAATGGGATGTGCTGAACACGCCCGAATACGCCGCGGCCGTCAAGAAATCCGTGGACTACCGCCGCAGCTTTACCGGAAAAAGCGGCATATGCACCGGCTGGAGCACCGCGTGGCTGATCAACATGTATGCCACGCTCGGCTGCGGCAACGACGCGGAGGAACGCATTTACACGCAGTTGAAAAAATACATCAATCCCAACCTGTTCGACATGCATCCCCCCTACCAGATCGACGGCAACTTCGGCATGGCGTCCGGCCTGGCCCAATGCCTGATCCAAAGCCAGATTGAGCAGCAAGGCTACCGCGTCATCATGCTCGCCCCGGCGCTGGCCGACTCATGGACGGAGGGTTCGGCCACGGGACTCCGCACCCGCGGGGGTCTTATGGTCGACCTGTCCTGGAAAGACGGCGGCATCAAAGCCACGGCCAAAGCCTCCCGTCCCGGCAAATTCCGTTTCATGCATCAGGGCAGGAAAAAAGATGTGGTCATGAAGGCGGGGGACAGCGTCAACATCTCCTTTTAATCCCTCCTGCCTTAACACAGGTAAAGGCGGCCATGCCTCTTTCACCCCCGGTGTTCCCTCTGGCCCGGCAGGTATGGCCGCCTTCCGCGTCGTGCCGGATGAAACGGGAAGCCAGCCCGGAGCCGCCGGCGCCTGCCTCCTTCCCTTCGGCAAAGCTTCCGTTCCCTGTCCACAGAATAAACGGCAAAAAGAAGACCATCCTCCTTGCAGAAAAGCGGCGCAGAACCTGCGTTTCTTCCAAATCCCGCCTGTTCCGTGCAGCGAATCAGGGAATGCATTTATTCCACCCGCACGGTCTGTTCGATCAACTGGTCCAGACGGGCCGCGGAAACGCCGCCCACCATTTCACGGAGCTTCATTCCCTCCAGATACAGGACCGTCAGCGGAACCGCCTCCAGATGGTACTTGCGGGCCAGCTCTGGATGCGCGTCCGCGTCAATCAACACGGCAAAGGCCTTCCCGTCCTGCGCCTCGGCATAGGATTTGACTGCCTGGACGTACTCCATGGCCTGGGAACTCCACGGGGCGTAAAAGACGACCAGCACCCTGCGGCCGGAAAGTTCCGTCAACTGCCGCATGTCCTCCCCCTGGTAATCCATCCATGCCGGCTCCTTCTTTTTGGGGGCGGAAGGCGGCAATATCTGTCTGGGAGGGTCAAAATTCCGCTCCAGCGGACGCGGCGCGGGCTTCTTCTCCGCATAGCGGGAACGTCGGTCATTGGAATCGTCGCAGCCGGCCAGTGCGGCCAGCAGCAGCCCGCTGATCACTATAAACGCTCCCTGCCTCATCACGGAGGCAAGTATGCCCGCGAAAGGCGAATTTGCAAGACTGAACCTTTCCATCAGGATTCCGCGTTTTCGCGGTTGCCTTGACCGTCCCGTCTCTGTTATGGTAGTTATTGAATGAACAGCGTGCCGCCACTGGAATTTGGAGGAATGTCCCATTGGGCGGCCCTGGCCGTTCTGCTGGCGGCGGGGCTGTGCATTGTGGAACTGGGACAGTCCTATAAAAAATCCGTCAGAAACCGCACGACGCTCTGGCTGGGCACCGCATGCCTGCTGAGCCTGGTTCCGGACATGATCGCCCTGCTTTCCGACGAACCGGACAAAACCTGGGAATGGATGCTGCCCCTGCACTTCTGCTCCGTGATGCAGGTGGCGTGCGCCCTGAGCCTGTGGATACCGTCCCGCATTCTGCGCTCCATCGTGTACTACTGCGTTCTGTGCGCCACTCTTCAGGGGCTGGTGACGCCTTCCGTGGCCCACGATTTCCCGTCATGGACGTACTTCGCCTTCTTCCTCTCCCACGGCGTTACCGTCATTGCAGCCCTCTACCTGCCTCTGGTCCTGCAATGGAAGCCGGCGCGGTGGGACTTCCTGTGGGCCCTGCTCTTCGCCAACCTGTATTTGGCCGCAGTGCATCCCGTCAACAAATTCCTGGGTACCAATTACGGCTTCACGGTTTCCACGCCCGCCTCCGGGTCCGTGCTGGACCTGCTGGGGGCGTGGCCCTGGTACCTGCTGTGGATGCAGATTCCGGCCCTGATCCTGATGTACCTGCTCACACTGCCCTTCCGCCATTATCCCAAGGGGCGCACGGGCAGTTCCCTCTTCCGGAACTGAAAAACTTACGCAGAAAAAACATCCCTGCCATCCTGCACCACCTCCTTCCATGTTTCCATATCTCTACCTGCTTCTTCCCGCCGGGGCGGTCTTTTCCTTCCTTCTTCACCTCTTCCCGGCCTCCCATCCCCCTGCGGCGCAGCCTTCCGTGCCCCTCCCCTCCGGGTACGCCCTTTCATGGAATGACGAATTCGGCGGCGCGTCCCTTGACATGGAAAAATGGTCCTACCGCCAGACCGGGCCGCGCCACGACGCCGTGAACACCCCGGAGGCCGTCTCCGCGGACAACGGAATTCTGAGCATCCGCACCTATACGGAAAACGGCAAACATCATACCGGAATGATCGCCACAAAAAAGAAAAGCCTGGACCGGGCATACGGCTTTTACGAGGCTTCCATTGAGTTCACCGGAGACAGGAATGCCTCCTCCGGCATGTGGTCCGCCTTCTGGCTCCAGAGCGACAGCATTTCCACCGTGGGCAACACAGGAAAATACGGCACGGAAATAGACATTGTGGAATACAGGCCCAACCCCGCCAACGGACATGAAACCAACCAGGCCATCCATTACCACGGCTATGGGGAACACCACAAATCGGCGGCAAAACAGCACAAAACCGGACTTCTGGAAGGCTACCACACCTACGGTGTGCTCCGGACGGCCGGAGGCTACACGTTCTACATGGACGGAAAGGAAATCTGGAAAACACAGGAAGCCCTGTCCTGCATTCCGGAATACATCATCCTGAGTTCGGAAATCCGGGATAAAAACTGGGCCGGCGACATCCCCGCAAACGGCTACGGCAGCAGGGACAAAAGCCCAACGGCCATGAACGTGGACTACGTGCGGGTCTACTCCCTGCCCGATTCCTACCGCAACGCGCCCGACGGAAAATGGAGCGACCGCCAATGGGAAACCGTCCTGCCTTCCGGCAGGAAAATCGCCCGGCTGGCGCCTCCGGACGGAGCCAACGTCTGGTTCAACAGGGAAAGGACAAGCAGCCTGCTTCTGGACCGCGACGCCGTCGTGGACTCCCTCACCGTCGGGAAAGGAAAATTCTTCCACCTGAAAGGCAGGGATAAAAAGCTGGCCATACGGAGCGGAATCGCCGCGCTGGAAAGAATGGATATGGTCTTTGACGCGAAAATGGCGCTTGAAGGCGGCGATGTCGCCTGGACTCTGTTTGAGCCCTGTTCCTCCTTGTGCGCCAACGGCCCCGTACACGGAAAAGGCAGCCTGATCCTCCGCTGCGGCAACGGAACACTCGCCGGCTCCACGTTTCTCTTCAACGCCCCCGTCACCCTCCAGGGGGGAATGGACGTGAAAGGGCAAGTCGCTCTCGGCCCTTCCGGGAGCCTGTCCATCTCCGGCAAAACCGTTTTCCGCCGGAATTCCCGTCTTACCGTTCATCTGGACGGCAAAAATGCGTCTCCCAAAATAAAGGCGGAGGGAGGGCTGGAACTGGAGAAAAACGTTTTCCTGTACCCCGAATTCTTCTATGTCCCGGAACCGGGCGACCGGATCGTCCTGGCGGACGGCCTTAAAAAAACTGCGGAGGGAACTTTCTTCAACCTGCCGGAAGGCCGCATTTTTGACGCTGAAATATACCGTGATTCCCCGTTGAAAAACTCGCTCGCCGGAAAAGCCTCCCTGCGCATCCATTACACGGATAAGGGAATTCTGCTGACGGTCCTCTCCGTGGACAAAACGGCCCCCTCCCGTTAAAGCCCTTCCATCATCCCCGGAAAGGGGCTCCATTCATCCGTCCCGGACCGGGATGAATAAATAAGAGAAAATCTCCCCAGAGCGGCGCCACTCACCCTATCTACCCTATCTACCCTATCTACCCTATCTACCCTATCTACCCTATCTACCCTATCTCACAATCGGCTTGAGCACGCCCAGATAGGTATCCGCCGTACCCGTCCCGGGATAAATGGAATCTATTCTGATCCTGATGGTATGCACGGGAGCCTTGTAATACGGGGGAACGACAATCTGCGGCGTCCAGTCGTCGCGCAGGGTGGCGTCAAAAGTGTACTCCCCGTTCAGCGTTACCTGGACGCTTTTAGGACGGCCGAACATGGAATACGCAATATTCGGATGACGGCGAGCCTCCGTATCGTTTTCCGGCAGCGTTACCGGGGAAATTCCTGATTCCAGCATGATTCCCAGCAGACGGCCCGGATTCTTAAGCTTCACCTCCAGGGTTTCCCCCTGCCCGTCTCCGGAAACGCCCTCCGCCCAGTATCCCTGGCCGTGTTTCAGGTTCTCCGGGGAACAGGGATTGCCGTAGGGGTCCTTTTTCAGCGTAGAACTGGCCGTAACATCGTACTGGTCCGTCAGGGAACCCTTCTCCCCGCGGATGGTGACATGGCCATTCTTGTCCAGCGTCCAGCCGGGGCCGGGAGTCAGCACCACGGAGGGCGCGTACGGACGGCCGTCCGCCCCCAGCAGGGACCAGGTATAAACGCCCTTGGGCGTCGTGACGATGGACTTGGCATCGGCGGAAGGGTCCAGCTTCACGGACTGGTTGGTCATCTCGGAACTGTACACGTTCACCACCGCCCTGGGCGTTCCGCCCGTCCAGGTCATGACGGGAGAAGTGAGCAGCGTCAGGCGCGGTTCACCCATCCTGACTTCCGTTTTTGGGGTGACGCTGATATCCTGCGTGTAAGGCACGGAAAACTGAAAAGTCAGCACGTGCGTTCCCGGCTTGTTGGGAACCTGGGCCACCAGCCAGTGGGCAATGCCGGCCACGGGAGCCATGGTGGGCGCGTCCGCCTGCTGGTGGCGTCCCTCGGTAAGGGAGGAATCGCACTTCAAATCGTCCACGGACGCCACGGCGTCCAGCACCGCCTTGGTGAAGGGGAGATTGCGTATGGGCTCCGGACTGGCGGCGTTGGCCTGTTCGTCAGGGGGGCTGTACCGGAACGGAACGCCCACGGGAATCGTCTTTCCCCTGATGCCTTTGGGAATGTCCAGGGCGCAGGTGTAAATCAGGAAAGCCTGATGCTGCTTCAGGGCAACGGTCAGGTCCAGGGCATCCAGGCGGATGCCGTCCGCCTGCGTCAAATCCATGGGAACTGGCAACCCGGGCACCGGGGCTATGTTCTGGACCGCGACATGGCGCGGGGCATCCTGCCGGGTCTTTTCCGCAGCGGGCTGTTCCTGAGGCGGCGGCGCGGCGGCCATGCACGGCGCACAGCCCACGGCGCCGGCCAGACAAATGAGAGAAGCCAGTCTCATGCCGTTAAAATAATGTCTCTCCATCCGTTCATCAAGGTTCATTTTCCGGACCGCCGGAGTCCGTCCGCTTGCCTCCGCCCCTTCCTCAATGCGGAATAACGGAACGGGAGCGCACCTTCGACAAGGAGCCATGAGGGATTCCCCGGGCCGGAGGCTGGAAAAACTTCTCCCTGTTCCAGACTTCGCCGACCGCCCAATCCGGCGTCATGAACAAGGAGACGGGAACAGCCCCCAATCCCTCCATGAACACAACGGTCCCTTCCTGGCGGGGGCCGGAAAGGAAAATGTCTTCCCCCTGAGCCTTCCGCCAACCGGAGCTGAACATGTCTTTCATCACATAAAAACCCGTTGCTCCAAAAAATGCCGCCCGAACGGAAGCCTGTTCCTCATAGGCCACATCCGGAGAAAAAACAACATACCGCATGGACAAGGCTCCTGCATTTTCCCCGACCTCATCCAGGGAATGGCAAACCTTCCCCCGGTAAAGAAAAATATGGGAACGGCCTTCCTCCCGAAAAGGATTCTCCGCAACGATGAGCGTATCCTCCAGGGCGTCTTCCAACTCTTCACGATCCACTGCACAAGGAAATCTGCCGGAAAAATAAAAATCCGGAACTGCAAGTGCATGGGGAACCTTCATCAGGCGGCCTCTCCTGTAACTCCATTGATACCGTACGCACCCCATCCCGGAATCCCGGGAAAAAGGGTCCCGAAGCCACTGGCCGCCTTCTTTTCCTTCCGCCGTGCCGGTTCCCAGCCGGCCAGGATACTTCCATTCCCGGGCAGGCCGCGTCCAACGGCTCCTTCCCTGAGGAGTGACGCCACACCCGTAAACAGGACCGCAGGCTTCGGGAAAGGGATCCGGCAGGGCAACGCCGGAACCGGCAAAACCCCAGCAGAACAGGAGAAAAATTATAGGGCAGTTCATGATAGATAACAATATATTCAGTTCATTAATAACAATCAAGGAAGAATCTTCCTTCTCCGTAAGCAGCCCCGTCCCCGTACGCGCCTTCCCCGCAAAAATCATTTTCCCCCAGTCTTCCACCGGAAATTCCAACGTCCGGAACCG
>JAJQCV010000044.1 GCA_021202525.1 Akkermansiaceae bacterium | reverse complement strand
AATGAACTATGAATATCTGGACTTTTTTCTCCTTTTATCTTGTGAAGGCTCATGGTTCGCTGTAATTTGGAAGCCCTGTACGATTAAGATTTTCACATGTCATTATCCATTAAATCTGAGCAGGAGTGCCGCTGGGACATTGCATCCCTTGGCGAAGTGATGCTGAGGCTGGACCCCGGCGAAGGCCGCATTCATACCACCCGTTCCTTCCGCGTCTGCGAAGGCGGCGGGGAATACAACGTGGCCCGCGGGCTGAGGCGCTGTTTCAGGATGAGGGGCGCCATCGTCACCGCCATCTGCGACAATCCCGTAGGGCGGCTTCTGGAGGACTGCATGCTTCAGGGCGGACTGGACCTGGATTATGTGAAATGGACCCCCTTTGACGGCATCGGCCGCGACTGCCGCGTGGGCCTGAATTTCACGGAACGCGGTTATGGCGTACGCGCCGCCGTGGGCTGTTCCGACCGCGGACTGAGCGCCGCCTGCCAGATGAAGCCCGGCGACGTGGACTGGGACGCCCTGTTCGGCAGGGACGGCGTGCGCTGGTTCCATACCGGCGGCATTTATGCGGGGCTTTCCGAAACGACGAGCGACGTGGTGCTGGAAGCCGTCAAGGCCGCCCGCAAGCACGGCACGGTCGTTTCCTATGACCTGAACTACCGCCCCTCCCTGTGGAAGAGCATCGGCGGCCAGAAGCGCGCCCAGGAGGTAAACCGGGCCATCGCGCCCTTTGTGGACGTCATGATCGGCAATGAGGAGGACTTCCAGGCGTCCCTGGGCCTTTCCATCGAAGGGGCCACGGAGGATTTCTCCCATATCGACCAGGGTTCCTACCGGCAGATGATCCGCCGCGCAGTGGCGGAATTCGGCTTCAAGGCCGCCGCCACGACATTGCGCGTGGCCCGCACGGCCACCTTCAACGACTGGGCGGCCATGCTGTACTGCGACGGGGAGTTTTATGACTCCATCTCCTTCCCGAATCTGGAAATTCTGGACCGCGTGGGCGGCGGAGATTCCTTCGCTTCCGGCCTGATTTACGGGCTGATGAGCGGGAAGGGGCCCCAGTACGCCGTGAACTGCGGATGCGCCCACGGTGCGCTGGCCATGACCACTCCGGGGGATACCTCCACGGCCTCCCTGGCGGAAGTGGAAAAAGTCATGAAGGGCGGCACCGCCCGCGTGGACCGCTAACCTTTATCTTATCTTGTTATGATTGAAAGCTGGAGATGGTACGGTCCGGGGGACCCGATTACGCTGAGGGACATCCGCCAGGCGGGCGCTTCCGGAATCGTGACGGCCCTGCATGAAGTGAAGTGCGGAGACCTCTGGACGGAAGAAGCCGTGGCTGAACGGGTCCGGATGATCGAGGCGCAGGGCATGAACTGGGTGGTGGCGGAAAGCATCGCCGTCCATGAGGATATCAAGACGCGTTCCGGGAACTGGAAGCATTACCTGGAAGTGTACAAGCAGAGCCTCCGCAACCTCGCCGGGGGCGGGGTGAAGGTGGTCTGCTACAACTTCATGCCCGTTCTGGACTGGACGCGCTCCGATTTGGCTTTCCCGATGGAAGACGGCAGCAGCGTGCTGAAATATGATTCCGCCCGCGTGGTCGCCTTCGACCTGTTCATTCTGGAGCGCCCCGGGGCGGAAGGGGATTATTCCCCGGAGACCCTGGACCGGGCGCGCAGCCTTTTCCAGTCTCTGGACGGGGAGGGCCGCCGTGCGCTGGCGGATTCCATCCTGCTGGGGCTTCCCGGCACGGTGGACGACCTGACGCCGGAGCAGTTCAAGGACATGCTCAAACGCTATGAGGGCATCGACGACGCCCGCCTGCGGCAAAACCTGTACGACTTTCTCAACGAGATCATGCCCGTCTGTGAGGAAACGGGCATCCGCATGGCCATCCATCCGGACGATCCGCCCCGGCCCATCTTCGGGCTGCCCCGCATCATGAGCGATGAGGAGGACATGCGCCGGATGATCCGGGAAGTGCCCTCCATGCACTCCGGGTTCACGCTCTGCACCGGCTCCCTGGGCGGCCTGTATTCCAACTCCCCGCACCTGCTGATGGAGGAATTTGCGGACCGCGTCTACTTCGCCCACTTCCGCAACACGGTGTTTGATGCGGACCATGAAAGCTTCCGGGAATCCGGCTCCCACCTCTGCGGGCACACGGACATGGCCTACGCCATGCAGTGCCTCATCAACGAGGAAAACCGCCGGAAGGCGGAAGGCCTGGAAAACTGGCGCATTCCCGTGCGCCCGGACCACGGCAAGCTGATGGACATCGACCTGGAAAAGAAATGTTACGCCGGGTATTCCTACGGCGGCCGCGTCATCGGCTTGGCGGAACTCCGCGGACTGGCCATGGGCCTGCAATCCTTCCGCCCGCTGGTCGGGAAAAACGCCCTGGTCACCGGGGCCGCCGGGGTTCTCTGCTCCGTCATGGCCCGCGACCTGCTGAAGGCCGGGGCCAGGGTGGCCCTGCTGGGCCGCACCCGTTCCAAGCTGGAAGAACTTCAGCGGAAGCTGGCGGAGGAAGGGCTCACCCGGACCCTCGTCATCGCGGCGGACGTGCTGGACAAGGCGCAGTTGGAGGAAGCCGCCACCCTGCTGGAAAACACCTGGGGACGGCTGGACATCCTGGTGAACGGGGCCGGAGGCAACGATCCGCGCGGGACTACCCCCGCGGAGCAGTGCATGCCGGACACCCCGGCGGAGCAAGGCTTCTTCGGCATGGACATGCAGGGCTTTGAATACGTCAACCGCCTCAACATGATCGGCACCATTCTTCCCTCACAGGTCTTCGGAAAACTGCTGGCCGCTTCCGGCGGGTGCATTGTCAACATTTCTTCCATGGCCGCGTTCCAGCCACTGACCAAAGTCGGGGCCTACGGTGCCGCAAAAGCCGCCGTGGACAACTTCACCAAATGGCTGGCCACGCACCTGGCTCCGCTGGGCGTGCGCGTCAACGCCATCGCCCCCGGCTTCTTCATCACGGACCAGAACCGCTTCCTGATGATGGAAAAGGACGGGGAAACGCCTACGCCGCGCGGGCGCAAAGTGCTTGCCAAGACGCCCATGCACCGCTTCGGCGAGCCCGGCGACCTCTGCGGAGCCCTGCAATTCCTGGTGTCTCCTTCCGCCTCCTTCGTGACGGGGACCATCATCCCCGTGGACGGCGGCTTCCTGGCCTATTCCGGAGTGTAACCATCAAACATCCTCCCTCCCATGTTCATTGACGACGACTTTCTGCTGGACACCCCCCAGGCGAAAACGCTCTTCCATGAGTACGCCGAACACCAGCCGATCATTGATTACCACTCCCACCTGGACGCCGCCGCCATCGCGGACAACCGCCAGTTCTCCAACATCGCCCAGCTCTGGCTGGACGGTGACCATTACAAGTGGCGCGCCATGAGGACCAACGGCATTCCGGAGCGCCTGTGCTCCGGAGACGCCCCGGACCGGGAAAAATACGACGCGTGGGCCGCCACCGTGCCCCGGCTGCTCCGCAATCCCCTGTACCACTGGACGCATCTGGAACTCCGGAGGCCCTTCGGAATCACCGGAACCCTCTTCGGTCCGGATACCGCCGGGGATATCTGGGAAAAGACCTCCGCCATGCTCCAGTCCGGCTCCATGGGGGCCCTGGACATTCTGAAAAAGATGAACGTGGAGGCCGTCTGCACGACGGACGATCCCTGCGACGACCTGGCCGCTCACCGGCGGCACGCCGCTTCCGGGGATTCCGTCAAGCTGCTCCCCACCTTCAGGCCGGACAAGGCGCGCGCCATCCATCAGGGCAGGGCATGGATGGAATGGGTGAACCGTCTGGAACAGGCTTCCGGCATGGAAATCCGCGATCTGGCCGCATTCCAAAAAGCCCTTGCCTCCCGGCACGCCTGGTTTGCGTGGAACGGCTGCAAGCTGTCGGACCACTCCCTGGAAGCGTTCGACGATGAAAGCCTGTCCGAAGAGGAAGCCGCCGCTCTCTTTGCCGCCGCCCGGCAGGGCGGGGAAGTGGCGGGAAGGGAGGCCGCCAGGTTTTCCAACTACCTGATGGACTTCCTTGCCGGACTTGACGCGGCCGCGGGCTGGGTCCGCCAGCTCCATGTGGGCGCCTTGCGCAACCCCAACGGGGCGGCCCTGCGGGATCTGGGGCCGGACACGGGCTTTGACGCCATTGCGGACTTCACGTACATCGCTCCTCTGGGCCGCCTGCTGGACCGCTCCGCGCAGAAGGGAACGCTGCCGCGCACCATCCTGTACAATCTGAATCCGCGGGACAATGCCGCCCTGGCCGTGCTCTGTGGCAGTTTTCAGGACGGAATCACGGCCGGCAAAATGCAGTACGGCGCCGCCTGGTGGTTCCTGGACCAGATGGACGGCATGACCCGCCATCTGGAGACCCTCAGCCAGCTCGGCATGCTCTCCCGCTTCGTGGGAATGCTGACGGACAGCCGCAGCCTGCTCAGCTACACGCGGCATGAATACTTCCGCCGCATCCTGTGCCGCATCCTGGGCAGGGACATGGCCCAGGGCCTGGTCCCGGACGACATGGACATGGTCGGCTCCATGGCGGCGGACATCTCCTACAACAACGCCAAACAATACTTCAACTTTTAAACCATGAACACATTATTGGAAAAACTGTCCGCCATCAGGCTCGTTCCCGTCGTTGTCATCAACGATGCGGAAAAAGCCGTCCCCCTCGCCAGAGCCCTGAGGGACAACGGCTGCGGCTGCATGGAAATCACGTTCCGTACGGCTGCCGCCTCGGAAGCCATCTCCCGCATCTCCCGCGAGGTGCCGGACATGATGGTGGGGGCGGGCACGCTGCTGACGCCGGAACAGGTGGAGCGGGCGCGCCATGCCGGGGCCTCCTTCGGCGTGGCTCCCGGTTTTGATCCCCTGGTGGTGAAAGCCGCCTCCGCACTGGGCTTTCCATTCGTTCCGGGCGTCTCTACGGCTTCGGAAATGAGCCAGGCCCTCTCCCTGGGGTGCCTGTTCCAGAAATTCTTCCCGGCGGAAGCCGCGGGAGGCGTCAAGATGCTCAAATCCCTGCTGGGAGCCTTCCGGCACACGGGCGTGCGCATCATGCCCACGGGCGGCATTCATGCCGGCAACATAGGCTCCTGGCTTGAAATTCCGGAAGTGGCCGCCTGCGGCGGTTCCTGGATTTGCGAGCCGTCCCTGATCCAGTCCTCCGAATGGGAGGAAATAGGCCGCAGAACCCGGGAAGCCCTCCGGGCCCTGTAGGCGGAAACGGCATCAATCCAAACAAACCTCCGCTTATGATTCAAGAACAACCCAGGCAGGACTCTTTCCGGTGGATGATCCTCTTCATGCTCTTTGCGGCTACGACGATCAATTACCTGGACCGCCAGATACTCTCCATCCTGAAGCCCATCCTGGACGTCGAGCTGGGATGGACGGACGCCCAATACGGCATGATCATGTCCATTTTCCAGGCGTCCTACGCCACCGGCCTGACCATGTTCGGCTGGATTATCGACAAGTACGGAGCCCGCATGGGCTTTGCCATCTCCATCATCTGGTGGAGCGTGGGGGCCATCTCCCACGCCTTTGCCGTGGGCGTCAAATCCATGGGCCTCAGCCGCATCATTCTGGGGCTGGGTGAAGGCGGCAACTTCCCCGCCAGCATCAAGACGGTGACCAACTGGTTTACCTCCGGGGAGCGCGTGTTCGCCACCACCCTGTTCAACTCCGGCGCGAACGTGGGGGCCCTGGTGGCTCCGGCCACCATCCCGTTCATCGCCGCCGCGTGGGGCTGGCAGTCCGCGTTCATCGCGGCCGGCGTGCTGGGCTTCATCTGGGTGGCCTTCTGGCTCCGGATGCCGAAGGAACCGCGCGTGAAACTGGCGGAGGAATCCTCCGCACTGGCGCGGGCGGAAAAGGAAGAGGCCAGGGAATCAATCCCCTGGAGAAAACTTCTCACCTACAGGCAGGCATGGAGCCTCATCATCGTCCGCTTCCTGACGGACCCCATCTGGTGGTTCTTCCTCTTCTGGCTGCCCGACTTCTTCAACAAGCACTTCGGCTACAACATCAAGGAATCCGCCCTGCCGCTGATCGTCATTTACGCGCTGGTAACCGTCCTGAGCATCATCGGCGGCTCCCTGACCAAGTACCTGGCGGGGCGCGGATGGAGCCTGAACAAGGTCAGGAAAATCTCCATGCTCATCTTTGCCTGCTGCGTGCTTCCGGTCATCTTTGTCCAGTACTTCGACATGTGGACCATCGTAGCCGTGCTCGGACTGGCGGGAGGCGCCCACCAGGCGTGGTCCGCCAGCGTGTATACCCTGGGGTCCGACATGTTCCCCAAGTCGGACGTGGCGTCCATCACCGGCCTTTCCGGCATGGCCGGGCAGATCGGCAGCGTGCTGTTCCAGACAGCCGTGGGCTTTACGCTGTCCCACTTCGTAGCGCTGGGCAATCCTTCCCACGGCTATGACATCATCTTTGTCGTCTGCGGATGCGCCTATCTGGCCGCCTTCATCATCTTCAGCCTGATCGTTCCCAAAATCAACATGGTGGAGTCCAGGGAAAGCTGAACTTCCGGACATTTTTCTCCGGACCTCCCCACGAGTGCGGTTTGCCCGTGGGGATGGTTTCGGCCTGGTGACGGCGGCGTGCAGGAAGAAAATCCCGCGCGCCGTCGTCATTGGATCCGCTCCTTGCGGGCGGGGAAGCTGGCGTACATGCCATGTGAAACACGCCGGTGCTTCCCCAGAGGCGTGCTGCCGGCGGGAATAATGCTGATTCCCGGCCTCTTACCTTCAAAAAGCATGAGGAAGTCCCTCCCGGCATGTTGAAAGGACTGAACGGAGAAAAAAATCCTCTTGAAGTGGGGAGGCTTTTAACCGGGAAAGCGGAAGCTTTCTTTCCCGGTTGCTGGAATAGACATTCACGGGAACGCGCATTTCTGCCGTATTATTATAACCGGGATTCCCCGGTGATCATGGAGGACCCCACTTCTGGATCTGTCTTCCGGAGCGCAGGGAGTTTTTGCCGGAAAAAGAAGTTTAAAAAACAGGCTGTCCCGGATTTCCGGAACAGCCTGTGAATGGATTAATAAAGTATTCGTGCCGTCCTTAACCGACGTGCTCCACTTTCACGGAGTGGGCCTGCCCGTTGATGACGATGGTCAGGTCGCGGGAGCCGGAGGGACCGCTCACCTGGGCGGTGATGCCGTTGTCGATGACCGTCATGGACGGTGCGGCGGCTGCGGGGGCGGTGTTCACTTGGACGGGGGCCTCCGGCTGCGGTTCGGGCTTCTTGTAGAAATCTTCCACCTGCTGGGGGAACATGGCGTAAATCACGCAATGCTCGTCGTCCGTGGGCAGGCCCTTTTCCGCAAGCTTCCTGCGCAGGTTTTCCATGTCGGGCTTGATCAGGTCCGCCGGACGGCAGGTGATCGGTTCCTTGCCCATCTTTTCCGCGCAGAGTTTCTGCACTTCCGGATCCACGGGGGCGGGGGTGCGGCCATAATAACCCAGGGCGATGTCCGCCGCCTGGGGCGTGATGTTCTTCCAGCGGCCGAACTTGACGTTCAGCATGGACTGCACGCCCACGATCTGGGAGGTGGGCGTCACCAGCGGAATCCAGCCCAGGGCCTTGCGGACCACGGGGATTTCCGCAAACACTTCTTCAAACTTGTCTTCCATGCCCTGTTCCTTGAGCTGGGTGCGGAAGTTGGAAAGCATGCCGCCGGGAACCTGGTAGCGCAGCGTGTCGGAATCCACCACCTCGTTGCGGTGGGAGGTGAATTTGCCCAGTTCGTCGTAAATGGGCTTGAGCATTTCAGACACTTCAATGAGCTTGTCCGTATCGTAGTCCGGCTTGCGGGAATTGCCGTTGAGCAGGGCGAGCATGCGCAGGCAGTCCGGCTGTCCCGTGCCGTTGGCGAAGGGGGAGATGGACACGTCGCAGGCGTCCACTCCGGCGTCGATCGCGCTGAGGTAGGTGGAGGCGCCGAGTCCGGCGGTATCGTGCGTGTGAATCCAGACGGGGATATTCAGGTCCTTCTTCAGCGCGCTGACCAGTTCATGCGTCACGTAGGGAGGGATGAGGCCGGCCATGTCCTTGATGACGATGGCGTCCGCGCCCATGTCCGCCAGTTCGCGGCCCATGTCCACGAAGCTTTGCGTCGTGTGCACGGGGGAAGTCGTGTAGCAGATGGTTCCGTGGGCCTGGGCTCCGGCCTTCTTGGCGGCGCGGATGGAGGTTTCCATGTTGCGCGGGTCGTTCACGCAGTCGAAAATGCGGAAAATGTTCATGCCGTGCTTGGCGCTCATGGCCACGAAGGCTTCCACCACGTCATCCGCGTAATTGGTGTAGCCCACAATGTTCTGGCCGCGCAGAAGCATCATGTGGGGCGTTTTGGGGGCGGCCTTCTTCAGGGCGTCCAGACGGTCGAACGGCCATTCCTTCAGGAAGCGAAGGCCGGCGTCGATGGTGGCTCCGCCCCAGGTCTCCAGGGCGCTGAAGCCCATGGAATCAAGAATGGGGGCGATGGGCAGCATGTCTGCCGTCTTCATGCGGGTGGCCGCCAGGGACTGGTGGCCGTCGCGCAGAACGGTACAGTTGAATGTAACAGGATTCATATTTTATTTAACGATCGTTAAAAATTGAAGGGGGTGGCTTCTTGAGAAAAATTGTCTCACATGAGTTTGAGCAGGTCAAGCTTACAAGAGTAAAATTTAGAATGATTCCAATAAAATTCAGTTACTGTACGGGAGCCATCAACCTGGCAAGGTTGCATAGCATTTTGAATCCCAGCGATTTTTTGTTGTAGTCCTCCAGGGATTCCCGGACGGACGAGTAAAAGTCTTTTTCCAGCATGGCCTGTACCTCCGCACACACGCCGGGATCGCGCACAATGGCGGTGAGCTCGAAGTTCAGGGCCAGGGAGCGGTTGTCCAGGTTGGCCGTTCCCACGGTGGCGATGTCGTCGTCCATCAGGATCACCTTTTGGTGCAGGAAGCCCTTTTTATAAGCCCAAAGCTGGATGCCGTAGGTATCCAGGTCCCGCAGGAAGGTGAAGGAGGAAAGCTTCACCAGAATGTGGTCCGCCCGTTCCGGGCGCAGGATGCGCACGTCCACATTCCGCAGGGCGGCCGCCTGGAGGGCGGACATCACGCCTTCGTCCGGGACGAAGTAGGGCGTGGAAATCCACAGGCGGTGCGTGGCCCGGTTCGCCAGGGCGATGATGGTGGTCTTCCACGCGGGAATCACGTCCGCCGGGCCGGAGGGCAGCACCAGCACGGTTTTATCTTCCGGCTGGGGCGTGATATCCCAGCACAGGCGGGGGAAGGTGGACGGGGTGGCTTTCGACATGGTGGCCCAGTTCCAGTCTTCCAGGAAGCTGATCTGGGTCTGCTGGACGGAGGGGCCGTGAAGCTGGATGAAGGTGTCCCTCCAGTAACCCAGCGCCCCCTTTCCCAGATATTCCCGGCCGATGTTCATGCCCCCGATGAAGGCGGTGGAGCCGTCCACGACGACCAGCTTCCGGTGGTTCCGGAAGTTCAGGCGCAGGACGTTGCTCAGGAAGTGGCGCTTTCCGTTGAACGGCTCAATCTTCACACCCTCCTTCCGCAGGGCGGAAATATAGCCGGGCGGCAGCTTGTGGGAGCCTATTTCATCATACAGCATGTAAATGTGGATGCCGTCCCGCGCCCGCTCAATCAGCAGGTTTTTCAGGTTCCGTCCCACGGAATCGTTCTTGATGATGAAAAACTCGATCAGGATGTAACGCTCCGCCTTCTTGATGGCGTCGTAAATGCGGGGAAAGGCGTTGTCTGCGTCGATCAGGAGTTGGCAGGAATTGCCCCGGCACACGGGCAGCCGCACGATGTCCCCCAGCGTCTGCATGATCTCCCCTGCCGTGTCCGCGGTGCGGATGGCGTACGGCTTCATGCAGTTGGTGATCTTGTCCGTCAGCTCCCCCCACGGGGACTCGGAATCCGTTTGCCTGCGCCGCGTCCCCACGTAGCCGCTGAAGGTGCGCCGCCCCAGGATCAGATAAAAGGGCACGGCAATGTAGGGAAAGGCCAGCAGGGAAATCAGCCATGCGATGGTACCCTGGGGAGTGCGCGTGTGGAGCAGGGCGGGAATCAGGCAGAATGCCCCGGCTATGTGGCACAGGGCGGCGAATCCCAAATATGGCTCGTCAGGTATGAGCATGGAAATCATGGAACGCGTAACGGAAGAAAATACAGGGGCGGGAAATAGTGAAAAGGCTGGCTTTTGGTGCTGGAGATGGTACTAAAGTGGCGCATGCTCGTATTATCACGGGGCAAGAGCTGAGAAAAGCGCAAATTAAGGAAATGAAGCAGTATTTGGAACTTATCGAAGACGTTTTGACCCATGGGGTGGGGCGGGAGGACCGGACCGGGACGGGTACCATCGGCGTGTTCGGCAGGCAGAGCAGATATGACCTGCGCGACGGTTTTCCGTGCCTGACGACCAAGAAGCTCCACCTGCGCTCCATCATTTACGAACTGCTCTGGTTCCTGAAAGGGGAGACCAACATCAAATTCCTGAAAGACAACGGCGTCAGCATCTGGGACGAATGGGCGGATGAAAACGGCGAGCTCGGCCCCGTGTACGGCGCGCAGTGGCGCTGCTGGCCCGGCGAGGACGGACGGCCCATCGACCAGATTGCCAGGCTGATAGACGGCCTGAAAAACAACCCGTGGTCGCGCCGCCACATCGTCAGCGCCTGGAACGTGGCCCTGGTGGATGACATGGCCCTCCCGCCGTGCCATTCTCTCTTTCAGTTCTGCGTGATTCCCGCCCAGCCGGGAGAGGAAAGGCACGGCCTTTCCCTGCAGCTCTACCAGCGCAGCGCGGACCTCTTCCTGGGGGTGCCGTTCAACATTGCCTCCTATGCCCTGCTGCTGCTCATGACGGCGCAGGTGTGCGGCTATGAGGCCAGGGAATTCATTCATACCTTCGGGGACCTGCACCTGTACCGCAACCATTTGGACCAGGCGCGGGAGCAATTGTCCCGCACGCCGCGCCCGCTTCCGGTGATGAAACTCAATCCGGACATCAGGGCCATTGACGGATTCCGTTACGAGGACTTCGAACTCACCGGGTATGATCCACTGCCGCACATCAAGGCTCCCATTTCCGTATAATTCCGCTCACCTCATTCCCTGACCATCATGTCACAGCCCGTCACTTACACAGGAGTGGTCGCCATGGCGTTCGACCGCGGCATCGGCTATCGGGGCGCGCTGCCCTGGCATTTGCCGGACGACCTCAAGACCTTCAAGCGCATCACCACGGGACATCCCGTCCTGATGGGCCGCAAAACCTATGAAAGCATCGGCAGGCCGCTCCCCGGGCGTCAGAACATCGTGCTGACCCGCGATCCGTCCTGGACGGCGGAAGGAGTGGACGTCATTCATTCCGTGGAGGAACTGGAGTGTCTGCCCCTGATGAACCCGGAAGTCATGGTCATCGGCGGTGCGGAAATCTTTTCCCTGATGATGCCGCTCATGTCCCGCATGTGGGTTTCCCATATCAGGGGAGAATACCCGGCAGATACGTGGCTGCCGCCGTTTGAAGACCGCTTCCGGTCAGCAAATCTGCACGAACAATTTGAAGGGTTTGACCTGTTTTTGTACGAATAGGGGATTCCGAATCCGCTGGCAATGGAATTTATTGACAATAAATGTTTTATTTTTATAAAGCATTGATAATAATTGATCTGCTCCAATTCTGATATTTTTTGAATATTCCTGTTTGTTCATGACCGTCTTGGAATTATAAAGACGGTTAATAACAGATCAAAAACGCGGATTCGGAATCCGTTACATTATCCGCGTATGAAAACTGTTCTGTCCCTGCTGGTTGTTTTGTGCAGTACGGCGTCCTTTTCCCTGGGGGCCTCCCTGTATTATTCCGGTTCCAATGACGGCTGGTGGGAAACGGCCGGCAATTGGAAGACGGATTCTCCGGACGGCCCCGCCTCCGCATCAAAACCCGCTACGGGAGATACCATGTACATCGGCGCCGGAGGAAACATCAACGTCAGGATAGGGAGCAACGGAGGGAGCAATACGTTCTACGGCATGAATATCAATATCGCAGAGGGAAGCACCCTGACGGTGACGACCAACGATGCGAAATTCTGGGGTTCCACCTTCACCATAGGCTCCGCGGACGGCCTGATTTTCACAAACAACGTATGGGGGGATTATAAAAACGGCGCTCCTGCGGTGGGCCGCCAGCCCCTTACGTTCAATCTGGGCCTGGAAGGTTCCGTGGCGTATCAGGCCAATTTCAACAGTTCGTCAAGCGCCCACTTTAATTTGAACGGTTCCCTGGACATTCTGGGAGGAGGGGAATTTTCCATCCAGCGCAGGGATTTGATGAGCTTCGGGACCAATGGTGATGCCCTGTCATTTAATTTTTCCAATTTCCATGTGAACTTTGAATCCGGAGAAGTTTCCACCCTCTATGACCAGTCTGCGGAACTGACCGCTACCAGGGAGGACCTGGGCAAATACAAGCTGGTTTATGACGCCGACGGCAAGAAGCTGTATGTGGAATACGTGACGGGCTCCCGGGCCGTTCCGGAACCTTCCGTTTCCCTCCTGGGCCTTCTGTGCGTGGGGGAATTGCTGATAAGGCGCCGTCGTCAATAACTCGGAAGCCATTCGGACAATCCGTTCGGCATGAATGTGTTTAAACGCGGGAAGGGCCACTCCTCTGTCCGTGGAGCAGGCTTGGCAAGTCCAGGAAAATAAAAAGGCGGGAAATCTCCCGCCTTTGAATTGATGTGATCAAACGAATTGTCCGTCAAGACCATCTGCGGCGCATCAGAAGCGTGCCGAGGCCAATCAGTCCCAGGGCGGCGGTTGCGGGTTCCGGGACGGCCATGGCTACCAGTTGAACGTTTCCATCATTGTATTGCAGGCCGAATTCGCCTTCCTTGAGGTTGCTGGCATCCTGGGCGTAGGTAAGTGTATTGCCGTCGGAATCCGTTACTTGCAATTGGGAGCCGTCAAAGTTGGCAATGGAACCGTCTCCAAAGCCGACATGGAACATATCAATGGAGGCGGTCAATCCGGCCAGAGTGTAACTGCCCTTCAGGATGGTTGTTTTCCCCTCAAGCCATGCCGTCCCGATAGTAACCAGGCTGTTTCCGGTCATCTGTCCGAAGTCGAAAACCGTTCCGTCCGCAACACCCATGTCAAAATTGAAATTCACTTGAGTGTTGGTTCCGAGATGCATGGAAAATGCTCCGTAATCTCCCCATTCGGTGGCATTAAGGGTGACATAGTCTCCCAAATAGATACCTGATGCACAACTTTTCAGATCGCTTCCGGCGGTAACGGTAATAGCTGTCTGGTTGCTGGTGAACGTCTGTTTTCCTCCTTCCACGGAAAAATCATACCCAATAAAGCCGGGGTCCTGATTGATGGGTTTGTAACCGTCTCCTGATTGAAGGCTGCTCTGGGATGAATTTTTAAGGACACCCCAGTTGTTTTCTGACCAATTACCATTGTCGCCCCCATTCCAGACGTAAACCCAGTAACCGCTATAATTGAAACCGGGTTGGAATACTGTAGCCGCCTGAGAGGCGGAAACGGCCATCATTGCCATGAACAGCGATAAAATCTTCTTCATAAAAATAGTTGTATCTTTGAACGAAAATAAAA
>JAJQCV010000089.1 GCA_021202525.1 Akkermansiaceae bacterium | reverse complement strand
GGGATGATGCAATGGTGAGCAGGCCTACGCTCAGGAGGGCCAGTAGCATCATCAGAGTGATGGTGGCAATGAGCGCGAAACCCTTGCTGACGTGTCTGGCAGAACGTTTTGTAAAAGTTTTTGTGTTCATGGATAGTGTGCGGAAGATTGGAAAACACTCGGGAGAAATTTGCCATGTGCAGCTTCTGGCGGCTTCCCTGTTTCTATCAGTCTAGGGGGCCCATAAGGGGAAACAAGGAATAACCCTATCTCTGCTGAAAAGACCAAGTAATTTATTTTTAGCATGTTGCGGTGGTTTGTTCTGTTGATTGAACACCAACGGATTCTAAATCCGGTGAACGTCGCGGGAAATAGGGCAAGAAGGCCAGGTTAAGAAATCGTCACAATCCCTGAATGGTCATTGACGCGGGGATTTGCGATATCATGCGGTCAGCGGTGATGAGCCGCGCCATGGTCAGAAATATGAGCCTACCGCCTGCAATACCCGATCAAACCGCCGTGGAGGTGGATTCCCTGGATTTCTGCTACGGCAGCAAACAGTCGCTTTTCAATGTCAACATGTTGATTCCGAAGAACCGCGTCACGGCATTCATCGGGCCGTCCGGCTGCGGCAAATCCACGCTGCTGCGCTGCATCAACCGGATGAACGACCGCATTCCGGAGGCCCGCGTTACGGGAGGCGCCATCCGCATCGACGGGGTGGACGTGACTTCCCCCACCCTGGACCCGATCCGCCTGCGCCGGGAAGTGGGCATGGTTTTCCAGAAGTCCAATCCCTTCCCCATGAGCATTTACGAGAACGTTTCCTACGGCCTGAAACTGGCGGGAATGAAGAACAGGGCCGTTCTGGATGAAGCCGTGGAGGAGAGCCTGACCCATGCCGCCCTGTGGGACGAAGTGAAGGACAGGCTCCATACTTCCGCCAACGGACTTTCCGGCGGCCAGCAGCAGCGCCTCTGCATCGCCCGCTCCATCGCCGTCAAGCCGCGTATTTTGCTGATGGATGAGCCTTGTTCCGCCCTGGACCCCATCGCCACGGTGCGCGTGGAGGAATTGATGCACCGCCTCAAGGAGAAATTCACCATCATCGTGGTGACGCACAACATGCAGCAGGCCACCCGCGTTTCCGACCTGACCGGTTTTTTTATGCTGGGAAGGCTGGTGGAGTTTGATGCCACGGAGAAGATCTTTTCCCACCCGTCCATGAAGGAGACGGAGGATTATATTACGGGAAGATTCAGTTAACAAATAAAAGACGATTTATGATTTCATCAAAATATTCATGCAGGTCCGGTTCCCGCCGCTTTTCCGCAGTCTCGTGTTCCGCCCGGCGTTTTGCCGCTTCCGCAAGGAAGACCGGCAGCCTGCGCAGGCTGCATATTTTTTACCATGCCGCCAGGGCGGCTTCCTCCGACAATCGAACCAATACTTCCGACCATGAACCACGACGCCCATACCCTGCGGGAATTTGATGCCGCCCTGACTTCCCTGAACACGCATTTGCTGCAAATGGCTTACAAGGCGCAGAGCGCTCTTGACCTGGCCGTTTCCGGTCTGCTCCAGCAGGACGAGGATGCCGCCAACCAAGCCATTGCCGATGACGAGGAGCTGGACGAACTGGAAATGGCCGTGGACCGGGAAGGCTTGCATCTCCTGGCGTTTTTCAGTCCCGTGGCATCCGACTTGAGGGTGGTGCTGGCTTCCATCCGCCTGTCCGCCATTTATGAACGCATGGGGGACGAGTCGGTCACCATTGCCAAGAGAGCCAACAAGTTGAATAAAAGGCCCCGCCTCCGGGAAGCCGGATTGGTGGAACCCGTGTACCGGGAACTGGCCGAACAGTTCAGGGCCGTCAATAAGGCCGTCTCTTCATGGAATGCCCCGGCCCTGGCTTCCCTGGCGCGGGGACTGGCGTCTCTGGCGGAGAAAACCGGGGCCTTGACGGAAACATTCGCCCGTCTGCCGGAACATTACCGGGACAATCTGGTATCCGTGGCGGATTTGATATTCATCGGCCGTTCCCTGGAACGCATTACGGAAGGATTGCAGAAAGTGGCTGCGGAAGCTCTTTACGGAGCCGGACCCCGGCAGCCCTGAAGGGATGGGCCGCCGGCGTTCGGACAAATGCTTGCCTGTTCCGTGTTTTTTGTATAAGACATGGAGCATGAAAGGACAACAGAAGGATACCTTTTGCAATCTGTCCGGATGGTCCTGGGGGCTCTTGCTGGTGATGGCCGCTTGCGCCCTGCCTGATTTATGGAAGGTTATCCGCGTTTACCGGGGATTGGAAGAGATATGGTGGGCGAACCTGCTGTGGGCGGTATTCTTCCTGCTCATAGGCGTCCTTTGTTTTTTCTCCATGCGGCAGTTCCAGGTGAAGGTTGGCGGGAACGGGATAACCGTCGCCCGTTTTTTACGGCCTCCCCTGTTCATGGATTGGCGCTGCATCAAGAGCGCCTCCTGCGGCAGTATGGGTGCGAACGAATGGCTGGTGTTGAAATCGAATGATAACATGGTGAAGGTCGGAAGGATGGAATTGGGGAAAGACAGGTATGATTTATTGTGCGGAATGGTGAAGGAAAAATTGCGGCAGGTTCATCAGGGCGCCCTGCGTGAAGACGGAGAGTTTCTGTCTCTGGACAAGCGGAAATTAATGTACAGGAATATTTTGTATGCAATTCCCGTTGCTCTTTGGGCCGGTTGGATCGGGGGAAGCCGCTCCTCCGGCACGGATGTGCCCGGACGCGAGGATATGGGGCTGATTCTGTACTGCGGCATCCGGCATGAACGGAATGTGGAAAAAGCCCGCGATTATCTGGATGGGGACACCATTGAATTTCTGGAACGGGCATTAAAACATCCGGACCTGGTCAACCCGTATGGCCGCATTTTTTCCGGAAATGCCTCCTCTTATCTGGAACGGTATGGCAGGGAAGTCTATCTGGTGGGTTGCCTGAAAGCGGGAGGCCTGCTGAAAGACGTTCCCGGAACGGCTGAAGACTGGCTGAAGAAGGGGGCCTGTTACCGCCCGGCCCATGCCATTCTGCGGCGGCTGGAACGGTAACCGTCATGGCCCTCCGCCATGTGCGGCAGGTGTCATCCATGCGGCGGTTGCGGGACGGCGGACCGGATGATGGAATCCGCCTTTACCTGATTGTCCAGGAAATGTTGCGCGTGACGGATTGGCCGGGGCGCAGGAGAACGCTGGGGAAGTGGGGCACGTTGACGGCATTCGGGAAGCCCTGGGCTTCCAGAGCAATACCCTGGCGCGCCCTGGGAAGGTATTCCCCCGTGTAAACCTGGAGTCCGGGGGCGTCCGTCGCCACAATCAGGCGGTGGCCTGAAGAGGGATCAAGGAGGATGGCCGCGATCTTGTCGCCGGGTTCGGAATCCAGCACGTAGTTGTGGTCCAGTCCGGCGGCGGTGTCCGGGTGCGCGGCGGAGTTGCGTTCCCCAAGAAGGGCCGCCCTGCGCAGGTCAAAATCCGTGCCTTCCACGGGCAGGATGCGGCCGTCCGGGATGTTGGTTTCATCCACGGGGGTGTAGGCGGAGGCCCGGACTTCCAGAGTCATGGAATTGATGCCGGGCTTTCCGGAAAGGTTCCAGTAGGCGTGGTTGGTGAGGTTGACGATGGTGGCCGCGTCCGCGTACGCCTCCATGCGGAGATGGAGGGTTTCCTCCATGAGCGTGTAGGTGGCCACCACTTCGAGATTGCCGGGGTAGTTTTCCTCCCCGTCCGGTGAATGGAGCGTCAGCACCAGGGTGCTGCGTGCGGCTTCCTGAACCTGCCATATTTTGCTGTCAAACCCCTGGAGGCCGCCGTGCAGGTGGTTGGGGCCGTTGTTGACGGCTACGGAGTGGGCGTCCCCGTCAATGGAAAACCTGCCCTTTGCGATGCGATTTGCGACCCGGCCGCAAATCGCACCGCAGTAACAGGTGTCTTTCAGCATGTCTTCAAAGCTCTTGGGTCCTACGATCATGTCCATGCCGTCCTTGACGACGGAGATGATGCGCCCCCCGTAGTTGCTGATCCGCACCGTCATCCTGTCGGAGGACAGTTCAAAGATTTCAACAGGAGCGCCGCCGGGTAAGGTGCCGAAGATCATGCCGGAGATATGGCTGGATAGCTGAATGGCTTCTTAGTAGGCCAGAACGCGGGAACCGGCGTTGCCGATGATGACGCGGACCTGCTGTCCGACATAGATCGGGTTGTTTTTGCCGACGGGCTGGACGACGGTGTAATTCCGGGTGCCGTTTCTCGCCTGGTTCAGGCGCACGGTGATGCGCTGGCCGGTCGTGTTGTTCACGGCCTTGTCAATCTGGTTGCCGGCGATGGCGCCGATAATGGCTCCGCCTGCCGCCGTAGCGTACTTGGCGTTGCCGCCGCCGAACATGGCTCCGGTAAGACCGCCCGCCACGGCGCCCACGCCGGTGCCGGCATTGGCGTTATTGGCCTGGATCTTGACGGTTTCCACGCTGGTGACCGTACCGTAATAAGTTTCCTGGACACCGCCGATTTCATTCATGTTGTAGGTGTTCGGAGAACCGAAGTTGGTGCAGGAAGTAACGGAGAGCGCGATGGCTGCGCAGCCGATGGTGAGGATGGAGGTGGCTTTCATGATTTTCTTATAAAATGGGTTGAAGGTTGAAATCAAGTATTTTAATGGTCACCGGAAAGAGTCTGTTCACTCCGTCCGGCGGAGAAAACCCCTGCCGGAAACGTTCCGGCAAGGGTTCATGTTCATGGGAATGGTTTCCGTAGGATCAGGCCTTGGGAGCTTCCGCCTTTTTGGAGCAGTCGCAGGGTTTTTCTCCCTTGCTGCAGGGCTTGTCGCATTTCTGGGCGCACTTGCCGTCCTTGTCGCACGTGGCTTCCTTGCTGCATTTTTTGTCTTTGCAGCAGGATTTCTGGGCAGCGGGGGCGGAGGAGTCCGCCGGGGCGGCTTCCTGGGCGTAGCCATTGATGCTGAATGCGAATGCGAAAGCTGCTACAGCGAGTATCTTCTTCATATGGTTTATTTCTTTATGGTTGGTTTATTTGATGAGGACAGCGTGTTAACTGTCGTTCTACGACAGCATAGAGTTGCGGACTTTAAGATTTGTTCAAAAAAAGATGGCTGAAACATGTTTTTTACAGGGTGTTTCTGTATTCATTTGTCCCCGCGGAGGACAAAAGAAGTCTGACAGTGCGGGAATGCGGACGGAGCGGCGGCTTGCACCGTCCTCCGTCTTGAGGCACGGTAAGAGACATGAGTTCAGTTAAGGAACCTGTGATTCACCGTTTTGGAAACGGTCTGACGGTTTTGATCAAGGAGGACAAGTCCCACCCCGTGGTATCCCTTCAATATTGGGTAGGGACGGGCTCCATGAATGAGGGGCATTTGCAGGGCAGCGGAATTTCCCATTTGCTGGAGCATCTGGTGTTCAAGGGTACGGAGAGTTATTCCGGGCAGGACCTGGCGCGCAAGGTGCAGGAGCGGGGAGGCCATTGGAATGCTTATACAAGCGTGAACCGCACCGTTTTCTATATAGACGGCCCGGCGGAGTCCTGGCAGATTTTCCTGAACCTGCTGACGGAGCTGGTGTTTTCCCCCACCTTCCCGGAAGGGGAGCTGGAACGGGAGAAGGAGGTCGTGCGCCGGGAAATGGCCATGTACGCGGATGAACCGGATTCCGTAGCCTACCAGCTTTTAATGCAGACGCTGTATCTCAAGCATCCCCGCCGCTGGTCCGTGCTGGGCGAACCGGAGGTGTTCGACACCCTGACCAGGGAGGATGTGCTGGAGTATCACGCCTCCCGCTATGTTCCAAACAACGTGGTGCTTTCAATCGCCGGGGATGTGGATGCCAGGGAGGTGTTGTCCCACCTGGAGATGCTGGTGGAGGATTTAAAGGCGCGGCCCCTGAACCGGGAGCCGCTCCCGCACGAGCCCCATCAGTTCGGCTCCCGGACGGTGCGGAAGGAGTTTGCGGTGCCTTATTCCAAGTTGAGCCTGGCGTGGCGTCTGCCCTGTTCCGCGCATCCGGATACTCCGGCGCTGTCCGCCCTGGCCAGTATTTTGGGCGGCGGACGTTCCGCGCGGTTTTATGAGAAATTCCATGACCGGCTGGGGCTGGTGTACAGCATTGAGGTGCATTCCAATCAGTCCGAGTCCGACGAGGGGGCGTTCACCATCACCATGGACGTGGACCGCGCCCAGCGGGACAAGGTGCGGGACCTCGTTCTCCAGGAACTGCGGGACCTGGAACGGGAAGATTTTACGGAAGACCTCAAGAGAGTCTGCAAGCAGACAAGAGTTAGCCGTTTGAGCCGAAAAAGCTCGGCTTCCGGCATGGCCTCGGAAATGGGTGCTGACTGGTTCGGCGCGCGCAACTTGAACTTGTCCTCCGAATGGCAGGAGGCCATTGAACGCGTGACCTCGGAGGACCTGCACCGGGTGTGCGCCGGATGGCTGTCCTCCCCGAATGTGACGGAAGTCAGCCTGGACCCGCTGGGCAGCAATGCGGAAGAGGCACCCGCCGGCAGTGAGAAGACGGATACCGTCCTGAGCGAGCTTGTGCTTTCCAACGGATTGAAAGTTGTTGTCCGGGAAGACCACCGGCTGCCGCTGGCGCATGCCTGCCTGGTGTTCAAGGCCGGATGCCCTGCGGAAAATGAGCAGAATGCGGGCGTGACGGATTTGATGTCGGAATGCCTGCTTAAGGGGACTTCCACGCGGTCCGCGTCGGACATTGCCCGGTTTCTGGAAGACATCGGCGGTGCGATCAATACCTCTACGGGCAACAATTCCCTGAGTGTGGGCTGCCAGACGCTGGCGGAAGACCTGGATGCCGCCCTGGAGCTGATGGCGGACGTCGTGATGAATCCTTCCTTCCCGGAGGACGCCTTCCTGAAGGAAAAGGAAACCTTCGTGGCGGATGCGGAGGAAGATATGGAAGACCCTCTTTCCGTGGCGTTCAGACAGGAGCGGCACGTGGCCTATGGCAATGTTTCCTACGGCAATTCCCCGGCGGGAACGGCGCAGAGCCTTTCCTCCCTGACGGTGGAGGACATCCGGAAGCAGTACGAGCGCATCGTCTGCGCGTCCAATGCCGTGTTGTGCATTTCCGGGGATGTGACGAAGGATGAAGTGATTCCCCTGCTGGAAAAACATCTGGGGGCCATGAGAAAAGGCAGTCCTCCCGTGCTTGTCCCTACGCCCGCCTTGAAGCCGGGAAGGGAAGTCACCGTGCTGGACAAGCAGCAGGCCGTTCTGGTGGTGGGCGTGCCGGGGGTGGACGTGGTTTCCCCGGAAATGGCGATGGCCCTGATATTCCAGGCATGGTGCGGAGACATGGCGGGCCCTGTGTTCACGAACATCCGGGAAGAAGCGGGCCTGGCCTATTATGCCAGTTCCTCCCTGTTCATCGGCATGGATGCCGGGGGCATCTGCTTTTACCTGGGGACGTCTCCGGAACAGCTGGAGGAAGCCGAAAGGCGTCTGGAGGAAACGCTGTCCATGATCTATGAACAAGGGATGACGGCAGAGGAGCTGGAACGTACCAAGGCTTCCGCCCTGTCCTCCCGCCTGCTGGCCATGCAGTCCAACGGCACGCTGTGCCAGATGCTGGCTCTGGATATCCTGTTCGGGCTGCCGCTGGACGCCTTTGAAAAGCAGACCAAGGCCATCAGGAACATGACTGTGGAGCAGGTGAATGGCTTTATCAAAAAGATTCTGGATCCGTCCCAGCCCCGTTCCTGGTCCATCGTGCGTCCGGAGAATCCGTGAACGTAAACGGACGTCCGGAAAGCGGCGTTTGCCGTGGTTCCGCGGCACCGGTTCCCGGAAATGGAAGCTTTCCTCCTTTTACGGCTGAAGCTTTTCCCGGAACACGGCGGAAGAAAATAGCCGCTCCGGCTCCGGCCATGAAAAAAGCCGTCCCTCCTTCCGGGGGAACGGCTTGAAGATGGGTTTTTCCGGGTTTTAACCGATTTCCGTGCGGCCCAGCAGATGGGCGCCTTCTTCCATGGCGAGGCTGCGGGTCTTCATGTCGCCGACGACGCGGGCCTGCTGCTTGAGCTCACAGCGGTCGGAAGTGACCTTGCCTTCCACGTTGCCGTAGATGCGCACGTCTCCGGCGGTGATGTCGCCCTTGATCTGGGCCGTTTCGCCGATGGTGACTTTTCCCTTGTCGGAAATGATTTCGCCTTCGATTTTTCCGTCAATGTGCATATCGTTCTGGAAACGGATGGTTCCCTTGATTTCAATGCCGGAGGCGAGGAAGTTCGTTACATTGTCTGTCATTGTCGTGAAGTGGTTGGGTGGTGAAGGGTGCTGGATCAGATGGTCATGATGTCCTTTTCCTTGGCGGCTACCAGATCGTCAATTTCCTTGACGTACTTGTCCGTGAGCTTCTGGATCTGCGTTTCCAGATCCCGCTGGCCGTCTTCCGTGACGATGTTGTCCGTCTTGAGCTTTTTGGCGGAGTCCATGCCATTCTTGCGGGCGCCGCGCACGCGCACGCGGGCTTCTTCCGCCTGGGATTTGACGAGCTTCACCAGGTCCTTGCGGCGTTCTTCCGTCAGGGCGGGGATGGGCAGGCGGATGGAGCGCCCTTCCACGATGGGATTGAGGTTCAGCTTGCTTTCGTTGATGGCGCGGCCAATGTCGTGGGCCGTGCTGGGGTCGAAGGGCTGGATGAGGATGAGGCGGGGTTCCGGCGTGCTGATGACGGCCAGACCCTTCAGCTTCATGACGGAGCCGTAGCTGGATACGTGTACGTCCAGATTTTCCACAAGGCCGGGTGAGGCTTTGCCCGTGCGTACGCCGGAGAATTCCTGCCTGGCGAAGTCCACGGCCTTGAGCATGGCTTCCTCCGTCTCCAATAGTAATGTTTCTGCGTCCATATGATGGTTGATGCTAAGTGTTTTTTTGTATGGTTGAAAGGTTTTTCCGCCGGGGTCAGCAAATCGTGGTGCCGATGGGCTCCCCGAGCAGGGCGCGGGTGATGTTGCCCGGCGTGTGCATGTCAAACACGATGATGGGCTTTTTGTTGTCCATGCAGAGGGTGAAGGCCGTGGAATCCATGACCTTGAGCTGGCGCTCCAGGCATTCCTGGTAGGAAATGGAGTCGAATCGCTTGGCCCCGGAAACCTTCTTGGGGTCCGCATCATACACGCCGTCCACGGAGGTGGCCTTCATCACGACTTCCGCGTTGATCTCGCTGGCGCGCAGGGCGGCCGTGGTGTCCGTGGAAAAGAAGGGGTTGCCCGTGCCGGCGCCGAAGATGACGATTTTGTCGTTGTCCAGGTAGGAGCGGGCTTTCAGGCGGATGAAGGATTCCGCCACATTTTTCATTTCAATGGCGGACTGCACCACGCAGGGCACCCCGGCGCGTTCCAGGGCGCTTTGCAGGGCCAGGGCGTTCATGACCGTGGCAAGCATGCCCACGTAGTCCGCCGTGGCGCGGTCCCTGCCGCGCACCCTGGCATTTGCCCCCCGCCAAAAGTTGACGCCGCCCCCCACCCGCCCCCTCGGGGCGCCCGCGCCGTGCGCCAGGGCGATTTCTTCAGCGATGCGCGCGACGATTTCCGGAGAGATATTGTCCATGCTTCCGGGGCTTCGCAGGGCTTCTCCGCTGAGTTTCAGGAGTATTCTTTTAAAAACAGGTGCTGGTGTGTCAGACATAAATGCGGCTTTTACGCAGACAAGATTGAAATTTCACGGGGGAAAAAGAAAGCAAAAAGAACAGCTTTACTGATTTTTCTCTGACGTGCCTGTGATTTCCACTTTGATGGGGGTTCTGCTCTCCACGCTGCGGGTGGGGAAGGGGAAGGAAACCCCCTCCGCCGCAAAGCGGTGCTTGATGTCGTGGGCCAGGGAGCTCTGGCAGTCCAGAAAGTTCTCCTTCAGGCACCAGGCGCCCACTTTAAAGCCCAGGGAGGAATCCTGGAAGCCCGTGAACATGACGGTGGCGGCGGGGTCGTCCAGGCACAGCTTGTTCGCCTTGATGACCTCCCGCAGAATGTCCATGACGTGCTCAATGTCGCAGTTGTAGTCCACGCCCAGGTCCAGATCGCACCGGCGCGTGGAAAAACGGGTGATGTTGCTGACCGGATTCTTGATGATCATTTCATTGGGGATGCGCACCATGGTGTTGTTCGGCAGCCGGAGTTGGACGGACATGAGATTGATGGAGTCCACATTGCCGGTGATTCCGTCCACTTCAATCATGTCCCCCAGGTTGATTTGCTTTTCCCCTACCAGGAAGAGGCCGCTGATGATGTTGGACAGGGAGGTCTGGGAGGCGAAGCCCACGGCCACGCCGATGATGCTGGCTGCACCCAGCAGGGTGAGGATGTCAAACCCCATCAAGGCGAAAGCCTCCACGCCGATGATGATGTAACCCGCGTTTTTGACGATTTTCACCGTCAGGCGGGACGCCTGCGGAGACATTTTCATGGAGGTGATTTTGCGGAGCACCTGGCATAGCAGTTTCAGAAGAATCCAGCTGATGACCAGCCAGATGACCACATGAACGATTTTTGCCCCGGCGGACTGCACCATTTCCAGTTTGAGCCAGTCCGGCATGTTCAGGAAGTCCATGGTTTTTGTCCATATGTCTTCCGAAGGGCTTGCTGCCACGAAGTCTGCATTCATGCCAAGTGTGTAGCAAAGGCGTTCATGCGGCTCAAGGAGCGTGCGCGTATTCTCCCTGTTTTATGACGGGAACATTTTCCGGGAAAAGATGCGGCAATGTACTTGAAAATAGACAAAGATGCGGGGATGAGCCGTTTCCCTGGTGGAAAATATGTTGGATCAACATGAATAAAAACTGCCTCATTATGGGATGCACGGGATTGGCTGTCCTTGCCGTTTCGGCTGACGCCGGACCTTCACGTTCCTTGGAAACCGGACGTGCCGCCGCTTATTATACCCATTCCGGGGATGGTTCCAGAAGCGCCAGGGCCCGGTTTGAACGCTTCAAGGAGCGGCATTCCTCCTCCGGAAGCACGGCTCCCGTTTCCGTGGCGGTAGAGGACGGGAGAAGGTATGAGGTGGATATTGAAGACCCGGAGGCAAAAGCCAGAGCCGTGTGCGAGGCCTGGGAGGAGAGGCAGGGAGCCAAGACCGGAACTTCCGTCAATCGGGCGGAGCAGGAGGCGCGCGCCAAAATTTCTTCACGGAAAGTGGAGTAAAAGGCTCTGCTGGGAGCCATGCAGAAACTGAAACCGGCCGTGGAGGCTAAAAAGGGGGACGATATTCTCGCCGAAAAGCTGGTGGAAGCCTTATCCCGCCGGGGGAAACAGGGAACCATGAGCGGGATGCAGGCGGCGGAGGCCATCAAGTATTTGATTGCCCATAACAAGGTGAACGTGACTCTGGAATAGGGGAGCCGCCGTTACCGTGATTCTTCCCGGGTGTGTGAAAAGTTAAAAAGGCCGTTCCGCATTTTGCGGAACGGCCTTGAAATTGCTAGAAACACAGCTTACTTGCTGAGGTAGCTGGCCACGCCTTCGTGAGACGGGGTCATGGCGGCTTCACCCTTGTGCCAGCCGAGGGGGCAGACTTCTCCGTACAGCTCGAAGTGCTGGAGGGCGTCCACGACGCGGATGGCTTCTTCAATGGAGCGGCCCAGCGGGAAGTCATTGATGAGCTGGTGGCGGACGATGCCGTTCTTGTCAATCAGGAAAAGGCCGCGGTAGGCGATCATTTCCCCGGAGACTTCGATGTTGCCGTCTTCGTCGATTTCCTCGTCGCCGGCCAGAACGCCGTAGTCGGAGGAAATGGTCTTGTTGATGTCGGCCACGATGGGGTAGCTGACGCCCTGGATGCCGCCCTGTTCGCGGGGAGTGTTCACCCAGGCCCAGTGGGAGAATTCGCTGTCCGTGGAGCAGCCGACGACGGCTACGTCACGCTTGTCGAATTCGCCGAGGGCATCCTGGAACCCGATCAGTTCCGTGGGGCACACGAATGTGAAGTCCTTCGGATAGAAGAAGAGGATCACATATTTTTTACCCTTGAACTGGTCAAGGCTGAAGTCCGGGACGATGGTACCGTTGACGACTGCGTTTGCACTGAAGTGAGGTGCTGGTTTTCCGATGAGGAGCATGGTGTGTTTTTTGGTTTGGTTCTAAAAGAATGATTCCAAAAAACGAGAGGAAGTCAAGTGGCAATGACGTTCCGCGAGTGACAAAAGGGCCTGTTTTCTCTTGAAAACGAGACTTGTTTTGTCAGTATTGCCTGCATGTCATCCCTGAAGGCGCAGCAGGACCAATGGTCCGGAAAGATAGGAGTGATTCTTGCCGTGGCCGGAAGCGCCGTGGGGCTGGGCAATTTTTTGCGTTTCCCCGGCCTGGCCGCCCAGTACGGCGGCGGGGCGTTCATGGTGGCTTACGGAATCATGCTGGTTCTGGTGGGCGTGCCCGTGGCGTGGGCGGAATGGTCCATCGGGCGCAGGGGCGGCCAGCAGGGAGCCCATTGCGCCCCCGGCGTATTCTGGTACCTGACGAAAGGGTCCAGGCTGTGGAAGTTCCTGGGCGTGCTGGCGGTGCTGGGGCCGTCTTCCGTGGCTTTTTATTACATGGTGGTGGAAGCGTGGTGCTTCGGGTATTTCTGGAAAATGCTGACGCAGCCAGAGCTGTTTGTCACGGCGGAGAGCACGGCGCAGACGTTTTTCAGCTTCACCGGCATGGCCGGAGACGGAAGCGCCCTGTTGTCGGACAACGGAATGCTCTGGATCGTGGGCGGCGTTATTCTGATCAACCTGGGCATTATTTACCGGGGTATCAGCAAGGGGATCGAGATGTTTTCCCGCTGGTTCATGCCTGTGCTGCTTCTGGTTTCCGTGATATTGCTGGTGCGCATTCTCTGCATCGGCACCCCTGATCCGAATTATCCCGACCGCAGCATTGAACAGGGACTGGGATACATGTGGAACCCCAGCAAGGTTCTGGTGGAGGAAAAAACGCCGGAAAGCGGGGAGTGGAAAACGGTTTCCATGGTTTCCGCCTCCAGGCCTGGAGCGATGGAGGAGGCCGGACGCCAGGTGGAGATGTCCAACGGAACGCTGAGGCTGACGAAGGTGACGCTTTGGGACGGCCTGCGGAATATCGAACTGTGGGTGGCCGCCGCCGGGCAGGTGTTTTTAAGCCTGTCCGTGGGGACGGGGCTGATTCTGACGTATGCAAGCTACGTGCGGAAGAAGGAGGACATCGCCCTCAGCGCCTTGTCGGCCTCCGCCTCCAACGAGGTGTGCGAGGTAGGGCTGGCCGGCATGATGACCGTGCCTGCGGCCGTGGCGTTTCTGGGGGTGGCCGGAGCGGCCGGCCAGGGCACCTTTGCGCTGGGGTTCATGGTTCTTCCCCAGGCTTTTGCCAAGATGGGATCAAGCGTGGTGTTCGGCAGCCTGTTTTTCCTGCTGCTTTCCGTGGCGGCGGTGACCAGCTCCATTTCCATGATGCAGGTGGGGCTGGCGTTTATTGAGGAATTCATGGGGTTGAAGCGCAAGCTGGCTGTGGTGGTGCAGGGTTTTTTCGCTTCTACGGGAACGCTGGTCGTGGCGTGGTTCAGCAAGGACCTGCTGGCGATGGATACGTATGACTTTTTCCTCGGCACCCTCTGCTTTTTCATGAGCGGCATGGTGATGATGATCCTGTTTTCCTGGAAACTGGGGGTGGATTCCGGCCTGCGGGACCTGGAGGACGGCTCCGCCATCCGGATTCCCAGGATTTACCGTTTCATCATGAAATATGTGACGCCTACCCTGCTGCTGGTTATTTTCCTGGTCTGGCTGGCGGAAAACATCTGGGTGAAGCAGGCGGCTCCCGTAGCCGCGCTGGGCCGCGGAGAACACGGAGCCGTGATCCCGATGGGGTTCCTGGCGGCCTATGTGCTGTTCCTGGTTTTCACCACCATGGCTTCCGGCAGGCACAAGATTTACCATGGCCCCCGGTAGGCGGCGGGGAACGGGCGTGCGGCCCCGGGGG
>JAJQCV010000096.1 GCA_021202525.1 Akkermansiaceae bacterium | reverse complement strand
GGGTTTCTGCACCGTGACCGTCCGGGACGCCCCGGCATGGCATTGGACCTCATGGAAGAATTCCGGGTTCCTTTGGCGGACCGTTTGGCTTTGACCCTGATCAACCGCAGGCAGATATCTTCAGACGACTTTGACAGGGAAGAATCCGGAGCCGTCTTTTTGAAGGAGGATTCCCGTAAAAAACTTCTGACCGCATGGCAGGAACGCAAGAAAACCGTTCTGGTTCATCCCTTCCTTCAGGAGAAAACCACGCTGGGACTGCTGATCCATATTCAGGCGCTGTTGCTGGCGCGCCATCTGCGCGGAGATATGGATTGTTATCCTCCGTTTATTGGCAAATAAATGCTTTCTCTCCATGTATATTCTCATCACCTACGATGTTGTTACGGAAGACAAGGCCGGCCAGCGCCGCCTGAGGCGGGTTGCCCGTGCTTGTGAAAACATCGGGCAGAGAATACAGAATTCCGTGTTTGAATGCGAGGTCTCTCCGGCCCAATTGGTTGACATCAGGAGCAAGTTGCTTAAAATTATTGATCAGGACAGCGACAGCCTCCGGATTTACCACATGGGGGCCAACTGGCATCACAAAATCGAACAATTAGGAAAGGAAAAGAGCTATGACATTTCCGGGCCGTTGATCATTTGAGCGCTGTTTGGCATGGCCTTTGCGCCAACCCCAAGCTTACATCAAATTGCCGGGAGGTCGGCGATTCTTGTAAGACATTGGAAAACGCAGATTTACAACCAAACATGATGAAGAGAAGACGGTATGTGATGTGCCGTTTTCGTGAAGTTGGCGCAAAGCCCCGCTTGCGTGATTGATTAGCAACATGTACCGTTGGGGCGTCGCTCTCCGCAAGGAGGGCGTGGATTGAAACCCCCACTTTTCAGCCTTCACCATCTCCGGGGTAAGTCGCTCTCCACAAGGAGAGCCGGCTGACTAGTACGATAATTAAAAAGCACCCCGGATCAGGTAAGTCCGGGGTGCTTTTTTGTTTTCTGCCGCAGGGGTCAGGGAATGGGCTGGTCTTTCGGGTTGAGTTCGGCGGGCGGCAGGGAACGGAGCAGGGCCAGCAGGGGATCCTGCACTGCAGTTCCTGTTTCACTCTGGCGTCTGAATTCCTCTTCTTCCTGCTGAAGGGCGGCCAGCTTGGTGTCTTCCACCAGGGCTTTGAATTTGTCCGCCTGGGAGTATTCTCCGTCCGTATCCCGGAACACGCGGGCAAGCCAGCGGCGTTTTTCTTCCGTGCTGAGCAGGGGATCATTCATGAGTCCGGCTGTCTTTGTTTGTCCAGCAGGTTTCCGGCCAGTTGCCTGCCTCTCTCCGTAGAGCGGTAGACATAGGGACGGCAGTCCCCGAAGCGCTCCACGTATCCCTGCGCGATGAGGTCCTGCAAAATGTTTGTAACGGTGTTGGGGTGCAGCCGCGTCGCTTCCGTGATGGTGCTGTGCCGGCGGTATCCGGCAATGATGGCCAGAATGACTTGCGCGCTGCTGAGGCGGAAGTCCATCCTGCGTACGTTGGAAGCGAATATTTGGATGAAGTCCAGGGCTTTCATGAGTTTTTATTCACAGGTTTTTTGGATATTATTCACTTGTTATTCTCAAGTTATTCACAATCTTCCGGATTGCGGGGGGACTTGATTTTTCTCAAGAGGTCCAACAGAGGGTGAGAGTCGTTGGAGAAGGATTGAACGGCGTTGACCGTGGCGGCCTGCGGAAGAATGATCTTGTGGAATTCCTGGTGAAGGTTCTGGCGCAGGCTCTGGTTTCCCGTCATGGGCATGGCCAGTTTTTCCGCCAGGCGCGTCGCCAGGGCGTCCATGAAGAGGGGATCGAATTGTTCCGCGTCTTCAATGTCCGCGATGTAGCTCATCCGCAGCGGTGCCCGGGAGGCAAGGATGCGGCGGCCCTGCATTTTCCATTCCGTGCATTCCACGTCCAGAACGCGCAGGCAGTCTTTCGGCAGGGTGAATTGATAGGGCGTCAGGGAATTGGGGGCCTGGGCGGAAACGGAGTCCAGCGTGATTTGTACGGTGGCGAACGTCCACCGGGCCATGCAGAGTGTTTCCCTGCGGGCCGGATGGTAATGCAGGACGCAAAGGCGGGACGCTGTAGACTCATTGGCAATCAGGGCGTCCAGCGGAGCCTCCCCGATTTTGGATAGTGCGGCATTGCATATATCCAGTGCGGACGGTGTGTCCGGCTGAAGAGTGGATTCATTTGTCATAGCGCCCCATGATTGGCGGAAAATTTTTCCTGGTGCATCATGTTTGGCCGGAGCCTCTTTTGTGCCATCGGTGGCAGGTATGTGTTCCGGGCTTCCCCGGATGCATTTTATATGAATTCCGTTATTGGATAGGGGCGTGCGCCGTCCGGAACCGTCCGGCAGGCGGCATAGCGTTCCTTCCGGATGCGGGGAGCGGGGTGTTTCCAAGGGCTGGCCGTTTTATGGACTGCCGGACGGAATATCCCGCAGTTGGCCCAGGCCGTACCGCCATGACCGGAACGGTAAATAACAAAATACAGAGAAAGAAGATATTATGGGATTCATGAAACCGTCCACACCTTCCACCCCGGCTCCCGTTCAGACCATCCCGGTCAAGGCGGAGAGCGTGGGTGCGGAAGTGGGAGAAGATTATCAGGCCAGGGAACGCCAGAGGCAGGGAATGATTTCCACCATTCTGGCGCGGCGCGGTACCGCCGGAGGGCAGGAGGATGTCAACCCGAAGACCCTGCTGAGAAAAACACTGGGATAACCACCGCCATGGAAGAACGAATTGCGGAACTGACTTCCGTGTACAAGGCCCTGGCCGCCCAGCGCGCGCCCTGGGAGACCTGGTGGGACCGGCTCCGGGATTATGTACTGCCCAGGCGCCTGAACCGGGAGGGGGAGGTTTCCCTGCCCAGCCGGGACGCCATGGACCGCATGACGGACACGACCGCCGTGGAGGCCTGCCAGAAGCTGGCCAGCGGCCATATGTCCTACATCACCCCCAGCCATGACGTGTGGTTCAAGTGGTCCGCTCCGGATGACCAGGGCGGGGACGAGGCGGAGGCGTGGTACAACCAGTGCTCGGAGGTTGCCTTGAAGGAACTCTCCGTATCCAATTTCTACACGGAGATTCACGAATGCTTCCTGGACCGCGTGGCTCTGGGAACGGGCAGCCTGTTTACCGGAACGTCCGCGGACGGCCGGCTGCTGTTCACGAACATCCCCTGCGGACAATTCGCCTGCGCGGAGAATGCGGAGGGCAGGGTGGACACCTACGTCAGGGAATTCACGTTCACGGCCCATCAGGCGCGCAGCATGTTCGGGCTCAAGGCTCTCGGCCCTCGCGCGCGGGAAGTGCTGGAACGCGGCGGCAACCCGTATTCCACTTCCCTGAGGTTTCTTCACGTGGTGCGTCCGCGCACCCGGCGCAGCCGCCGCAGGGTGCAGGCGTCCCACATGCCGTTTGAAAGCGTTTACCTGTCTCTGGACGACCAGGTGATTGTGGAGGAAGGGGGGTATATGGAATTTCCGTACCTGGTCACCCGGTTCCTGAAATGGGGAAACGGCCCGTACGGGCTGGCTCCCGGCAGGCTGGTTTTTCCCGCCATTCAGCAGGCGCAGTTCCTGAACCGCATTCTGGACACGCTGGGAGAGGTAGCCGCCTTCCCCCGCATTCTGGAACTGGCCAGCCAGATCGGGGAGGTGGACCTGAGGGCCGGCGGCAGAACGGTGATTACGCCGGAGGCCGCCTCCCTCCATCTGCCGCGGGAATGGGCCACGCAGGGCAGGTACGACATAGGGATGGACCGCCTGGCCCAGAAGCAGGAGGCCATCAAGCGGGCCTACTACCTGCCCATGCTGGAACTGTGGGGCGGCCACCATGGCAGCATGACCGCTACGGAAGTGATGGCCCGGGAAAACGAGCGCGTACTCATGTTCTCCCCGTCTTTCACCCTGTTCGTGAGCGACCTGTATTCCACCATGACGCGCATCTTTTCCCTCCTGTTCCGCATGGGCAAGTTCCCCAGGCCGCCCCGCGCCGTTCTGCGGGAAGGGCGGGACGGCTCCGTCCAAGTGGAGGAACCCAGGGTGGTATACCAGTCCAAGATAGCCCTGGTGCTGCGGCGTTTGCAGAACGAAGGCATGGACCGCAGCCTGCAGCGCCTGAACATGATGATGCAGGCGGCTCCGGATCTGGCGGACCACGTGGACTGGGACGCCTGCTTCCGCCTGTCCGCACGGGTGGAGGGAGCCCCGGAAAGCATGCTGAAACCCTGGGCGGACGTTCAGGCCGCGCGGCGCCGGCGCCAGGCTCAGCAGCAGGCCGCAGAGCAGGTGCCTGCCGGGGTGGAAGACCCTTACGCCTCCCTTGATCCCTTGCTCAGCCAATTAACAGCCATTCAGGAATGAACCAGGATACCATCTTGCAGCAGGAGGCCTCCCTGAAGGAGGCCCGCCTTAAAAGGCGGCAGCTCCTCCGCGTGTTTGACACGCTGGACGGCCGCGACGCCCTCTCCTTTCTGGAAGCCCGCTTCCAGACTGATTTGCCCGTTTTTCAAGGCAGTCCGGGGAATTACGACCCCCTGGACGCCATGAGGCGCGATGCGTACAGGGAGGTATTCCTGTACATCCGCCGCCAGCTCCAGCTAGCCCTTAAAGAATCCACAACAGAAAACAAAAATGATTGATTCCATAGACACCAATGCCGCCGCTCCCGCCGGGGATGCGGATTTTTCCTCAACCGCGTCCCTTGAGGCGGAATCCCCTGCCGGCTCCATCCCTGCTTCTTCCACTTCATCCGATCTGCTTGGGGAAGACGGTTCCTTTGTTCCGGAATGGTATTCCCGGTTTGAGGAATTGAAAGGCACGGAAAAATCCCTGGCCAAATTCAAGACTCCGGAAGCCCTTGCCCGGAGCTACACGGAACTGGAACGCCTGCGGCGTTATCCCGGGGTGGATAATGAAGAACAAATGGCGCGTTTCCGCCAAATGGCCGGCCTGCCTGACTCCGAAGAAGACTACCGCCTGGAACGTCCGGAAACCATGCCGGAAGAGGAGTGGAACCCTGAACTGGCGGAACGCATGGCCCGCGCCGCCTATCGCTACGGCGTTCCTCCGGAAGCCATGAACGCCCTGCAGGACACGATGGCGCAGGCCTACCAGGAAGCCAGGGAAAAGGTGCAGGAACAGCAGATGGAACAGGAAACCCGGGCGGAACAGTCCCTGCAAAACGAATGGGGCGGCAGCTACGAGCGCAACATGGGCAGGGCCACGGCGGCCCTTCAGCGCCTGGCCTCGGAAACGGGGGTGGATGCGGATGCCCTTCTGGACAACCCGGCCCTGGGTTCCAATCCGGACGTCATCCGCCTGCTGTACCAGGTCTCCCGCCTGCTGGATGAGGCGCCCCTCCATCAGGCGGGAGCAGCCGCTCCCTCCCCGGCTGAAGAAGCCATGCGGATGGAGTCGGACCCCTCCCATCCCCTCTATGAGGCGTACATGAGCGTGAACCATCCCAATCACAAGTACGCCAATGAATTGTATGACCGCTTGACTTCCCGGTAACGGTACCGGCCCGCGGAACGCCGCAGCCGGATAAAACAAGCCCGGCGGAAGGGGAACTTCCGCCGGGCTTAATGTCAGTTTTTCATCAGGGGAAGGTTTCAAGGGCTGGGGCCTTCTTTTTCCTTCCTACCATTAGCGTCCTGAGAGGGTACTTATGTTCAAAAAAAGTTGAAAAAAGATTTTTGAGCATCAGAAATTCCGGTGGAGAAAAGCGTTCCTCTTATTGTACCGGAACATATCATTTAAGTTTTGTTGCCCATTTCCTGCGTACGCTCTGTTCCCGGAAACGGCGCCATAAAAAATCCCGTCCGGAGAGGGACGGGATTTTAAGGGGAAGTGGTACGCGGTATAGGATTTGAACCTACGACCTCCACCATGTCAAGGTGTTGCTCTACCACTGAGCTAACCGCGCGTTTGGAAGTGCGGGCGGATTATTACCCGATTAAGGCGGAAAGAGCAATACTTTTTTTGAGCCCTGCCCATTTTATGGAAGATCCGGAAAGCTTCCGGACTTGGAAAAGACACTGATTTTTCTTCCTATGCGGCTTGTTTTTGGTAAGTTGAAAGGAACATTTCCAAAGTGCGATGAACAGACATTTAATTTTTGCATTATGCGCCGCGGTGGGATTCAGCGTTTCCGGGGTTTCCCTGGCTCAGGACGCCCCGGCGGACAAGGAAGCCGCCGCCAAAGCGGCCAAGGCCGCCAAGGTGAAATTCCGCTGGGGAAAGAGCCTGAAGAGCGCCCAGAAGCAGTCGGAAGAAACGGGGCTTCCCATCGTTCTTCTCTTCACGGGAACGTCCTGGTGCGGTTACTGCGTCAAGCTGGAAAAGGAAGTCCTTTCCAAGAAGGAATTCAAACAGGGCATGGACGGCGTGGCCATAGGCGTCAAATTCGAATTCAGCAGTTCGGATTTCAGCAAGTCGAAAGAGGCCAAGACGTACAAGGTCACGGGCGTTCCGGCCATGGTCGTGGTGGATGCGGAAGGCAAGGAACTGGGGCGCACGGGTTATATTCCCGGACGCACTCCCGTCCAGTACGTTGAATTCTTCAAGAAGTACGCGCCCAAAACTGCAGAGGCCAAATAGGGCAAGTGTCCTGACCGGGACATTTCAGGCAGGACCGGCGGCAGAAAACCGCCATTCCTGCCGTTTGTTATTAGGAGGGTAAGGAAGAAACGTTCTCCAAAATCTTTTCCGTGATAAAAAACAAAAAAATGTCACGGAAATGTTATTTCAAAAGCACCTTGAATGAAGGACCCGGGCATCCGATGGTACCTGCATGCCTGAATTTTCAAATTCATTCGGCGGATGGAAGGAGGGCCGGATGTTCCCCGCAATGAATGGTGAGGGCCATCCGGTTCATGATTGCGGCGGAATATGAATCCGTTCAGCTTGATACCCGGTTCGCGGAATCCACGGACAACAAGCGGGCCCTGGACGTTCTTTTGGGCATCACGGATGAAGAAAGGGAACACGCCGGTGAATTTCTCCGTCTCCTCCAGATACGGGCCCCGGACGAACAGGACTTCTACAACGAAGGAATGGGCAAAACCAATGAAAAAATTGAAAAGCTGAAGGTTCCTTGCAAGAGCGTTCCATGTACCTTCTGCAAGGCCACCCACTGACGGAGGATTTTCCTTTGTCCACGGTTGAAACGTCCGGATTTCTCCACGGAGGCAGGGTATTGGGAGGCGGCGCGGTTCTGCCCGGACTGCCTGCCGGGCGTGGCAAAAGGCAATGCAGGACATGAACGGTGCAGTCCGGGCGGTCATATTACGGGGGTGCTCATTCGCTTCCAGCAAGCCGGGGAAGGGCATGAGATGCGGAATCACACGCATTTTGCCCGGTTCTATGAATGCGGGAATCGGGCAGCTGGCTGCACGGGTTATATTCCACTTCCATTCCCGGTCGCTCCTTGGAATTTGGGAAGGGCATGTTCGCAAGAAAACTCCGAAAGGGAAGGAATTTCCATTGGACCGTTTTCCGTAATAAAAGTTCAAATGATGTCACGGAAAAATTATGACAAAAGCATATTGAATGAAAGAGTGGCGCATCCGGTCATACCTGCATGCCTGAATTTTCAAATGCATTTAGCGGATTAAAGGAAGACCGGATGCTCACCCACAATGAACTGGTGAGGGCCATCCGGTTCATGATCGCCGCGGAATATGAAGCCATTCAGCTTTATACCCAGCTTGCGGAATCCACGGACAACAAGCTGGCCCAGGACGTTCTTTTGGACATCACGAATGAAGAAAAGGAACACGCCGGCGAATTTCTCCGTCTCCTTCAGGTACTGGCCCCGGATGAACAGGGCTTCTACGACGAAGGGATGGGCGAAACCAATGAAAAAATTGAAAAACTGAAAGGTTCCTGCAAGAGTGGCCAATGCTCTTCCGGCAAGGACGCCCATTGATGGAGAATCTTCTTCGTCCATGGTTGAAACGCCCGGTTTCCCCCAGGGAGGCCGGGTGTTTTAATGTACCGGAGTGCCGGCTTCCAGATCCGCCGCCAGGCGTGCGCAGAAGGCGATGCAGCGTTCACACGGGCGGGATGCGTAATAGGCCGCCGTCCTGTCGCCGGGGCGCGCCGTTTCACCCGCCAGTTGTTCCGGGGTCAGGCCCAGCAGTTCCCGGCAGTACAGCGTGCCGAATTCTTTCTTGAAATCCGCGGCCAGGGACTGCACCAGGGAAAATATTTTTTCCTTTTCACCGGCATCCGGGGAGGTGTTGCCGCGCAGGCTGCCGGCTACCATGCTCAACCCGCAGAACGCGCCGCAGACTTCCCGCATGCGGCCGATGCCCGCCCCCAGCGGGGAGGAAAGCCTGAGGGCCATTTCTTCCGACAGTCCGCAGACGTCCGCAAAGGCCGTGAACACGGACTGGGAACAATTGTAGCCCTGGTGAAAGTAGTCCAGCGCGCGGGCTGCGCGGTATTCCCCGGGAATGGTCATGGGCGGCGGTTGCTTATTCATCCGTTTCCGGAGAAACACTTTCCGTTCCTTCCTCCGCTTTCTTCCTGTCCGTCAGCCGCAGCATGATGATGTAGCAGACGGCCAGGACGAGCACGGCCAGGATGAGGGGCAGGCTTTCGCTCTTCACGGTGCGGATCAGTTCTTCAGGGGACTTGAGCAGTTCCGGATGCCGTTCGCCGATCCGGTGCCCGTACCAGGCGAGCACGGCGCACCACGCAAAGGCGCCGAGCGTGGTGACCAGGGAAAACACGCCGAATCCCATGCGAACAATGCCCGCCGGGATGGAGATCAGGTGGCGGATGACGGGAAGAAGGCGCGCAAAGAAGACGCCGGACACTTCATAACGTTGCAGGAAAAGTTCCGCCTTCTCCACCTTGTGGGGCGGCATGAAAAAGAATTTGCCCCAGCGCATGATGACCGGGCGGCCGACGACTCTGGCCACCACGTAGGTAATGGCGGACCCCAGCCAGGAACCGAAGGTCCCGGCAATGACGACGCCCCAGAAACTCATGGGGGCGTCCGGCTGGGCGGAAAGAATGGCCGCGGGGGGAATGACCACCTCGCTGGGGACGGGAAAAATGGAGCTTTCCATGGCCATGAGAATGATGACGCCCGCATATCCCCAGTCCTGGACCCAGGACATCCAAAGTGTGATCAGCTCATGCATACCGCGCGTATATTGCATTAAAATCCTTGAAAGAAAAGTCTTTTATTGCCTCGCCGGAGGGGAGCGGGTAGAATCCGCAGGCGTACGGCGCGCATCGTTGCAGAGTGTTATGAATCTTTACATTATAGCGGGTGAAAAGAGCGGGGATATTCACGGGGCCTTGTTGCTGAAAAACCTGCTGCGCCTCATGCCCGGCCTGGAAGTCCGGGGACTGGGCGGCGGCGGCATGCATGCGCTGTGCCCGGAGGTGGAAGACTGGGCGGATGAAGCGGCGGTAATCGGCTTTGTGGAGGTGGCCAAAAAATACGGCTGGTTCAGGAAGCGCTTTCTGTCCCTGCTGGAGCAGATCCGCCGTGACCGTCCGGACTGCCTTGTCCTGATTGACTATCCGGGATTCAACCTGCGCATGGCGGAAAAGGTCCGCCAATACTGCCCCCATACCAAAATCGTTTACTTCATTTCTCCGCAGGTCTGGGCCTGGCACCGCGGGCGCATTCCCAAAATGGTGCGCACGCTGGATTTGATGATGTGCATTTTTCCCTTTGAAGCCCCCCTGTTCCGGGAGGCCGGGTTGAAATCGGAATTCGTGGGGCATCCCCTGGTGGACGAGATCGCCGCCATCCGGAAGGAAGACGTGCGGGAACCTTCCCTGATCGGCCTCTTTCCCGGCAGCCGGAACCGGGAGATAGACCGGCATTTCCCCGTATTCGCGGAGGTTGTGCGCCGCCTTTCCCGGACGCGGCCGGACCTGAAATTTGAAACCGCCGCCTCCAATGAGGCCCTGGCGGAAAGAATGCGCGGCATGGCGCGGAAGGCCGGAATGTCTCCGGATATCTTCAACATCACCGTGGGGCGTTACCATGAACTCATGGACCGCGCCGCGGTGGGCGTGGTGGCCTCCGGCACCGCCACGATGGAGGCCGCCCTCCACCGCCTCCCGTACATGCTCGTGTACAAGGTTCCCCTGCTGACGTACTGGATGGCCCGCATGCTCATTAAAATCCGCTTCATCGGCATGGTGAACATTCTGGCGGAAAAACCCGTGGTGAAGGAACTGGTTCAGTTTGATTTCACCCCGGACAAGGTCATTGAAGAAATTGAGCGGCTGCTCGTTCCGGAAAACAGGGATGCGCTGCTGGCGGAAATGAAGCGGGCCGCGGACAGGCTGGGGCAGGGCGGAGCCGCAGAACATGCGGCGGAGGCCGTCTGCCGTCTGCTGAGCGAATAACGAATAGGAACCTTCGTCCCGCCGGTTCTGCCTGTGCCGGGATGGAACTGCCGCAGGGCGGCATTCCCCGGCATGCCCTTGCCAAAAGCGCGCGGTTTCTCTAAAATCACGCCCACATTTTGTTTAGCTCTTATGGCCGGGAAGAAGGAAAGGGATGTCAAAACCAATGCCATGCGGCTGCTGGACGCACTCCATGTCCCGTACAGGCATTATGCGTATGAATGCACGGAATTTGTGGACGCGCGGCACACGGCGGCGGCCCTGGGACTGCCGCCGGAAAGGATGTACAAAACTCTGGTGACGGAGGGTGCTCCCCGCCAATACTACGTATTCGTGATTCCCATTGATTCGGCACTCTCCCTGAAAAAGGCCGCCCGGGCCGTGGGAGCCAAATCCCTGTCCCTGATCCCTGTGAAGGATATTACCGTGGTGACGGGTTACGTCCGCGGCGGCTGTACGGCCCTGGGCATGAAGAAAAAATATCCCACCGTGATTGACTCCGGCGCGGAAGCCCTGCCGGAAATCGTGGTGAGCGGGGGGCGCCTGGGATGCCAGATCGAACTTGCCCCCGCGGACTTGCTTCAGGCGGCGGACGCCTCCTTTGCGGATGTAGCGGAACCGGGCGGCCTCCCGTGAGGGGCCTGTTCAGGAAATGCGGGTATTCCCGGTAAAAAGCTTCCCTGTTAATCGGCCTTGTCCTTCATGAGCTTCATGGATTGGCACTGCTGGATTCCTTCCCCGGATCGCGCGTATCCGACCGCAACGAGGCTGATTTTCCCGTCTCTGGCTTCACAGGTAAAAATGATGCACCGGTCATCCGGAGGGAGAGTCACACTTTCGGGAGCGGAAGACAAGCCTTCGGCATCCAGCAGGATGGCTGTTCCCTTGACGTTCAGCATCAGGGGCAGGATGCTTCTATGGGCAAACACCACGATTTGATCGCCGTCTTTGATCCCCTTTAAATTTCCTTTCCCTCTGATAAGAGCCGTCCTGACGACATACTTGCCATGATAGAAACATCCGACCGGGTTCAGAAGTTTTTGCAGGAGCGTATTGTCCCTTTTGACGGAGATGCTGCCTTCCACGGGTATTCCATCCTGATTGTGCATGCTAACGGCCCATGGTTCTTTTCCGTGTAAATCCGGAGAAAAAACAAAAAACAGGATAAGCATGGCTCCTGGAAGGAGCCATATGCTGATTTTTAGCAAGGTATTCTTTACTCTCTTTTGCATCCCGGTTCGCGCCGTACTTTCTGCGGATGAAAATTTCTTAAATGGATATCTTTATCTGCTGAATGTATGAAATTATTTTCTAACATTTTTAACGTTTGGGTTCCAGATTTTTATCCTCGGTGGTTGGCTGCTGATGTGTACGGATCATGTTCCCATACTGGAGATTTTGGCTGAGAGCGGCCAGCCCTGCGTCATTTCTGCCATTCCGGAAAAGCCCGCTTTCCCCGGTAAAAAGCTTTCCCGGCAGACTATTTTTTTGTATTCCTGTCGGAGCCAGTCCCTCCGGTTCCATGAGCGGCCATCCCCTTTTCCATACATGCCGTCCCCCGATGAATGGGGGGCTTTCCTTCCGGTTCCCGTCATCGTTCCCTGCGCTGGAATGCTTCTCTTTCCGTGCGGAAAAATCAATGAATACTGTCAGGTGATGAGAAGAAAGGACAGGGAAGTCTGCCGGAGGGAAGACCTGCTGGCCATGGTCTCGCAGTGCAAGGTGTGCCGCCTGGGCCTGTGGGACGGGGAGGAAGTGTATGTCGTCCCCCTGAATTTCGGGTATGAGGAACGGGATGGAGCCCTGCATCTGTTTTTCCACTGCGCCAGGGAGGGGCGGAAGCTGGACATTCTGCGGAACAACCCGAAAGCCGCTTTTGAGATGGACGGGAATCATCTGCTGGTGGAGGGGAATACGCCCTGCCAGTACGGCTATTCCTATTGCAGCGTCATGGGGCGGGGAATGGTGGAGATTCTTCAAAAAGACGAGGAAAAGATTCATGCCCTGAACCGCATCATGCTGCACCAGACCGGACGGGAAGCGGCCTTGACGCCGTCCATGGCGCGCGCCGTCTGCGTCCTGCGCCTGAAAGCGGAATCTGTCAGCGGAAAACTCTGTACGCGGCCGGATGTTCCTCCTGGTCCCGTTGACCGCTGATATTCCTGATGATTTATGAATGACGACGTTTCGCCCTTGTTCATCCGCTGGAGCCTGGCCCACTGGGCGGCGCTCGGCGTGGTGGCGCTGGCCGCCGCAGTCCTGCTGTGGGGAGGCCGCCGTCTCCGGATGGAAAAGCGGATCCTGGTGGGCAAGGTGCTGGGAGCCGTGTTTTTGCTGACTTTTCTGGCGGAAACGTTCGGGCGCATCGTCCGGGAACACTGGGAACCCTGGCAGGACAGGCTCCCCCTGCATTTTTGCAGCCTGATGACGCTGGTGTGCTTCATTGCCCTGTGGTACCGCAGGCCCTGGGCATGCGCCGCGGCGTACTTCGGCGTGCTGACGGCCAGCATCCAGGGGTTGATCACTCCCATGCTGTATGAAGGTTTTCCTTCCGCTGCCTTCTTCGCCTTCTTCGTGGGGCATGGCCTCCTGTTTGTTTCCGCCCTGTATCTGCCGCTGGTGCTGGAATGGCGCGCCCGTCCGTGGGACGACGTGAAAACCCTGCTTCTGTGCGACGCCTACCTTCTCCTGATCATTCCCGTGAACATCTGGCTGGGAACGAACTACGGATTTACCCGGTACGCCCCGGAGGGAAGCGTTCTGGAATACTTCGGTCCCGCGCCCTGGTATCTGCTGACGCTCCAAATCCCGGCCCTGGCCGTGCTGAGGCTGCTGTATCTGACCGTGCGTCCCCGGAAAAAAGGGAGGGGAGAAGAGACGGCTTCTGTTGAAAAACTCCCTGGGCAGTAGGGTGAATTTCCATGTTTATCTGCATGAAAACAAGGAAAACCTCCACATGGGCCGTCTATGACATTCGGTGGAAACGGGAGGCGGCGCGGGGGATCACTGCTCTTGACAGCAGGGACGAGTCGTCCGAACAGTTTCTCGGCTACCACATCGTCAGAAAAGGAGTCGTCTATGGCTTGCAATGGAACGGGCGCGTGAAGCGCCTGTCCCCGGCCCCGTAATGCCCGTTGCCGCCGATGGCCCGGGTTCATGAAATGACCGGGAGACATTCCGGAAGCGGACTGTCTCCCGTGTGCTTTTCCCGCAGAAACCCGTTTTTTCAGCTCAGGGACTGGAGGGCCTCCTTCGTGAACAGGCGGATTTCCTTTTCCCGTGAATGGTGAATTTTCTGCGCCCACTCCGCATCCGCCAGCAGGGCGCGCCCTACGGCGATGAGGTCGAACTCGCCTGCCTGCATCCGTTCCACCAGGGGTTCGATGCTGGCGGCTTCCGCCTCCGGGCCTCCGTCGAAAACATTCGTGAATTCCCGGTTAAGCCCCACGGAGCCGACGGAAATGGTCGGCTTGCCCGTAAGCTTCTTGGTCCAGCCCGCCAGATTCAGGCGGGAACCTTCAAACTCCGGTTCCCAGAACCGGCGCGTGGAGCAGTCGAAAATGTCCACGCCCGCTTCCGTCAGGGGCGTCAGGAAATCTTCCAGTTCCACGGGCGTGCGCGCCAGCTTGGCGTCGTAATGCCCGGTTTTCCACTGGGAAAAGCGGAAAATAATGGGGAACTGGCTGCCTACAGCCTTGCGGACGGCATGAATGATGCGGCTGGCAAAGCGGGTGCGCCCCACCAGGTCTCCCCCGTACTCGTCCGTTCTCCTGTTGGTTTCCTTCCAGAAAAACTGGTCGATCAGGTAGCCGTGGGCCCCGTGAATCTCCACACCGTCGAATCCCAGCCTTTTGGCGTCCGCGGCTGCACGGGCAAAGGCGTCGATCACCTCTTCTATCTTGGCGGCGCTCATGGGGTCCGTCGTCTGCCGGAGCGTATTCACGTCAATGCCGGAAGGCCCGATGGGCGGAAGTTCCGGGTTGGGAAGGTTTTCACCCTTGAAGGGCCGTGTCATGCCCACGTGCCAGAGCTGGGGGGCTATCTTGCAGTCCGTCGTGTGGACGGCTTCCAGCACTTTTTTCCAGCCCCGGAGCGGCGCGCCGCCGAAAAAATTGGGATAGTTGGAGGAAGGGGAGGCGCTCGGCTCGTCAATAAACGTGCCTTCCGTGATGATGAGGCCCACTTCATGTTTGGCCCGGCGCTGGTAGTAGGCGGCCACCTCGTCCGTGGGCACGCCGCCGGGGGAAAATCCCCGGGTCATGGCCGGCAGGACGATGCGCGTGGGGGTGTCAAGCTTGCGTGAATGGAAGGGCTGGAACAGGATTTCCATGTCCCTGATCTTGAGTTCATCCTGTGTATTCATGAAATGGAGGCTGTGATGGATGGGCCGGACTGCGGAGTGCGCCGGACATGTACAGGAATGAGACAACTTCCGGCGCGGTCCTGTTCATCCCCGTTCCGGGCATGGGGGAATTCCTGCATGCGCCGCCAGTGCCCCTTTATTCCGGAGAAAGCGCCAGAAAATTGCGCAGCATAAGGCTGCCGGACGGAGTCAGGATGGATTCCGGATGAAACTGGATGCCGTACACGGGGCGGGTGCGGTGCCGCATGGCCTGGATATGGCCCCGGCCGTCTTCCGCCGTGACAATCAGTTCATCGGGCCACGACTCCCGTGACAGGCGCCAGGAATGGTAGAGGCCCGCGGGGAATTCCTCCGGAAGCCCGGCAAAAAGGGGAGACGGGCCGGAGCGGAGTATCTGCGTCCGCGCTCCGTGGAGCGGGCCTGGGAGTTGTTCCAGAGCGGCTCCGAAGTGGACGCCCAGGATTTGATGCCCCAGGCAGACCCCCAGCACCGGAATATCCGGCGGCAGGCGGCGCAGCAGGCGGAAAGTGGCCCTGTGGCAGGAATCGTGCACCACGCCCGGACCGGGGGAGAGGATGACCTTTTCCCCCTTCCGCACTGCGTCTTCCAGGCCGGGAAAATCATGGGGAACCACGCGCGGAACGGCCATGCCCGTGGCCGCGGCCAGTTCCGCGAGGTTCCAGGTGAAGGAATCCCGGTGGTCGATGATCCAGACGTTCGGTTGACTCATGGCACGCACATGATAAAATAAATCCCGCCAATGTACACACGGGAAGAAACCATCCGCCGCATGAATGGCCTGGGCCGGGCCGGCACTCCGTTTTTCTTCGTGATTTCCCATGATTTGGAGCACAACCTGCTGTTTGAAAGGGAAGATGAGAGGCAGGGGCGCTCCGCGGCCTTTTCCCTGCCGCTGGGGGAACGCGGTGGATTGGGGGACTGTCCTCCCCTGCCGGAGCAAATCCGGTTTGAGCCCGTTCCCTGTCCCCTGTCCCGGTATGCCGCCGCCTTCTCTTCCGTGCGCGCCCATCTGCTGCGCGGCGATTCCTATCTGCTCAACCTGTGCGTCGCCACTCCGGTAAAGACGAATTTGACGCTTCACCATCTGTTCCGGTTCGCGCAGGCTCCGTACAGGATGCTGCTGGGACCGGACGCCTCCGTTCCCGGAGTGCATGGCCGCGCCTGCGCCTGCTTTTCCCCGGAACCGTTCGTGAGGGTGCGGGGACGGGAAATCTCCACATTTCCCATGAAGGGAACGGCTGATGCCGCCACGCCGGAAGCCCGGCGCTGGCTGGAGGAGGATGAAAAGGAGAACCGGGAGTCCGCCACCATTGTGGACCTGATGCGGAACGACCTCTCCATGGTGGCCTCCCGGGTGCGGGTGAAGCGCTACCGCTACATCAGCCCCGTGGAAACGCGCGGAGGGACGATTTTGCAATGCAGCTCCGAAATTTGCGGCGCCTTGCCGGAAGACTGGCCTTCCCGCCTGGGAGAGATCATGATGGCATTGCTCCCCGCCGGAAGCGTAACGGGCGCGCCGAAGGAAGCCACCTGCCGCGCCATTGCGGAGGCGGAAGACATGGTGCGCGGATTTTATACGGGGATATTCGGCTTTTTCAACGGAAGGGACCTGGACTCCGCCGTAGCCATCCGCTTCATGGAGGAGGACGGGGCGAACCTTGTCTATAAAAGCGGAGGGGGAATCACCGTGATGAGCCGGATGGAAGATGAATACCGGGAAGCAATTGCCAAAGTCTATGTGCCGTTTGATCTTTGAAACCGTGAAGTGGGCGGATGGCGCGCCCTGCCTGCTCCCCTGGCATCAGCAAAGGGTGGGGAAGGCGATGGAGCTGTACGGCGCGGCAGATGCGCCCGTTCCGGATTTGGCGGCCGTGCTGGCTTCCTGTCCGGGCCCCGGCAGCGGCATCTATAAATGCCACATTACCTACGACACGCAGGGACGGGTGAAAGCCCCCGTATTTTCACCCTACCAACCCCGCAGGGTGAAAAAGCTGGTGTGCGTGGAAGCCCCGCACCTGGATTACTCCTGCAAGTGGGAGGACAGGACGGCCCTGGCGGCCGTGGGCGCGGGACTGGGCGGGGATGAGGAAGCCCTCATTCTCCGGAACGGCCTGGTGACGGATACCCGCTACAGCAATGTCGTATTCGGGGACGGCTCCCGCTGGGTGGCTCCGGATACCTTCCTGCTGCCGGGCACCAAGCGCGCGTTCCTGCTGGAACGGGGAAGGATGGAATGCCGCCCCTTGAAAGCGGAGGACGTGAAAAAGTTCCGCTTCTGTTCTTTGATCAACGCCATGCTGGACCCCGGCGATGTGGTGGTGCGTACGGAAGACATTCTTCTTCCCTGAGCGATCCTTGTTATTGTGGAAAAGCGCCGTTTCCGTCCGGAAGACGGACGGCGTGGAGCCGTCCCGTGTGAGAGCCATCATGATGGGAGGCGTGAAGTACTGGGATACGGCGCTCCGGTACAGAACAATTTCCGGCGCTTGTCACACAGCTTCCAAGGTTGGGACGCCTATGCCTGTTATGCCATGAAAGGATATGAAGACGTGCCGGATGAAGAAGGCGTCCAGCAGCGTGAAAATTGCGGAAAAACGGCTGCCCCGGGATAACAGGACAGCCGTTTGAACAGGGATTGCTTTTATTTTGCCGTTAAATGGCGCCGCAGTAATGGGCGCAGCACCACATGGCGCGGGGATGGTGGAAGAAGGACTTCCAGAGACTGCCCTTGAGGGTGTTCGCCCTGGAGCCGTCCTTGTTCAGGTAGCCGAACCAGTCGCCGTGCTGCACGTCCTGGAAATGGGAGAAAGCCCAGTTGTGCACCATGTTGTGCCGGATGGCGTAGCGTTCCTCCCCGGTAAGCTTGTAGGCGAGGGTCATGGCGATGAGCGCCTCGTCGTGCGGCCACCAGAACTTCATGTTGTGCCAGTATTCCTGGACGGGCTTGCCGTACACGTCCGTGTAGTAGAGCAGGCCGCCGTTTTCCCGGTCCCAGCCGCGTTCGAAGGCCCAGTCGATCATGTCGCAGCCCACCTTGACCAGTTCCGGATCATTGCCGCGGCAGCGGGCTTCCTCCAGAACGAACCAGCCGCCCTCAATGGTATGGCCGGGGTTCAATGTGCGTTCGTCAAAGTGGTCGATGATGGAGCCGTCCGTTCCCACTACTTCCATCACGGCCTTGATGTCCGGCTTCATGAACAGGGTGCGCAGGTCGCGGATGCAGCGGTCGATCCACCCGGTGTAGAATCCGTCCTCGTCGCCCAGGTATTTGCGCATTTCCTGGGCGGTGGCCAGCGTAATCATGCGCGTTCCCAGCCCGGTCGTGGGGCGGTTCCCGGTGAACTTGGGTGCCATTTTGCCGGGCGTAAAGCACATGTCCGTGAAAATGTCGAACCAGTGGCGGGCCGCTTTGGCGGATTCCTCGCTGCCGGCTGCTTTCGCGTGGGCCGCGAAGGCGATGGCGGCAAAGGATTCGCTGTACGCGTAGCGGCGCTTGCGGATGGGGGTGCCGTCCGCCGCCACATGAAAGTACATGCGGCCGTCGGAAGGGTCCACGCATTTGGCGGCCAGGAAGGTCAGGGCGCTTTCCGCCCACTTGAGCCAGTCCGGGTTTTTCTCAATGCTGTTGTACATGGTCAGCAGCATCCAGGCCATGCGGCCCTGGGCCCAGACGGACTTGTCCGTGTCCACCAGGGCGCCGTCCGCGTCAAAGCAGTGGTAGAGGCCGCCGTTCTTCTCGTCGTACGCGCGGGGGAACCAGAAAGGAAGCACGTCTTCCAGAAGCTGGCGGCGGTAGAATGCGCCCAGTGCGGGCATGTCAAGCGTTGCAGCCATAGGAAAAGGCGGTTCAGTTCATGGCCCACTGGAAGAAGCCGATGGCTTCCAGTTCGGAACGGAGTTCCTTGAGCTGGTCCGCGGTCGGGTTGCCCTGCGGCAGACGCGCCGGACCCAGGTCCACGCCCAGCCAGCCCATCAGGGCCTTGGCGCATCCCATGTAGCTCTTGGAGGCCAGGATGTTGATCATCTGCACGGACTTCCACTGGCAGTCCTTCGCCGTTTCCACGTCTCCCTCTTCAAAGGCCTTGATCAGGTTCTGGTACAGGGCCGGGGCAAAGTTGAAGGAACTGCCCACCGCACCCCTGGCACCGACGGACAGGGCGCCCGTGAACCATTCGTCCACGCCCCACGGAATATCCACGTTTTCGTCGTAATTCAGGGTGGTCTGGTACAGGACCAGGTCCGGATTGGTGAATTTGATGCCCGCAAAATTCGGAATCTGCTCCTTGGCCAGCTTGATGAAATCGACCGGATTGAAGCGCACGCCCGTCAGCACGGGAATGTCATAGTAGTAATAGGGCAGGTCGGGAGCTCCGGAAGCGGCAAAGGCGCAGCATTCCACCAGGCGCTGGACCGTGGCGGGCTTGTAATAGGAGGGGGCCAGGGAACTGGTGGCCACAAAGCCGCATTCCTGGGCGAACGCGGCCAGTTCCCTCGCGTCCCGGACGCTGTTGGAGCCGGTATGGGCGATCACCTGAACACCATGCCTGGCGGAGGCTTCCTTCCATGCGGAGTAGATTTCCTTGCGTTCCGCAAGCTGCATGGAGGAGGACTCACCGGTGCTGCCGGTAATGAAAGCGAGCTTGATGCCCTGGGAGGCAAGCAGTTTGGCCTGGGCGTCTACACTGGAGGCGTTCAGGGAGCCGTCCGCTTTGAACGGTGTATGTACGGCGGCCACCAGGCCGTGGAGTTTCAGTGACGTATTCATGTATTATGAAGAAGTTCAGGCGGATGATGCCAGAGCATGTTTATGATGACAATCCCGGAGTTTCCGGACCACAAAAAAGACCACATGAAAAAACGGGCGTTTCCCGGAAAGGAACGCCCGTTTGAAAAAAACATGTCTTTAACGGTTAGCGGACAGCCTGTTGCTTGATGACGCCGAACATGGCCTTTGCCAGGGATTTGGCGTGCGTCAGCAGCAGATCGCCGTCATAACACCAGATCATCACGCCGCCCAGCTTCTGGGTTTTTACGTACTGGCATTTTTTCTTGATGGTGGTGATGCCGTTGAAATAGTGCTGCTGCCCGTCGATGGTGCAGGTATCCGTTCCGGGAGCCATGTTGGGATAGAGCTGGATGACGGTGGAATAGCCTTTCTGGGCGTCCCAGTTGCGGTTGGAGCGCGTTTCATTCGTGTAAAACGGCAGTCCCATCACGATTTTGCAGTCCGGCACGTTTTTATTCCGCATGGTGTTCACATCCGTCACCATATCGGGATAGGTGGAATGCTGGCCGCCACGGTCATAGCTCATGACATTGACGAAGTCCAGCAGGTCCATCATTTCCGAGGTAGGCGCCAGGTAGTACGGATTAATGGCGGAACTCAGGGACATGCCGTTGGCGCCCATGGCGGAACGGACTTCCCCCAGGAACAGGGAAAAATAATACCATTGGGTATCGTTGTCGGGATATTCCCAGTCGATGTCGATGCCGTCAAAGCCCTTTTCCTTGGCAAAGGAAACCAGTTGACGGGCGAATTTGACCCGCTTTTCCGGATCGGCCGTGATGGCCGTCATGCCCGCGTCGCAGTGGGCCACGCCCAGAATGATCTTGCTGCCCGCATTGCCGCGCAGGTTCTTGAGCTTGTCCAGTCCGTTCAGGAACTGTTCGTTGTTCTGCCCGGTCAGGTTCCCGTCGGTGTCGCAGCCCACGTTGAAGTAAATAAGGTCCGTGAAGGATTTGAAATGCTGCGCATTCAACTGGTCGCGGTTCCACTGCATCAGGTTGGTGTGGCGGTAGTAGGGAACCACCCGGAACTGGTAGGGGTAAACCTGGGCGCAGCCTTCCGGAGAGGGATTGGAAATGGCGATGTTGGAGTCTTCCAGCAGGGCGATTCCTGTGCAGGCGGCGTCCACCTTGTTCAACCCGCGCGCCCTGGGGATAAGGTCCACGCACAGCCAGAAATAGTTGTCTCCGGGGGAGAGGGGATGGCTCCCTTCAAACTGGAGAGTTTTCGCGCCTTTGGAAATGGTGTTGAGGATGGGGACGGCGCGGCGGTTGGCCTGGCCCGAATTCGGTGAAAAATACGGAGTGGTTCCGGACGCGAATATTTGCGCCTTGGCGATGTCCGCAACGGAGGTGGTTCCCGCCATGGAAAAGGCCATGCCTTTCAATATCTGGCTGGTTTCCGTGACGGTTACCTTGATTTTCATGATGGCCTGGCTGACACCCCCCGCGTACAGGACGGAATGTGTCTGTTCACAGGAGGCCGTAGCTGCCGCCGCAAAAAGGGGGGCCGCGCCGCAAACGCCCAGAGCCAGGGCGCACAATGCCGGTTTGATGATGTTGTTCATGGTTGAAGGGTGTGGATGTTTTTAATGGAAGCGTTTTCTTCCGGCAAGCATGCCGCCGACCGCCAGAAGAAGCAAGACGGAAGTTGAGGGTTCCGGGACGCTGAGTCCGGTGGAAATCCAGTCCAGGTGCAGGGCGTGGTTTTCATCCCAGCGCAGTTCCCAGTGGCCCAGTTCCAGAGAGGGGTCATAGCCTTCCAGCCCCAGGTCGCCTGCCGTGACCGTGGAGGAACTGGAAAGGCCGGAAAGAGCCCCGGAAAATTCACCGTCCGTCCGCGTGACGCCGTCCGCATCCATGACCAGCCAGGACCTGTCGGCCTGCCACGGGCGGGCGGTGTAATCCACGGCACTGTCGTCAAGGGCCAGGCTGCCGCCCAGCGTCAGCGTATCCGCATGCAGGACCAGGCCTACCTGAACACCCTGTGAAAGGTCGATCGTGATGCCGCTGGACATGTCAATGGCGGCGGCGGTGATGGAAAAGCTGCCCGTCCCCGTTCCGATGATGGAAACGCCGTTGCCCAGGGTCAGCGTGTCCGTGTTCAGGCTGCCGGTTCCCGTGACGGAAAAACGCGTGCCGTCCGCAAAACTCACATCCGCCGCGTTCAAGGCGGATTGTTCGCCTATGTGCAGCGTTCCGCCGCTGACCGTGAAGGAAGTGCGCGTGTCTTCCGCGCTCCAGTCGGAGGAGTGGTAGCCGTAGGAAGCCCCGTTGCCGACGGAAAACGTGCCTCCGTGCACCGTGGTATTGGCCTTGATGCCGGACTGGCTGTCCGCTCCGGACATGGAAACGGTGCCTTCTGCCCCCGCCTCTTCATTGACGTTGATTTCTACAACGGTATCTTCCAGTGAACTGAGGCCGTCTTCAAAAAGAATCCGGTGCCCGGTCCCGGCGTTGAATGAGGCCGTGGCGCTGTCGTTAAAGTGAATGGCGTTGCGTACGCTTCCGTCTTGCGCGGTATTGCCGCGGAAAATGATGTCCGCATGGTTTGCTGCCAGGGTGAGGGAGCCTCCGCTTTGCAGGCTGACGGCTCCGCCGTCGCCGTCCGCTCTGTTGTTCTCAAACAGGACCGTATCCGTGTTTCCGGAAATGGTGACGTTGCAGGCATCCAGGGCTCCCCCGTCGTAACCGGCCGTATTGCCGGAAAAGGTGACCTTTCCGGAATCGGAAATGGTGATGTCGTTGTAGGCGGAAATGGCCCCACCGTAGGTGGAGGCGCCGTTGCCGGAGAAAGTGATGCTGTCCACGGCGGAGAAGGAAACGCTGCCGCCTGCGTAGATGCCGCCTCCTCCTCCGTCCCCTGCCTGGTTGTCCGTCACGGTGAAGGAGGCGGCCGTATCCACCGTCATGTCCATCCCGGTCCAGATCGCACCTCCCGAGCCTGCCTCCGCATGGTTGGAGGTGAAGGAAACGTTTCCGACGCCGGACCATTCCACGGTCTCAAAATCGTTGTTGATGGCTCCTCCGTTTTCTCCCGCCGTATTGCCGGAGAAGGAAATGTCTTCCGCAATATCGGAAAATGCCAGGCTGCCCGTGGTGCCTCCCGCATGAATGGCGCCTCCGTGCGTCATGGCGGTATTTCCGGTAAAGCTGATGGCTCCCGTATTGGTGAATACTGCTCCGCCGGAAGCGTAAATGGCCCCTCCGGAGGCGGCGGAATCTCCCCGGACGCTGTTGCTGGTGAATGTGAGAGCTCCGGTGCCGCTGAACGTGACCGTATCGTTGGCTGCGATGGCTCCGGCTCCGTACAGGGCGTCCGTATTGGCCATGTCCGCCGCATTGTTGGAAAAAGTCAGGTCCCCGGTGTCCTGGAAGGTGACGTTTTCCGAAAGGATGACGGCCCATTTGGCCCCGTAATTGTCAATGTTGATGCCGTGGCCTCCCGTGAAGGAAATGCTTTGAAGCGTGTTGTTGTTTCCCCTGCCGCCTATCCAGCAGTTGACGGCGCCCTCCAGTGCGTCCAGGTTCTGGTTTGCGGTCAGCGTAAAAACGGTGTCCGTGTCCGTGACCACGCTCCCGGCCCAGGACTTGGACCCCAGTTCCAGCTCCGTGCGGGTCATGATGTTGAGCGTGCCCTTGTTGTTCTCCGTATTCAGGAGGGTGCCGCCTTCATGCCAGTTGACCAGGCTGGCGTAGGAACTGTCCCCCATGTCCAGCGTGGCTCCGGAAACCACCTCAATGGTGTTGTTCAGCGTGTGCCCGTTCATGGAAAGCACGGCTCCGGAGGCGATATCCACGCTGCCCAGGCCGGAGCCCGTGCCAAAGGCGTTGTCCACGTCAAGCGTCAGTTTGCCTGCATCCACCCGTACCACGCGGCCGGAGGAAATTGTATTCGCCCGCTTGATGACCAGTTCCCCGCTGCCGGATTTAATCAGGCTCAAGCCGGAAAAATTGGAGGTGGTGGGGGCTCCGTATTCGTTGGCCGTATTCTTGTTGGCGAACTTCTGGTCGAAATTGAACACGGAATTTTCCCCGACGACCAGTTGCAGGGCGCTTCCTGCGCCGGACTCGCAGACGATGGAATCAAAATTCTGAGCGTTGGAAGAACTCCAGGTGAAGGTCTGGTTGGCTCCCAGTTCAATCACGGCGGTGGTGCCCCAGCCGGCAATGTAAATGCCCCGGCTGCCGGTGCCTCCCGACTCGTATCCCTGGGAAATCACGACGCGGCTGGTGGTGCCGGAGGCGAATTTGAGGGCGTAAAAATTATTCTGCAAACATCCCAGTGAGGCGGAATTGTAGCCGAACTGGTTCAGCTTAAGCGTGCCGCCGTTCAAGGTAATGGTAGACTGCTCCCAGTTGGAGGCGTAGTTGGCGGCATGGAACAGGCGTCCTCCGCTGGCATCCAGAACGGCGCCGGAGGCAATATTGATCTTCCCTCCCGCCGTAATATCCCTGGTACCTGTAAACACGAGGGTTCCCTCATTAATGTTCCAGGTTCCATTCGCCGTATGCGTTCCGGATAAGGTGACCGTTCCGTTTCCCGTTTTGGTGAGTGTGGAGGAACCGCTCAGGCTGGTATCCCGGACGGTCCACGCGTCTTCCGCCAGGGCGGCGTTCAGGGTCAGTGCCGTTCCGGAGAGGGTGGCGGAACCTCCGTTGCTGCCGGAAGCGTTCCCGGCCAGGGTCAGGGAACCTCCGTTCAGCGTGACGGCCACTCCCTCGTAAAGGAGGCCGGAGGCATTGATGCCGCTGCCCATGGCAAGCGTGGAGCCGGTTTGGAACAGGGCGTTGCTGCCGTTGACCCAGTCCGCGGCGCTGCCGTCCAGCAGCCACGCTCCGGAATCCGTCCAGGAGGCGTTGCCGCCATTCCATGTATAGTCGGCGGCGCAGGCAAGGGGAAGAGAAATGCAGCCGGCAAAGATACCGAACAGAAGTGAAGTAATTTTCATGGGAAATGTATAATGGAAATATGTTAGATGAAAAAAACGGGAAAACAAGGCAAGCCTGCTTTCCCGTGAAAAAAGTCAATTGCCGCATAGTGATGCCCTTCAGTATCTGCGGCGGCGGAATCCCGCCGCGGCCAGTCCCAGCATGCCTAATGCGGCCGTTGCGGGTTCCGGCACGGGGAGGGCCGGATTGGCGGCCAGGGCTGCGATTTCATCGTTGTTCAAGACGCCGGAATACAACTGTAGGTCATCCATGGTGGTATCCGCCGTGGAAGCCAGCTTCAGCGACTGGACATCCCCTGTGAAATTGACTCCGGAAGCGCTTATTCTGCGCTGGCCGTCCAGATAAATGTTCAGCTCTCCGGCCTGGAAGGTGATGACGATATTGGAGAAGGAATCCCTGGAGATGGTCAGGTTGGCCCAGTTGCCCACGTTTCCGCCGCAATAGGCGGCCCATTCCCCGGCGTTGGAGGCGTCTCCGGAGTCCTTTTGAAGATACATGGTTTGTCCGCTTCCGGAAGTGAAAGTGAGCAGCCCTTTCCAAAGAGCGGTGGATTGGGCCTTCCCGGGGGAGAAATCCCTGACGGCAATGGAAAGGCTGAATCCGTCCTCCGTATTCAGGCCCAGTCCGCTGTCGGCGGACCCCAGGGTGAGCTGGCCTCCGTTCGAGCGGCTGTCGTAGCCCTTTCCTTCATATCCGTCCGTATAATTGATCCAGCCGCCGCCGCTGAATGCGGCGGTCCCTGCTGTTTCTCCCGCCAGATTATTGTCGTTCAGGGAAGACAGGCTTCCGTTGAGCTTGTTGAAATCGTAATAATATTTAAGAGTGGCGGCCTGTACGCCCAGCCCGGAACAAAGCAGGGCGCCTGCAATAAATAAGGTCCTTTTCATGATTGGTTAAAAATTGTTGAAATTGAACAAAAAGATATTCGGATTTATAATCCGTGATAAATCAACGCTGCAATGCAAGGAAGCCTATGGGAGGGAACATAAGGATGATAGGAATGACAGGGGAATTTTGAAGCTTCCTGTTATTCCTGTCATCCTTATATGTCTTATTATCCCTAATCAACTTTTCTCCAGATTTTTTCGTTGACTTCCGGATTATAAATCCGGTGCGCTCTGAAAAGGATTCAAAATAAAAGGACTGCTCCGCATCAATGATGGCGGAACAGTCCTGAAAGATAGGAAAAAGGATATTTTTCCCGGAGGGGTTATTTGACGGCGATCGTCTGCTCCCGGTCGGGTCCCACGCCTATGGTGGTGACGGGACAGCCGATGAGCTCGCCCATGCGTTTGACGAACTTTTTGGCGTTTTCCGGAATCTCTTCCCAGGAGCGGCAGGAGGAAATGTCCTGGAGCCAGCCCGGCATGGTTTCATAAACGGGCTTGCAGCGTTCCCATTCGTCCACCGTGGCGGGCGGATAGGCCAGGATTTCCCCGTCCAGGTCATAGCCCGTGCAGATTTTGATTTCCGGGCACTTGTCGTAGCCGTCCAGGTTGGTCATGGCCATTTCGTCAAAGCCGTTGAACATGGCGGAGAAGTGGAGCAGCACGCCGTCCGCCCAGCCGCAGCGGCGGGGGCGCCCGGTCGTGGCGCCGAATTCGCGGCCCATGCTGTGCAGATGGTTGGAGATGTCTTCATCTTCCGTGACAAAGGGGCCGGCCCCCACGCGGGTGGTGTAGGCCTTGCAGACGCCGATGATGCGGTCGATTTTGTGGGGGGGCACTCCGGTGCCGGTGCAGGCCCCGGCGGAGGAAGTGTTGGAGGAGGTGACGAACGGATAGGTGCCGAAGTCCACGTCCAGGTAAGCTCCCTGGGCGCCTTCAAAGAGGATGCTCTTTCCGGCGGCGATGGCCTCGTTCATGACCGGGATGGTGTTGGTGATGTGGGGGCGCAGCACGTCCGCGGCGGCGCTGACTTCCTTCACCATCTTTTCTTCGTCCATGGCGGGCAGGCCCATACGTTCCATTTCCGCGTTCGCCATCCTGATGCGGCGGCGCAATACTTCGTCAAAAATGGCGGGGTCCCGCATGTCCGCCATGCGCACGCCGATGCGGCGAGCCTTGTCCGCGTACGTGGGGCCGATGCCGCGCTTGGTGGTGCCGATGACTTTCTTGCCGAGGGCGGATTCCTGGGCGGCGTCCATTTCCTTGTGGAAGGGGAGGACCACGTGGGCGCGGTCGGAGATGAGAAGGTTTTCACTGGTGATGGAAACGCCCTGGCCGCGGAGTTCGTTGATTTCCTCCACCAGGCCTACGGGGTCCAGCACGACGCCATTACCGATGACGCAGAGCTTGCCCGGCCACAGGATGCCGGAGGGGACAAGGTGCAGAATATACTTCTTCCCGTTGGCGATAACGGTATGGCCAGCGTTGTTGCCGCCCTGGCCGCGGGCTACCACGTCGGCCGATTCCGTTAAGAAATCAATCATTTTGCCTTTGCCTTCGTCGCCCCATTGGGAGCCGATAATAATGGTATTCATGATAAAAATGGAACTCGGAGACCTTAATGATTTTCCTGCCGCATGGCAAGACAATCTTGTTAAGTTTTCCTGATTAAAGGAGTTCAGCCGCGCGGACGTCAGCGGAAGTGCAGGGCGGAGCGGTGCGCCTCCGCCGGGACCAGGGTTTTCCAGATGTCCTCGTCCGCGGCGATCATGCGCTGGATGTCCCGCGGCGTGTGGCGCAGCAGGTATTCGTTGAAGAAGGGGACGTCCACCACCAGTTCGTTGGCCAGGAAGTGCTGGTAAAGGTGCACGTACTGTTCCGGGGCGCGGAAAGTTCTGGCCGTGACGAATTCCCCGGATTTGCGGTTGAGCCAGGGGGAGACATACAGGCGCGTCTTGTTCTGGAAGGTGCGGCCGAAGGATTCCAGAATGCCGCCGGGAATGTCTTCCGTCCATTTTTCCTTGAACAGTTCGTTGAGCAGGCCGATGGAAAGGGCGATGGCGATGGGTTCCTTCGTGTAGCGGGCGAGCAGTTCCGAGAGGTTGTCGAAACGCGGCATCTTGGTGATCAGCACGTTTTTGCCCAGCGCCTTCAGGCTGTCCGCGCGGTCCAGGAATTCCAGATGGTCCACGTTTCCGCCGCGCAGCAGGTTGTTCATGGAAATCTCGCAGATTTCCATGCACCGGTCCGCCTGTGTTTCATTGATGTGGTTGAGGAAGCATTTTTTCACCTGGGACATGACTTCCAGATGCAGGTTGCAGACGGGGTTGAAACTGCCCCTCATCAGCACGATGGGGCGCTTGTACAGCACGTCCGCCGCCTGCGCCACCTGGCCGCTGGCCAGGAACAGGGTGGCCGGAGTCAGGCCGGATTTCACCAATTGCAGGGCAAAGAGGCGGTTGTCCACCATGGAGAAGCCGTGGCCTTCAAAGCGGACCACGTCTATTTCCACCAGCCGGGGGTCCAGGTTGTCCACCAGCGCTTCAATGAACTCCTCCAGCCGGTCCCTTTTGAAAAAGACGGCGTGCAGGATGTTGACGCCCAGAATGCCCAGGTCCTTCATCTGGCTGTCGTGGTCCGGATCATTCAGGCGCACGTGGATGATCAGGTCCGAGGGCTCGGCTTCCGGCTTCAGCTGGAAGCGTACGCCTATCCAGCCGTTCCACGGGCCGTTGTCCCGGTAGCCTTTTACCTTTACCGTATTGCAGAAGGCAAAGAAGCGGGTGTCCTTTCCGCGCTTGGGGCCCAGGCGGTTGATGAGCTGGGAGAATTCATAGTCCAGCATTCCCTTGAGGCGTTCTTCGGAGACGTAGCGCTTGACGGGGCCGTACAGCGTGTCGCTGACGGTCATGTCATAGGCGGAGATGGTTTTTGCCACGGTGCCGGCGGCGCCGGAAGCGCGGAAAAACCAGTTGGCCGTTTCCTGCCCGGCGCCGATTTCCGCAAAGGTCCCGTAAATGGAGGCCGCCAGATTGAGCTGGAGGGCCTTGTCCTGTGTCTGCGCTAATGCCTTGGAACTCATGAAAACAGGTAATCCGGTTAATATGGTCAGTTGTTTTTGGGAAGAAGCTTCCGGGTGGCCTCGCTCATCCAGCCGGGAAACTCCAGCCTGTCTATGATGACGGATTGGCTCTCGGGGAGGTCCGCCGGATAGTGAATGGAAACGCAGGCCCGCACGGCGCCGTTGTAAAGCAGCTTGGTCAGTTCCAGCGCCAGCGGGGAATATCTGTCCACATAGGCGTTCAGGCGTTCCCCGTTGGGGAATTCCAGCGTAAAGGCAATGTAGGCGGTGCTGCGGTAGCTTTCCGGGGCGGATTCCTCCAGGAACGGGGCCGCATAATGGTTGGACATGCTGATAGTCACCCTCACCGGAACGGGGGAAGAGGGGCGTTTTTCCTTCAATTCATCCGGAAGAATGGGGGAATAGCCCTCCCACGCCTCCCAGTCCAGCCGCCATTTTTTGGAGTCGTGGTCATACAGGAATACGGCGGGGCGCATCGTATTGTCGTCCATCAGCACGGGAACCTGGAGCAGGTCGCCGTTCTTGGAGCTCTTTCCCGGTTCATGGGGCAGGTAATCCTTGTAATGGGCGTATTTGGCCCAGTGCGCCATCTTCGGCCGCGTGGCGGCGGGGGAAATAACGTAGTTCAACCGTTCCTCGTCGGACCCTGCCATGCAGTACAGGGCCAGTTCATTCATGGCGGCGGTGATGTGTCTGGCTACGGATTCCGCTTTCCGGTCCTCCTCCCTGCGGTGTTGGAAGGCCGTCTGGTATTGTTCCGCCTTTTCTCTCAGGGCCTGCATCATGGCGTCATCCGCTTCCGTGGAAAAATCAGCCTCGTGATCCACGAATTTTTCCGAGACGTCCAGGATCTTGCCGCCTTCCGCCTCCAGGTCATTGCCGCGGAGGAACATGAACACGCCCAGGACGGCGAGAACCAGTCCGGAGACAAACAGCCAGACAGGCCAGGTGGTTTTGCGTTCCTCCCCGGCAGTTCCGGCGGAGGGGGAATTGTATTCGGGCAATTCTTCCGCCAGGGCGGAGGTGCCCGCCGTGGCAATCGCCGGGGCCTCCTCTTTCCGTTCCCCGCGCTTGCGGATTTTCGTGGTGTTCCGTTCCGGAGCGCGAGGCGCTTCCCTGGGCCGGGGGAGATCCCGGATATCCGCCTTCTTTTGCGGTGAGGGAAAACGTTCGGAAACCGGGGGAAGAGGGCGTTTTTTCTTTTCTTCCACTTCCGGCGCGGGGGAGCTTGCCTCCGCCTCCGGCGCTGCCTCTGAAACGGCTTCCTGCTGTTTTGCGTCCCTGGTGGCTGTAGTGACGGAATTGCAGACAGGGCACCTGACCTGGGAGCCCAGGCTGGAGAGCTTGACGGCGAACGGATTGCTGCATGTGTTGCAGCGGCAGGGGAGGCATTCTTCCTCTTCGTCCGGTTTCTCAGCGTGTTGCGCGGCCGTAACGGGGTTGCTGCAAATGGGGCATTTTACCTGCCGGCCCAAAAAGGAAGTCTTGACGGCAAAAAGATTGCCGCATGCCGGGCATGAGCAGGCGACCGTGTCCTGAGGAAGGGATGGCATGGGAAAAATGCGTGTTACAGGTGGATGAATTCCGGAACCGGAATGGCGATGGGCTTGGGAGCGGGAAGCGTGATGCTCGTGTCCGCATGGTCCGGGGCGACGGGATCGGAGGAAAGGGCCTGCGCCTCCGGCACGTTTTCATTCGTGCCCAGCAGTTCGAAGTTGCGGTTGGGCGGTCCCTGGTTCAGTTCCGTGTGGTAGGGATCGTCCCCCATCAGGATGGGCTTGACGGGGAGGATGGGAGGCAGGGGAAGAATCCGGTTCTGTGCCGTGAAGGGGGAAGACGGCGCGGCGGGGTCTTCTCCGTGCAGGTCGCAGAAGGGCAGGCTGGAATCCCCCTTGCGGAGGTATTCGAACATGGTGTGGCGGCGGTATTTCTTGTCCACCGGGTCGATGTCGTAGCAGCTGTGGGTGGCCCGCTTTCCGGTCGTCAGGCAGATTTCCACGCGCTCCACGCTGGGCGGGGGCTCCAGTTCCCCGGCGGGAAAGAGGCGTTCGGATTCCTTAAAGGCCGTCCCGAGGATGGAGGCGCAGGTGTCCGAGGAGAAGGCGCCGTTGTAGATGGGTTTTTTCCCTTCCAGAAAGCCGATCCAGATGCCGCAGGTCACCCGGTCGTCATAGCCGAACAGCCAGTTGTCCCCGAAGTCGTACGTGGTGCCGGTCTTGACGCCGCCCTTGAAATTTCCGGGCAGACTGTCCGCCACCCGCTGGGCGGAACCGTTTTTCAGGGAGGAATGCAGGATGTTGTGAAGCTGGAAGGCCGTGGCCGTGGAGGCGGCTCCTTTCCGGACCTGGGCGTTGTTTCTGGTTTCAATGGCCTGGGTGGACTCCCAGATCAGGCGGCCCTCTTCGTCCTCTATCCTGTCCAGATAGTAGATGTTTTCCGGACGGGAGCCTCCGTTGGGAATGGCGGTGTAGGCCAGCGTCATTTCCGTCAGGGAGGCCGGTTCCGTTCCCACGAAAATCTTGGGGCGGTAAACTGGGTTCACCTCCGTGCTTCCCGCTTCCCGCACCGGTTTGCGGATGCCGAAGTCCGCCAGTTTCTTGATGAAGGGGGCCGTTCCCATGTCCATGCCCATGCGCAGGGAGGCGGCTATCTTGGAGGCGGCCAGGCCGCGGTGGGCGGTGATCATGCCTTCATAGCGGTTCCTGGAGCTTTCCGCACCCCATTCTCCCAGAATTCCTTCCGAGCCGCCGATGCCGGTCAGGCGGTTGTCGATGGCGTCGTCCAGAATGCGGGTGACGGGGCTTTTACCCGTGTCGAAGGCGGCGGCGTACAGGAAGGGCAGGATGGCCGTGCCGGTGGGGCGCGCGCCTTCCTTGATGACGTCGTACTGGCGGTTCGTGTGGTTGCGGCCTCCGTGGTAGGCGAGCACGGCGCCGGACTGGTTGTCCACCATCAGCACGGCTCCTTCCAGGTAGCGGGGCTTGGTGTTTGAGAAGCGGTCGTAGTCCGCGGCCTTCTGGTGGCTGTACCCCGGGCGTTTTTCAATGTTTTCCAGTGCCTGGGACAGGGCCTTCCCGGTAGCATCCTGAAGCTTCTTGTCAATGGTGGTGTAAATCCTCAGGCCGGCAGCGTTGACGCGCTCCTCGCCCAGATAGGCGGTGATTTCCGAATAAATGCGGTCGTAAATGTGGGAGACTCCGCGTTTCAGGGGCTTGGGGTTGAGGCCCAGGTCCATGGAGGAAAGCCGCTGCGCTTCTTCCGGAGTGATGTACTTTTCCCTGGCCATGCGGTTGAGCACGTGGTTGCGCCATTTCAGGTTGCCCTCCTTGTTGTTGAGGGGGGAAAGACCGTTCGGGTTCTTGATCAGGGCGGCGATGGAGGCGGCCTCCCGCGTGGTCAGGTCCGCGGGTTCCTTGCCGAAGTACCCCAGGGAGGCGGACCGGATGCCGTAGAACCCGCTGCCGAAGTACACGCGGTTGATGTAAAACTCCAGCACCTGTTCCTTGCTGTACCGTTCCGTGATGCGCCGCGCCAGGGCTATTTCCACAAACTTGCGGCCAAAGCTCCCTTCATTCCGCGCCTTGGCCCTGTTTTTCAGGTCGTAGGCGTTTCTGGCAAGCTGCTGGGTGATGGAGGAGGCGCCCTGGTTGGCCTCCCCGCTGTTGCCGGCATATTCCTTGGCCGCTCTCAGAATTCCCAGGAAATCGTAGCCCGGATGTTCCCAGAAGCGCGAGTCCTCCTGGGCGATCAGGGCGTTGATCATGGCGGGGGAGATTTTATCCAGCGTCACGTAACTGCGGTTTTCCACGTAAATGCGGCCTATTTCCTCCCCGTTCCGGTCAAAAATGATGCTCGGCTTCTCCACGTCGTTGATGCGTTCCAGGTTAAACTCAGCGGCCCAGTTGTCGTAGCGCTTCCAGGCGGCCATGAAGCCGAAGTACCCCACGGCGCCGCCGATCAGGGCCAGAACGAGGCACCAGGCGATGAATTTTTTGACAAAACCCCGGAACCGCTTCCGGGGCTTGGTCTTGGGATGCCGCCTTTTGTTTGCCTGAGTGTGTCTGCGCGGAGCCTGTGAATTTAATTCAGCCATGAATACGTAGCAGGGTCTGTCCTGAGGAAAAAAACCGTGTGAAAAGCCTACCGGATTCCGGTTTGTTTAGCAATACCATACACTGTTGGCAGGTGAAAAAAGATGCGCGTGCGCACTATCCTCCCTTCCTCGTCCGGATGGTTGCGAGCCTTTGCCGCGGCGGGACGGTGACAGGACCGCGGACGCACCTGCTTTTTGGGAAAAACTGTTCTCTGTTCTTAAGAGAATTTCAACGGACGCAGGGACTTGCGGCGTTCGGTCCGGAGCAGGACTGGGATTGAAGGGCGGCGGACGATGGAAAGACGCTTCTACGCATCCTGCACGGTATTGAAGATATTGCCCGCCTTGGTCAGGCCGTGCTGCATGGTGTACAGGACGGCGTCCGCGGCTTTTGCCACCATGACGTCCAGAAGCTCCCGTTCCTCCGGGCGGAATTTTCCCAGGACATGGCCCGTCATTTTCCCCTTGCCGCAGGGCAGCCCGATGCCGAAGCGGAGCCGCGGGAATTCCTGCGTGCCCATGTGGGCGATCAGGGACTTGAGGCCGTTGTGGCCTCCTGCGGAGCCCTTCTCCCGGAGCTTGATGACGCCCAGCGGGAAATCCACCTCGTCATGAATGACGAACACGCTGCGCGGGTCCAGCTTGAAAAAGCGCATCATGGGCCCTACGCAGAGGCCGGATTCATTCATGAACGTGGTCGGCTTCACCAGCAGTACGCCGGGGCCTGCCGCCAGTTCGCACTTGCGCTGTTTGTCCGCCTTGAACACGCATCCCCAGTGGTCCGCCAGGCGGTCCGCAACCATGAACCCCGCGTTGTGCCGGGTATCCTCATAAGTCTTGCCCGGATTGCCCAGGCCCACGATGATTTTGGGAGTAACGTCCACGGTGGGGAAAAACAGGAATAATGAACATGGCGGAACCCGTTCCGGGAACGCGCGCGGGCCATCCTGCCTCCATTGCGTCCGGCAATCAACCGTTCCGTGAGACAGCGCCGCCGCCTCTATCTCCCCGCCTTCTTCTTCTGGCGGCCCATCAGGAACCCCGTCAGCACGGATTCCAGGGAATCCCCCGTGCGGACCAGGCGGTAGTCCGCGTTGATGTCCGTGCAGATGTTTCTCGTTTCTTCCAGATAGTTGGAGACGATGGTGCGGTACTCGTCCGCGATAAGGTCCGGCTCCGTAATCAGGGAGCCGCTCCCTTCCATGTCCACGAAGCGGATGGGGCGGTCGAAGTCGAAGTCTATTTCCAACTGGTCCACCAGGTGGAACACGGCCACGTCGTGCTTGCGGAAGTGGAGGTGCCGCATGGCGTTTTTAAGTTCTGCCGTATCCGTGAACAGGTCTGAGAAAATCAGGATCAGGGCGCGGCGGCTCACGCGCTCCGCCAGTTCATGCAGCGTCTCCGCCAGGACGGTCTCCCCGCGGGGGTGGTGCGTGTCCATTTGGCTGATGAGCACGTTCAGGTGGGCGGGACGGCGGGAGGCGGGAATGTGCAGCGCGGCGCTGTCCTTCCCCTGCTGGGAAAAGCTCAGCCCCACGGCATCCCCCTGCCGGATGCCGATGTAGGCCAGGTTGGAGGCCAGCCTGCATGCGCGCATGTATTTGGACTCCACCTGTTCCGGGTGGTAGTTCATGGAGCCGGAAAGGTCCATGACGATGTAGGCGCGCAGGTTGGTGTCCGCCTCAAACTCCTTGATGTAGTACCGGTCGGACCGGGCGTAGGCCTTCCAGTCCAGGCGCCGGGTGTCGTCGCCCGCCACGTACTTGCGGTATTCCGCAAACTCCACGGAAGAGCCGCGGTTGGCGCTCCTGTGGCGTCCGGACACGTTCCCCGCCATGCTCTGGCGGGCCTCCAGCGGGAGGTTGCCCAGACGGGAAAGCAGGTCGTGGTTCAGGTACTTCGTGGACATGAACAGTCGGGGAAGGGGGGTGAATGCGTTCCGCCGCGTCAGACTTCCGCGGCCAGGCGGGCGACGGCCTTGCGCGGCGTGATGCCCTGGGATTCCGCGGCGAAGTTCGTGACCACGCGGTGCATCAGCACGGGCTCCACAATAGCGTCGATATCCTCCTTGCGGACGATGTAGCTGCCCTGGAGGGCGGCGCGCGTCTTGGCTCCCAGGATCAGGAACTGCACGGCGCGCGGGCCTGCGCCCCAGGCTACGTACTGCTTCACCCATTCCAGGGAAGGGCGGGTGGAGCGCACCAGCTTCACGGCGTATTCATAAATATGTTCCGGAACGGGCACGCGCCGCACCAGGTCCTGGTAAAAGATGATTTCATCCCCGGAGAGTATGTGCTTCAGTTCCTCGCTGCGGTTGCCCGTGGTTTCCCGGGCGATGCGCATTTCCTCGTCTTCCGTGGGGTAATCCACTTCAATCAGGAACATGAAGCGGTCGAGCTGGGCTTCCGGCAGGGGGTAGGTGCCTTCCTGCTCAATGGGGTTCTGGGTGGCGAGCACGAAGAAGGGGGGAAGCAGGGTGAAGGTGCGGCCCATCACGGTGACGCGGTGCTCCTGCATGGCCTCCAGCAGGGCGGACTGGGTCTTGGCGGGGGCGCGGTTGATTTCGTCCGCCAGCACGATGTTGGCGAAAACGGGGCCCCTGATAAACTCGAATTGGCGTTTTCCGCCCGCGGAATCGTCCTGGATGATGTCCGTGCCCGTGATGTCCGCGGGCATCAGGTCCGGGGTGAACTGGATGCGGTTGAAGCTGAGGTCCAGGGTCTTGGCCACGGAGCTGATCAGCAGGGTCTTTGCCAGGCCGGGCACGCCCATCAGGAGCGCGTGGCCCCGGGAAAACAGGGCGATGCTCAAAAGTTCCACGACGCGCTGCTGGCCGATGATGACCTTGCTCAATTCCGCAGAGAGTTCCTTGTAAATGGTGCCGAGACGGTCAATGGCGGCTACGTCGTCGGCGGGCAGGGAGGGGTTGGCTGGTTCCATATTGAGGATTCATAGCATTTTTTAGCGTGTTTTCCATCAAATAATTGCGTCGCGCGCATTTTCCCTGCTTGGAATGCGGGGGCAAACAGGGTAAGGAAGAGGCATGCCGAAAATCGCACTCATTCAACTGTCCGCAGACGCCCGGCCCGCCGTGAACAAGGAGAAAACGGAAGCCGCCATCCGGGAGGCCGCCGCGAACGGGGCGCAGATCATCTGCACCCAGGAACTCTTCACCACGGAATACTTCTGCAGAACGGAGGAATGCGAACTGTTCGACCTGGCCGAACCGATTCCCGGGGAACTGACGGCAGCGCATCAAAAGCTGGCGGCGGAACTGGGCGTGGTGATCGTGGCCTCCGGCTTTGAAAAGCGCGCCACCGGCCTGTACCACAACACCGCCTGGGTGGTGGACGCGGACGGAACCTTCCTGGGCGTCTACCGCAAAATGCACATCCCGCAGGATCCGGGATTCGAGGAAAAATTCTACTTCACGCCCGGCGACCTGGGCTACAAGGCGTTCGACACCCAATTCGGCCGCATCGGCGTGCTCATCTGCTGGGACCAGTGGTATCCGGAAGCGGCGCGCCTCACCGCCATGCAGGGGGCGGAAATACTCTTTTACCCCACGGCCATCGGCTGGCTGCCGGAAGAAAAGCCCCTGCTGGGCGCACAGCAGCACTGCGCGTGGGAAACCGTCCAGCGCGGGCATGCCGTGGCAAACGGGTGCTACGTCTGCGCCGTCAACCGCGTGGGCACGGAAGGGGAAAGCGAATTCTGGGGCCAGTCCTTTGTGGCGGACTATTACGGCCGGATCGTCGCCAAGGCCCCCGTCAGCGATGAAACCATCCTGTACGCGGATCTGGACCTGGCCGCGCTGGAAGACCATCGCCGCATCTGGCCCTTCTTCCGCGACCGCCGCATCGACTCCTACGGCGGCATCACGGAACGCTGGGGAAAATAGGATATTGAAAGTCCGTACTGAACGTTTTTGCCCTTTGCGGTCCGCTCCCCGCCCGGGCGCTTCCCTGAAGAAACGTTATCGGTTATGAAAAGGCTTCTTCATGTGTGCAAGGCTGTGGCGAATCTGCGCAAGGCGGTGCCGTGGAGGCAAATTGTCCCTGTTTCCCTGGGAATCATCAGGGTGTGCTTATTCGGAAACCGGAAACTTGGCAAACGTGAGCCGCAGCCGGAATGGGTTCCCGGTTTTCTTTGCCGGATGGAGGAAGATTGCAGGGAAGTAATGGTTGACTGCCTTTCGGGAACGGTGGATGGACGGGGTTGCCGGATTACTGTCCGGGATTGGGGGGCTGTCCTGAACCTGTTCCGCATGCTCAACGAATGGTATGAACAAGGTCTGCTCCTGAGGGAAGATGGCGGCGATGAAGAAAATGATCCGTGGGACGATGCGGAACCGGGCGTGTGGTACTCCGTGGCGACCTGGCTGTATGAATTTGATTTTTGCGGAAGGCCGGGTGAGCTTGTCCAGTTTGCCGTGGAGGCCCGGCTGAATCCCGATGGTTCCTTCCGGGGAATTTATTCCCTGCGCCGTGACGCCTATGGAAATGAGGCCAGTTATTTTGGGGAGGAAAAAGATGTGGCTGAAAACGAATTGAATACGCTGGTTCCGGAATTGAAAAAGCTGATGAACGCTCCTCTGAACGAATGCGAGTTCCTGGACTGGGAAGACGCGTTTCCGCAGGATGACGATTAACCTGGAGAAAACCGCTCCGGCACAGGGGTGGGCGGTCCCGTTCCGGCGGACAAAAAAGGCTGCCGCACTCTTCAGCACGGCAGCCCGGAAGAAGGGGGAGAGGCACAGGGGAGGGCTTAATCGCAAATCACGGCGATCTTGATGCCTTTCATCTGGACGTTGGTTTCCAGGGCCTCCGTGATTTCATCCAGCTTGAAGCGGTGGGAAATCAGCTTGGTCAGCGGCAGGCCGATTCCGTAGGCGCGCTTGAGGAAGTCAAACGTGGTCGGGTAATCCTGCGGGGAATACACCCAGGAGCCTACGGCGGTTACTTCCTTGTTGCAGAGGTCGAAATGGTGGTTGATGACGCTTTCCCCGCCGTCCATGAAGAAGCCCACCTCGCACAGGCCGCCGCCGCGCTTCACGAACTTCCAGGCATTGGCCCCGGCCTTGCCTACGCCCGTGCACTGGAACACGAAATCCGCCAGACGTCCGCCGTTGTCCGCCTTCACGGCGTCCAGCAGGGCGTTCAGGTCGGCGTAATGGGTAAAATTGTAAGTGCGGGAGGCGCCCATCTCCTTGGCCAGTTCCAGGCGGGAATCGTTGCCGTCCACGGCGATGATGGTTTCCATGCCCAGCGTGCGGAGCGTGGCGATCTGGAGCAGGCCGATGGGGCCGCAGCCCTGGACGAGCACCACGGAATTGAACTTGAGCAGCCCCGTGGACTTGGCGCGTTCCAGGGAGTGGACCACCACGGCGGCGGGCTCCACCAGGATGCGCTGGTCCAGGGTCATGTTGGAAACGTTGAAGAACGTGGAGCCCTTGCGCACCACCATGTACTCGCCGAAGTAGCCGTTCAGGTGAACGTCGTCGTCGGGCATCAGGCCATACACGCCCACGTTTTCGCACAGGTTGGTGCGGGCCGGGGTGTTCAGGCAGGCGTCGCAGGTGCCGCAGGGAATGATGCAGGTGACGATCTTGTCCCCCAGTTTCACGGGGTTGCCCGCCGTATCCCTGGTGATGTTTTTGCCCATCGCGACGATTTCCCCGGTGCCTTCATGGCCGAGCACCACGGGGCAGAGGCCGAAGGGGTCGCGGTTGTACTCATGGCCGTCCGTACCGCAAACGCCGCAGGCTTCCACCTTGATCAGCATTTCGTCGTCGCCGATGGCGGGAATGGGATATTCACGGATTTCAAATGTCTTGGGAGCTGTCAGAACAGCTACGCGAGCGCTTGGTTGCATAGTGTTCCTACACTAGCCTTTTGCATTCGTCCTCTTCAAGTACAAATGAAACCGGGCGTAAATTAGTCTGCCGGAATCAGGAGGGAGCGCGTTTTGAAAAGGCCGTTTTCCAGACGGAAACGGAGTATGGAGCGTCCATAAAATCCCTCCTTTCCGGACGGAACCCGCCGGAATTCCGATGGAATCCGAAGTTGGAACGATCAGCCGGAATCTCACTTCTCCGCCAAACTTCCCCGCGCTATTCTGGAGGCGCCAGGGGTAAAGCGGACGATTTTCCTTCACTCATCCGTTTTTCTGTTCTCTACGGAAGAAGAAAATATCTTCTCTGTAAATCACGCCCTCGTAGGTGTGGAGAAAGAAAATGCCCCGTTTTGCGGGATTGGAGCCTTCGCCGCCATGCCGTGCCCTGTACAGGGAAAAGGCATGGGAATGGCGGTTGAACAAAAAGCAAGAGGCTTTCCGGAGGCGGTCCGTCAAATCCTCCGCAGCCGGGAATCCGGCATATTCACCTCTCGTGAGTTTTACGGAAAGAGAGCCGGAAGCCGGGCAAAATAGGGGTTGTAACGCATGCGGCGTGCGTTTTGGAGGCATCTGGAACCGGATGGCGTTTTTCTGTTGGGGCCGTTCATTTGGCTTGCCTGACGGAGGGAAGAAGTGCAAGCTGTGCGCGTTATGCTCGATATCCGTGTAATACGAGAAAATCCGGAGGAAGTGAAAGCGCGCCTGAAGCCCCGCAGCGGCGACGCGTGGAAACTTGTCGATGACGTTCTGGCGTGCGACGAAGCACGCCGCAATGCAGAAACGGAAAAACAGACTTTGCAATCCGAGCGCAATGCCACTTCCAAGCAGATCGGCATGCTCAAAAAGAAGGGGGAGGACACCTCCTCCATGGAAGCGCGCGTGCGCGAAATCGGCGAACGCATCCGGGAACTGGACCTGGCGGCGGAGGAAAGTTCCGCCCAGCTCACCTCCCTGCTGATGAACATTCCCAACCTGCCGCACGCGGAATGCCCCGTGGGGGCGGATGAAACGGCCAATCCGGAAATCAAGGTTTGGGGTGAAAAGCCCGCTATTGACAACCCGAAGGACCATGTGGAACTGGCCGCCGGGCTGGGGATGATCTCCTTTGAGGACGGCACGCGCATTACGGGTTCCGGCTTTGTGGTGTACCGCGGCGCGGGCGCCCGTCTGGAACGCGCCCTGATCAACTTCCTGCTGAACACGCAGACGGTGGAAAACGGTTACCAGGAAGTGGGCGTTCCCTTCATCGTCAAGCGCGAGTGCATGGAAGGCACGGGCCAGCTTCCCAAGTTCGAGGAAGACATGTACGGCACGGAAGACCAGCAGATGTTCCTGATCCCCACGGCGGAAGTCCCCGTGACCAACCTGTACCGGGACACCATTCTTCAGGAGAGCGACCTGCCCGTTAAAATGGCCGCCTACACGCCCTGTTTCCGCCGGGAGGCGGGCAGCGCCGGACGCATCAATCGCGGCATGATCCGCATCCACCAGTTTGACAAGGTGGAACTGGTGCAGATCCTGAAACCGGAAGACTCCTTCCGGGAACTGGAAGTGCTCCGCAGCCACGCGGAATCCATTCTCCAGAAGCTGGGGCTGCACTACAGGGTGATTGAACTCTGCACGGGCGACCTCGGCTTTTCCTCCGCCAAGACGTACGACATTGAAGTATGGGCGCCGGGCCAGGGCCAGTATCTGGAAGTTTCCTCCTGCTCCTGCTTCACGGACTACCAGGCGCGCCGCATGCGCCTGCGCTACAAGGACGCGGACGGCAAGAACCAGTTTTGCCATACGCTGAACGGCTCGGGAACGGCTCTGCCGCGTCTGTATGTGGCCCTGCTGGAAACCTGCCAGCAGCCGGACGGCTCCATCCGCATTCCGGAAGCGCTCGTGCCGTACTTCGGCGCGGACTGCATCCGTCCGGAACAGCCCTGACGAATTTTCACTTCCACCCCCTGAATCAAGCCCATGCCTGACGAGGGTCCTCTGGAACACTATCTGGCCGCCTCCCCCGGACACGAACCGGAAAATCCGGAACCGGCCGCGGAGCGGAAGCCGGGGCGGTGGAGGGAAAGGGGAGTCATGCTGGGCCTGGGCTTCCTGCTGGGCTGCATCGGGGCGTATGCCCTGGTTTATACGGAAATGTCCGGCAGCATGGGGGTACTGAAAAAATCGTTGTCGGAGGAAAGGGAATCCAATGTAGTCCTGCAGAAGGAACGTCAGCGCCTGCTGGAATCCCTGGAGCAGGCGCGCCTGGACGGCTTGCTGACGGAGCGCGCGCCCCTCTCCATGACGGGCAGCGGAATTCCGGCGCGGCAGCCGCAATCCGTCCCCCAGGCTCCGCCGCTGACGCCGTTGCCTTCCGGCAGCCTTCCGCCGGGAGCTTCACCCCCTCCCGGTTCCGTGGCGTCCCGGCTGGTTAATCCCGGTCCGGAAGACTGGAAGGAACGCTACCAGTACGCCGCCCTGAAATACAACCGTGTGGTGGAGGACTACAACAGGCTGAGAAAACTTTACATGGACATGGTGGGAAAAAGCGGCGCGGACGGCGTTCTGGTAACCGGAGCCCAGTTTTACAAGGCCCTCCGGAAGAACACGCGGGAGGAAATGCGCAAGCTGGACGAACGGTACATGAAGGGTGGGCTGCGCGGCAGTGAACTCAGGGAACTGGAAAACAGCCGGGATGAAATGCGCCACCGCGACTGGTGGCTGAAAAAAATGGCCCGCCAGTTCAGGATTGATTGAGATAAAACTCCCCGTATTTTTTACGGGATAAGTTTCAGTTCAGCACAATTCTGCGGCGATGGCGTCCACCAGCAGGCGGCCTCGGCCTTTCAGGATGAGGCATTGTTCCGCGGAGACGTCCGCCAGTTCCAGAGTGCGGTAACGTTCCAGCAGGGGCAGGGCTTCCGGCAGGAGGTATTTCAAAGGAAGCCCTTCGTCCGTGCGGAGCATCAGGGCGATGCGCTCCAGGCGGTAGTCTTCCGCGGTGACGGGTTCCCGTTCGGATTCCGGCAGGCCGTTTTCCAGCGTGGTGCGTATGTAGGTTTCCGTGTTCCGCGTGTTGGAGTAGCGCACGCCGTCGATGGTGCTGACCGCGCCGGGACCGATGCCTACGTAGTCCTCCCCCTTCCAATAAGCCATGTTGTGCGGAGACCGCGCGCCTTCCCTGGCGTAGTTGGATGTTTCGTAATGCCGCATTCCCGCGGCTTCCAGAATGTTTTCCGCCAGTTCAAAGTAGGCCGCGTCCTCGTCCGGGTCCTGGATTTTTTCTCCGCGGGACAGGCTGCGGAAGAATTCCGTGTCTTCCTCATAGGTGAGGTTGTAGGCGGAGATGTGGTCCGTTTCGGCGCGGACGGCTTCCTTCAGCGTGTTTTCCCAGACAGAGAGGCTTTGCCCCGGAATGGCGAACATGAGGTCCATGTTGACGTGGGGCATTCCGGCGTTGTGGAGCATCTCCACGGAGCGGAGGGCCTGTTCCGGCGTGTGTTCCCGGCCCAGCAGGCGCAGAATGCGGGCGTCCAGGGATTGGACGCCCAGGGAAACGCGGTTCATGCCCAGGCTGCGCCAGAAGCGGACTTTTTTTTCCGTAAAGGTGGCCGGATTGGCTTCAAAGGAGAATTCGTCCAGGCTGTCCACGGGGATCAGCCTGTCCAGGGATTCCATGAGGCTCCCCAGATGAGTGTCCGACAGCATGGAGGGCGTCCCTCCTCCGAAGTAGAGCGTGGAAGCCTCGCCGCCGCGGCTGGCCGACAGAGCCGCGGCGCGGGATTCCGCCTCCCGCGCCAGCGCGCGGATGAAGAGCTTCATGTCCGTGGAAGCCGGCGTGTGCTTGAAAAACGCACAGTACGGGCAAATGCGGTGGCAGAAGGGAATGTGGACGTAGAGATGCACGGGGCGGAGGGCTCAGCGTCTCCGGCGGCGGCCGGAAGATTCCCCTCCTTCTCCCTTGTTGTTGGAGAGATTCAGGATGTTTTCGGAAGCCTTTTTCATTTCACCCTTGATGCGGGATTTCTCCGAACCGTCAACCAGGGACATGTAGTTTTTGGTCAGGGCGCTGTAGAAGGGGTGGATTTTCGTTTCCTTCTTGTTCTTGGGCTTGTACTTGAAGCCGTCCGGGCAGGTGTCCAGCATTTCCTTCATCCAGGGAATCAGTTCATCCTTGGGAAGCACCATGCACAGGGCGTCCAGGGAGAAGGACATGTCCTGCTGGTCCACGTCCTTCGGCGCGGCCAGCGCGTTGCTGTCGTTCCGGTAGAAGTTGACCGCCTTTTTGAAGCCGCGGTCCACCGTTCTCTTGAGCCGGTCGGTCCCCTGTGCCTTGGCGTAGGCAATCTGGTAGGCGGCCTGCGGTTCCGGGTAAGAGTTGTCCTTGGATTCGGATTTGAGCCAGGACATGAGTTCCGCCCACTGGAAGGTCTTGTATTCGTTGTCCTGCTTCAGGGCGTTTTCCAGAATCACGGAGCAGAGCACGTTGACGTATTCCTTGGTGTGGTTGGCCAGGATGTCCTTGCCCTTTTTGTCGCCGCGGCCCACGGAGGAAACGTATTTGCGCGTTTTCCAGAGCTTTCTGATACCCATGCCGTCCGGCAGGGCTTCACGCACTTCCTCCACCATTTTTCTGGCTCCCATGAGGTCCTGCGGCTCCATCTGGAACAGCGTGTACCAGGCTTCCGTATAGAACGGATTGTCCTTGATGATGGTCCTCATGGCCGTCTTGGTGAATTCCTGCGGAAGCGCATTGGAGGCAATCTCCCCGGAAGATTCCGCGGAGGAGCTTCCCGCCGCCAGCTTGTAAACGTTCATGGCGAAGCGGCTGCCGATGAATTTTTCATAATCGAGGTTCATGGACAGGGCCAGCCCGGACTGGTATTCGGCGTTGCCCGTGCGAGCTGCCTTGGAGTCCCGCAGGTACCAGAAACCCGTGGTGGCCTTGAGGGTGTCCACGCTCTGGTCTACGCTCAGCCAGCAGCCGTTGCCGCCGAAGTTGGTGGTCATCAGGTTGCCGTGGCCCGGCTGGCCCGCCGGAGCGGCAGGGATGCCGCGCGCGATCTGGGAATTGCGGGAAATGAGGGACATCGTGCCGCAAACGCCGCCTTCATGCAGCTTGCGTTCGTTGGATTCACGGGACCATTCGGGGTCCGGGTCAAAGCTGAACAGGATGGGGGGCTCCTTGTCGTCGTCCATGCGGTAGGGGCCGTACAGCCACAGGCGCGTCGGGCCGCGCTGGCCCATGTAGCGTTCCCATACGCTGTCGCATTCCCGCAGGGGCCGTGTTTCGGAAAGAGCCATCATGGCCGGCCAGGGCGTTCCTTCCAGGGAAACCCCGGTCCATTCCACCCGTTTGCGGTCCACGTCCCGCAACTTGCTGCAGTTTTCGTACTTGTCCACCAGGTAGGTGAAGAATTCCACGGGGGTGGGGAATGGATCACGCTTGCGCCTCAACTGGTTGTGGCGGTACATGTATTCGTGGAGGAATGCGGCGATGTTGCCCTGGGTAATGCTTTCGTCCCCGATTTCCGAGACGGTGTTGTATTTGTTGATCCAAGCCTGCTTGGTCGTTATTTTCTTGTTGTCCAGGTAAGTCTCCACCTTCTTGTAGAGTTCCTCGTCCACCATGCGCGGGGAGGAACCGTACCAGTTGACGGGAGGCTTGCCCGCGCAGTACAGGTCCGCAGGGGAGGTCATGATGCCGGAGTTCTTGAATTCGCGGAGCTTGCCCAGGGCGTCGATGTAGCGGCCCTGCTGGGTGAGGTCGAAAGCGCCCATGCCGAATTCACGGCGTCCCACGGCGAAGGCCAGGACGAGCTGGTTGTACTTTTCCGTCATTTCCAGCCCCAGTTCATCCACCATGATGGCGACGTTCGTAGCGACGCTGGGGTCCGGCGGGTAGAACATCGCAAAGACTTCGCAGTTGGTCTTCGTGTTCTTCAGCCATTTTTCAAATTCGGGAGAAAAGGAGCCGCCGCGCTTTTTCACATAATCGCGCACGTAAGCTTCCGCATAGTAGGGATATTTATCCAGGAGCTTTTCCGTGAATTTCCCTTTGGAGGCCAAGGCTTCTTCCCGGATGGCCTTTTCCATGGCGATGACTTCCGGGGAGGGGGAGAGGTCCGGGGCCGGCTCTTCAGGTTCCGGCTCCGGTTCCGGCGCCACGACAATGGGCTCGGGTTCCGGTTCTGGCTCCACGATGACCGGTTCCGGCTTGGGAGCCTCGGGCTTGGGTTTGGGCTTGGGCGCCGCCACCACGGGCGTTTCAATCTTCGGGGCGAGGGGAGCCTCCTTGTCCTTGAGAATCTGGTATCCCAGGAATCCGAACAGGGCCAGCATCCCGGTAACGATGACCGTGATGACGGGGAAGCCGCCGGATTTTTTCAATTTGGGCAGCGGGGCCCTGGGAACGGCCGTTCCGGCTATGGGTTTGCGGATTTGCGGCTGCGTTTTTTTGGCCGGGCGCAGGGCCTGGGCGTGCGCTACCGCCGCCACGGGAGGCTGTTCCGGCGCCGGGGCCGCCGGATAGACGAAGAAGACGGTGCCGAACCCCCGGAGTTTTCCCTGGGCGTCCGCGGAGCAGCGGACTTCAAAGGCTTCCCGCGCCTGGTCGAACTGTGCCTGGTTTTCCGGGGAAACGGTCAGGTTGCCGCTGACCATGTCGCGCGTGGCGAGGCCCTGGGGGCAGAACTCGCGTATCAATACCGTTTGCCCTTCCGGGGACAGGGCCTGGTACACGTAGTAGTCCGGCCCGTTTTCCAGAACGGCCGTAATTTTATAACCGCCTGCGTTGAAATGGGGCGGCAAAGGGGAAATTTGCTGGTTTGTCATGATTAAGGGGTAGAAAAATCAAAGCCTTATATATTAAATAAAGTACACCCCCGTTTGTCAATGCCGGAGTGCGGAAGTTACGCTGATCCTGTGTCTTAAGAAAGCTTCCGGCACACGGCGGGAAACGGATAAAGGCAGGGGCTTTCCCTTTCCCGTCATGGCTGTACCGGACCGGGAACCGGTTTGCTTGCCGGAGGCCGGAGCAGGAATGGTCAGCGGATGGTCACCTTGGTGCCGAGAGGCGTGTTTTCAAAGAAGGTCTTGGCCATGTCCGCGGGCAGCCGCACGCATCCGTGGCTGACCGGGTACCCGGTCACGAAGCCCACGTGCATGCCGTAGCCTCCCGTGATGCGCATCCAGTAAGGCATGGGCGCCGGATCAAAATAGGTGCCCGCGGGCGTGGAGCCGGCTCTGGCATTGTAGTCACTGTTTACGACGGCTCCCGTCGCCCGGCTGCGCAGTACCCCGTAGGTGCCCGACTTGTAGTTGGCGTCCTTCTGGATGATCTTGTAGGTTCCCTTGGGGGTGCCGTACCCTTCCTTGCCGGAGGACATGGGGGAGATGCCTACCAGGGTGGCTCCCACGTAATAGAGGACTTTCTGCTGCTTGAGGTCAATGATGATGTGGGGCTCGCCCTGAATGCCGGCGGGCTTATCCCAGTAGCCCTGGCCCAGCCGTGCCTCCGGCGGGATTTCCGTATTGACGCCCGCCGTGGAGCCGACGCCTGCCAGATAAGCGTCCTTCTGCCCGTTGCCGCGGACCTTGTCCGCGATTTTATCAAAAAGGGGCGGCCTGTTGTACTGAGTGCAGGAGGCGAGGATAATACCGAAGGATGCTAGTGCCAGTATGCCGGGTTTCATGGGAACGGGAAATTGACAGGCAGGTTATGGGCCCTGTCCGCCCTTTTGTCAAGATTTGCATACTGTTATCCGTTGCTTATTGCGGGCGGATTTGATATACACGGCCCAATCACTTCACCATACTCCGCCATGAACGAGCAATACGACCTTCTGAAAAGCATCCTTCTTGAAAAATCCGTGCGCACGGGCACCTTCACTCTGGCATCCGGCAAGGTGTCCGACCTGTATGTGGACTGCCGCATGACCGCCCTGGACCCCGTGGGCGCCACGCTGGTGGGTTCCCTGGGCTGGAAGCTTGTCCGGGAGGAGATTCTCCCCCGCTTTCCGGAAATTGAGGCGATTGGCGGCATGACCATGGGGGCGGACCCCATTTCCCTGGCCGTGGGAATGACCAGCGCGCTGGAGGGTTCCGGCAAAAAACTCCAGGTGTTCACGGTGCGCAAGGAACCGAAGGACCACGGACGCGGACGCCGCATCGAAGGGAATTTCCAGGCGGGAGATACGGTTCTTGTCGTGGACGACGTGATCACCACCGGGGGCTCCACGCTGAAGGCCATTGACGCCATTGAGGCGGAAGGCGGCAAAGTGGCCGCCGCGCTGGTGCTGATGGACCGGGAGGAAGGCGGCCGCCAGGCGATCGAAGCGCGCGGCATTCCCGTGTACGCCCTGTTTACCAGATCTTCCCTGCTGGGCAAGTAAGACTGCGCCTGCCATGCTTCCCGTTCTGATCGGCATCGACGGCCCTGACTTGAACGCCGGTGAAGAAGCGGCCATCCGCCGGTTCCAGCCTGCGGGTTTCGTCCTGTTTTCCCGGAATGTGGAATCCGTGGAGCAGGTCGGGCGCCTGGCGGCAAGGCTGAGGGAATTGAGCGGCCACCATCCCGTCATCGCCGTGGACCAGGAAGGGGGCAGGGTGGTGCGGACGGCCGCCCTCGGGCTGAACCTGCCTTCCCCTTCTTCCCTGGTGCGGAACGGTGATTTTTCCGGCGTGGTGGAGCTGGCTTCCGTGACGGCGCTGGCCCTGCGCTGCCTGGGGGTGAACATGAACTTTGCCCCGGTGCTGGACATCTGCCATGATCCCGGAGCCGCCAACGCCCTCCCCGGACGCTGCTGGGGAAACAACGCCCAGGACGTGATTTCCTACGCCGGGGTGTATTCCTCCAATCTCCGCAGGGGCGGCATCCAAAGCTGCGGGAAGCACTTCCCCGGCATGGGCCGCGCCCAGGCGGACCCCCATTTCAGCCTTCCGGCGGTTGACCTGGATGAACGCGAACTGTTCGAAACGGACATGCTGCCCTTTCTGGCCCTGTGTCCGGAGCTTCCCGGCATCATGTCCGCCCATATCATGCTCCCCCGGATTGACGCGGAGCTTCCCGCCACCCTGTCCCGCCGGGTAATCGGCGGAATGCTCAGGGAGCGCCTCGGCTTCCGGGGGGTGGTGTTTACGGACGACTTGTGCATGGGGGCCATTGCCGGGCAATATGCTCCGGATGAAGCCGCTTTTTTATCCCTGAAGGCCGGCTGCGACCTGCCCCTGGTCTGCCATGATCCGCTTCCGTGGCTGGAGCCCCTGGCTGCGCGCCTGGATAAACTTGATCCTTATGAAAGGGAGGATTCTTTCAAACGCGTGGAGGCGTTGAGCGATTCCCTGTGTTTTCCTCTGCCGGATGCCGCCTTGTGGATCAAGTGCCTGCACCGTGCGGAACGCCTCTGCCTGTCTGCGGGGGAGGAGGTGGAGCGGCCCCTTCCTTCCTCCCCGGTGCAGCAGTATTAGAAGGAGCGGCTTCCCGTGTTTTTTCGTTGGCCTGATAAAAAGAGGGCATCCGCCTGCGGGATGCCTCCCTCGTTTTATTGAAGGGAGCGGATTCCGGACAGAAAAGTTCCCTGAGGAATGTGAAACCCGGAGAGTGGAAGATGCCCGGTTTGCGCCCCTCCTTTCCTGCGCCGGAAGAGGGGAAAGTGCTTGCTTTTTTCCCGTTCGTCATGATCATGACGGTTCACCATTTTTTTAACCTGCATAACACACATTTGTTGACATGAGCGTGATTCCCAATGTTCTGGCGGAGCGGTACGCCTCCCCGGCGATGAAGTCTATCTGGTCCGCCGAAGGGCGCATCGTTCTGGAGCGCGAATTCTGGATTGCCGTGATGAAGGCCCAGAAGGACCTGGGGCTGAATATTCCGGACGGCGTGATTGAAGCCTATGAACGGGTGAAGGACCAGGTGAACCTGGCTTCCATCGACGCCCGCGAACGCGTCACCCGCCACGATGTGAAGGCGCGCATCGAGGAATTCTGCGACCTGGCCGGATGCGAGCACATCCACAAGGGAATGACCTCCCGCGACCTGACGGAAAACGTGGAGCAGCTCCAGGTATGGAAATCCATGCAGATCATTCGTGACAAGGCCGTGGCCGTGCTGAACCGCATGAGCGCGCTTTCCGAACAATGGAAGCACGTGACCCTGGCCGGACGCACGCACAACGTGGCCGCGCAGACTACCACCATGGGCAAGCGCGTGGCCATGTTCGGGGAGGATATCGTTCACGGCCTGGGTTCCTGGATTTCCATCATGGACCGCTACAGCGTCCGCGGGCTGAAGGGCGCCGTAGGCACCCAGCTTGACCAGCTCTCCCTCTTCGGTAAGGATGCCTCGCGCGTGCTGGAACTGGAGGACCGGGTGTGCGCCCATCTGGGCATTCCCGCCAAATGGATGAACGTGGGCCAGGTATATCCCCGCTCCCTTGACTTTTCCGTGGTTTCCGGCCTGGTGGAGCTGACCTCCGGCTGTTCCTCCTTCGCCAAGACCCTGCGCCTGATGGCCGGCCATGAACTGGCTACGGAAGGCTTCGCCAAGGGGCAGACGGGCTCCAGCGCCATGCCCCACAAGATGAACGCCCGCTCCTGCGAACGCGTCAACGGATTCCACGTCATCTTGAAGGGCTACCTGATGATGATCTCCGGCCTGGCGGGCGACCAGTGGAACGAAGGGGACGTGTCCTGCTCCGTGGTGCGCCGCGTCGTGATGCCGGACTCCTTCTATGCCGCGGATGGCCTGTTTGAAACCTTCCTGACCGTTTTGAACCAGATGGGCGTCTATGAAGCCGTGGTGGCCTCGGAGCTGCGCCGCTACCTGCCTTTCCTGATGACCACCACCATCCTGATGGAAGCCGTCAAGCGCGGCATCGGCCGCGAGACCGCCCATGAGGTCATCAAGGAACATGCCGTGGCCGTCTCCAACGACCTGCGCGCCGGAAAGATTTCGGAAAACAACCTGCTGGACCGCCTGGCGGAAGACGGCCGCTTGGGCATTGACCGGGCCGCCCTCCAGGAAATCTTTGACGCCAATTCCGCCGCCACCGGCATGGCGGACGCCCAAGTGGAAGCGTTCCGGGACATGGTGGCGGACCTGGTGGACAGGTTCCCCTCCGGCGCGGGATACACGCCGGGAGATATTCTTTAAAAGATAGCCGCAGGCGATTAGCTGTTGACGGAGAGCAGGCTCTCCATGCGGGGCGGGGCCGGAAGGTGCCCGCCCCCTTTTTTGCCGGCATGGGCGCGGCATGGCGGATGAGGAGGAAATCCGGCGCGGCAGCCCCTCCGTTTCAGGAAGGAGCCGCCCGGAACGCCCGGCCGCCGATGCCGAATACATACATTGTTTTTCAATATCTTTGCGTCAGGAGAGCTTGACGAATCTGGAGGATGCCAGTAATCTGGAAACCAGTAAACGGGCGCGCAACTTTTCTCGCGCTTTTGCAAATAAACCCTCCTGTAAACAATTTTCAATATGGAAAACCAGCAGCTCAACCTTTTGGACCGTGTATATACCGTTCTCAGAAAGAGAGGGGAAGAGACGGAATGGATCACCTCCGCGGACGATCATGAAATCAGAACGGGCATTGCGTTCGTTCCCTGTGACACGTTCACGCCCGTGAGCCTTCTGTACACGATGATCGAACACCCGGAAACGCTGGTCATTGACGTTCTCTTCGCCGCCAAGGTTCCCGAAAGCCGCCGGGTGGAAGTCAGCATCATCCTGAGCGAACTGAATGCGGACCAGACCGCCGGCGCCTTCCAGCTGGACCCCAACAGCGGATACGTTTATTACCGCCAGTCCTTTGTGCTGGAGGGAATGGACCTCAGCGAAGCCCAGTTCGCCCAGTTGATGAAGAACATTGAAACCGTGGCTGTGGAAACGGCGGAAGCCTACTCCCACATCATGGAAACGGAATATCCCAAGTAAAGGCGGCGGCTTCCCTCCCGCAAAGCTGTTCATGAGCGAAGCCCCCCAAAAAAAGGGAACATGGTGGTCCATAGGCGCCGGCCTGGGGATCACCGTCCTTTTGATAGGGACGGCCATCGTGACGGAGCCGGAAACACCGGAATCCGCGGACGGCGGCAGGGAAGCGGCGCAGCGCACCCTTCTTCCCCTGCAATTGCAGGACAATTCCTTTGGAATCACGGCGCGCGGCATGGTGCAGGCCGCCCACCTCACGATGCTCTCCCCCGGCGTTTCCGGCAAGGTGGACAAGGTGCATTCCCTGTTCAGGCCCGGAGAAATCATCCTGAAGGGGACTCCCCTGGTGGAGCTGGAAAAATTTGAATACCGCGCCAGGCTGGCCAAGGCGCAGGCGGAACTGGAACAGGCGCGCCTGGACGTATCCACGGAACAGGCGGAGGCATTGAAAGCCGTCAAAAAAACGTACAGTTCCGTCTCCAAAAGCGGCCGGGATTCCGAACTGGTGTTACGCGTGCCGCAGAGGCGCGCCGTGAATGCCCGGCTGAACGCCGCGGAGGCGTATGTGGAGGAATCGGAACAGGCCCTGCGGGATACGGTTCTCCAGGCTCCTTATACGTGCCAGGTGGTGGAATGTTCCGTGGGGCTGGGTTCCCGCGTGGTGGCCGGCCAGACGGTGGGGAAAATCATTCCGCTTCAGGAGCGGATGATCCGCATTCCCGTGCCGCTGGAAGAATTTTCCGCCTTGCCCAGGGATGGACAGGGCAGGGTGAGGGTGCCCCTGACGGCCTCCTGCACGCTGAAAAACGGGAAGCTCCTGCAATGGCGCGGCCGCGTCACGGCGGTGGATTCCGCCCTGGACCCTGCCGGAAGCTCCGCCGTTCTGATCGCTGCCCTGGACCCGAACGAATCCCACGTGGCGGAATGGCAGGCCGCCCCGGTCAATATGGCCCTTCAGGTGGAAATGAAAGTAAATGTGCCCGCTTCCGTCTGGATTCCTACAGCCGCCCTGAAAGACGGGCAGTCCCTTCTGGTGAACACCCCCGCGGGCGAACAGGAACGCAAGGTGCGCGTCGTCGCCATGAAAGGGGACCGGGCGCTGGTGACCATCCCGGATTTCAAGGATGGGGACAGCCTGGTGATGTGATGCCCTGTAGAATTCCGCAGGGACGCGGGGGAAAATTTCCAGAAGCATCGGTTCCGAAAATGTTCCTGAGCGCCAACTCTTTTTTGCTGCCTGTGCGGGGAATATCCCCCGTACTGCTAAAAACTTTAATCTTTGGTCTTTAGTATTCCGTCTTTCCTCCCCGGCATGCCGTTAGCCGTCAATGCGCCTCCAGCCAGTTGTCCCCCGTTCTGGCCTCCACCAGGATGGGGACGCCGTTGGGCAGGGGCAGGGCGCCCGTCATGGCCGCCTCAATGTGGGGGATGAGGTCCGTTTCCTCCTTGTGCAGGTCCACCAGCAACTCGTCGTGGATTTGCAGGATAAGGCGGGATCTGGTGCCTTCCAGCAGTTTGTCCACGCTGATCATGGCGATCTTGATCATGTCCGCCGCGGTGCCCTGGATAGGGGCGTTGATGGCGGTGCGTTCCGCCGCGGATTTGATGGTCTTGTTCGCGGAATTGATTTCCGGGATAATCCTTCTGCGGCCCAGGAGTGTTTCCGCATATCCCTTCTGTTCCGCCTGGTGTGCCAGGTCTTCCATGAAGGTCTTGACGCCCGGGAACTGGAGAAAGTAATTTTCAATCAAGGTAGCGGCCTCGCTGCGGGGGCAGCCCAGCCGCTGGGAGAGCCCGAAGGCGGAAATGCCGTAGATGATGCCGAAGTTCACCGTCTTGGCCGCGCGCCGCATGACTGCGTCCACTTGGTCGCGGGGAATGCCGTACACGCGGGAGGCCGTTTCCGTGTGGATGTCCCGGCCTTCCTTGAAAGCCTCGCACATGGCGGGGTCTCCGGACATGGCGGCCATGATGCGCAGCTCAATCTGGGAATAGTCGGCGGAAAGCATGGTGTACTCGCCGGAGGCGGGAACGAAGGCCGTGCGGATCAGCCGCCCCTGTTCCGTCCGTACCGGAATGTTCTGAAGGTTGGGGTCCTGGGAGGCCAGCCGTCCCGTGGACGTCAGCATCTGGTGGAACTGGGTGTGGATGCGGCCGTCCTTCGGGCAGATGTACTTGGGCAGGGCGTCCAGGTAGGTGCTCTTCAGCTTCATGTTTTCCCGGTAGGCCAGGATGTCTTCCACCACGGGATGGAGCGGCGCCAGGGCGGAAAGGGTTTCTTCATCCGTGACGAACTGCCCGGTCTTCGTCTTCTTGGGCTTCTTCACCAGTTCCAGTTCGCCGAAAAGGAAGTCGCCGAGCTGCTTGGGGGAATTCAGGTTGAGGGGATGGCCCGCGGCCTCCTCGATCTTTGTGCGCAGGTCCTCAATGATGGCTCCCACCTTGATGGAAGCCTTTTCCAGGGACTCCGGAAGAACGCGGATGCCCGTGAATTCCATATCTGCGAGCACGGGCAGCAGGGGCAGTTCCACCGTGCGGAACAATTCCTGCATGCCGCTGTCCGCCACCTGTTTCTTCAGGATGACCGACAGTTGGAGGGTGACGTCCGCATCTTCCGCCGAATACCTGCCCATGACTTCCACGGGAATATTCTTCGTGTCCAGTTCCCGTTTTTTTGCTCCCGCCGGGGCAATGTCGCTCAGCTTGATGGTGGAATACTGAAGGAGGGATTCCGCCAGAATGTCCATGCCGTGCTTCATGCCGGGCGCGATCAGCGCGTGGGCCAGCATCGTATCGAAAAACGGACCGGAAACATGGATGCCGTGGGCGCGCATCACCTGGAGGTCGAACTTGAGGTTGTGGCCGATTTTTTCCGCGGAGCCTTCAAAAAGGGGCCTCACCGCTTCCAGGTCTTCCGGACCGGAGACGGGCAGGTACCAGGCTTTGTGAGGTTCGGCGCAGAAGGAGATGCCCAGCAGGGTGTCCGTCACCGGGTTCAGCCCTGTCGTCTCCGTGTCGAAGCACCAGGAATCGTGCCTGTTCAGTTCCGCGATCATGGCGTCGCGGGCCTCCTTCGTGTCCGCGATGATGTATTCGTGCCTGATGTCGTCCACGGTTTTCAACTGGCGCTCTTCAAACA
>JAJQCV010000009.1 GCA_021202525.1 Akkermansiaceae bacterium | reverse complement strand
ACATTTTTTTGAATATCATTGGTTTTAAGAAAAAAAATTTACCTTTTACGATAATCAAAGACAATATTATTTTCCAAAAGAGAAAACACATTAGAAAGGTCTTGCCAGATTTTTCTGAATGCGAAAAATGCGCGCATGGATGATATGAAGTCCAGCATCAGGAAGTTTCTGGCCCTCACAAAAATGACTAGGGATGAATTCGCCGATCTTTGCGGCGTAAGCAAAAGTCAGGTTGACAAATGGCTCTCCACCGTACCCATCCCTGCTGCACGACAACGCCTCATTGCCAGAATCATGGAGGAAGAGTACGCCAAACACGCTCGCGCAGCCCAGATCAAGAATCCAAACAGTATTCACGTTCCGGTAACTCCACAACGATATGAAAAGTTCAGGTCGGAAGCGGAAAGACATGGATTGACCGTACCGGAATGGGCCAGTGAAGCTTTGGACGCACTTTCCAACATCAAGTGCAAAAGGTAGGAAGCCGATCCGAATACCCGACACCATCATACGGAAAGGAAAAATGGAGAGCTGAATATTCAGTGCCCATCCTGCACACAATTACCAAATCCCCAGTAATTTCATGTCAGACGACGAAATACGCACCACAGTCAGGGAATGGCTTCAATGCCAGCACTGCAAGTCCTATCAACTGGCCGGGGAAATAGGAATCCGTCCCCAGACATTTTACGCCCAGATGAGCGTACGCAAAATATCCGATAATACCAAAAGAGCACTCGCCCGGGTTATTCCGGCGCTGATGTCCGAGCCCGATTTGAGCTTATCGTCTTCTCCGGACAGAAACGATCCAGAACGCCTTAAAGTCAAGGAGTGGCTCAAGGCCCAGGGTAAAACTCGGCAGTGGCTGGCGGAACAATGCAGGGTTTCCGTTCGGACCGTGCATACCTGGTTTTCCGCACGCGGGAGCATTCCCGCAACGCAGTCCCTGTTTATCGAAAAGCTGATGAAGGAAGATGTTCCGCAACCCATGCCCCTGCATGCGTTTTCCGCCAATTTTTCCGAGGCGGAGATGTTCATCATCCATAAATTCCAGAAGCTCCATCCCGGCATTGACCTGAACACTTACGGCATGCACAAGATTCTGGAATTATGTATCAACACGCTTTTACAGGACGAGCATAGCCGCCCCGCATCCGTGCCGTCTTCTACCAGCATTCCGGAAGATTGCCTTCCGGCGTCTGAAAGGCCTTTTCCCTCCGGAAAACAGAACGCAGACATGCTCCATAAAAGGCAAACCCCGCAAGCTTGCGGCTTACGAGGTTTATAATGGCACGTCCAACAGGATTCGAACCTGTGACCCACTGCTTAGAAGGCAGTTGCTCTATCCAACTGAGCTATGGACGCATGGCGTGGAAGGAGAGTAGCAAAGATGCTCTCTGCTTGGCAAGCCCGTATCTGTAAAAAACGGCGTTCCGGCTGCCGTTCAGGCATTGTCCGGAAAAGACATGCCCGCAAGCTCTCGTCCGAATTTTTCCACCAGCGGTTCCTGATGGGAGAACATCCGCTCTCTTTCCTCCGGCTCCGTGTCAATATAGCCATGCAGATGCAGCAGGCCATGCACCATGTATCGGAAGAGTTCCCGACAAACGGGTTCGTTGTATTCCGCCGCCTGACGAATGGCGGTATCATAGCTGACGACGATTTCCCCCAATCCGTCGCCATGAGGGAAGGTGATGACGTCCGTTTCAGAGGGGTCATCCAGAAAACGGGCATGTACATCCCGGATGGAGTCATCATCCACAATGCTTATTTCCACTTCCTCCAGAGTGGAGAGCACAGGAACGGGGCCTTCCGGCAGGGCCAGCACGGCAGGCAGGCACTCATTCAGGGCCAAGGACAGGGATTCCATAAGGGCAGGAGGGATGCGCCCTTCCTCCAAATGGCTGTAAAGCTCAAGACGCGGTTTCAACCTTTCCCCTTTCTTCTCCCTCCGGCTTTTCTTCTTCCGGTTTTTCAGCATTTTTCTCGCCGGAAGCGTTATCCGGCAGTTCCATAATGCCGGGAGAGGATTTGCCGTCTTGTGCCTTTCCTTCCTGTTTCCCGTTATTTTCCTGCTCGGATGCTTCCGCGTTTTTTTCTATTTTTGCTTCCGGACTGTGGGCAGGGGAAGGATATGCAATGCGGTTGTGATGGATGCTTTTCAGCGTTTTTATGAAACTGTTCCGGATTTTCTTAAGGTCTCCAAAGGTGAGGCCACTGTCATCCAAATGACCGTCTACTACTCTCTGCTTGAGCAGTTCATCCACCTTTTTTTGCATTTCCTCGCAGGAAATCCTGCCCATGGAGCGCGTAGCGCTTTCCACAATGTCCGCCAAACTGACGATGCCCGTCTCCTTGCTCTGCGGGTTCGGCCCCTTGTAGCGGAAGTTGGATTCCACCACTTCCGGAACGTCATCCGGAGAAGCGAGGCCGCTTTCCACCCTGCTCAGGATTTCATCACGGTATTGAAGGGCTTTCCGGTAGAAGAAGTACGCCAGGGATGTACCGTGGTGCTGTTCGATGGCATCCACCAGCGGCCGCGGCAGATTGTTGGCTTTAGCCATTTCCACGCCGTCGCTGACATGGTCAATGATGATGCGGGCGCTCATACTGGGCGTGAGTTCATCATGGGGATTGGGGCCGTCCATGACGTTTTCAATGAAGTAAAGGGGATTCTTCACCTTGCCGATGTCATGGTAGTAGGCGGCCACCCGGCATTCGATGGGGTTGGCGCCAATGGCTTCCGCCGCGGCTTCCGCGAGCTGGGCAACCATCAGGCAATGGTGGAAGGTTCCCGGCGCCTCCATTTGCAGACGCTTCATGAGGGGGCGGTTCATGTCCGCCATTTCCAGCCAGGAGATGGGCGTAATGATTTTGAAGACGCCCTCTATGATGGGGAGCACCCCGCTGATCAGTACGCTGGTGAGCATGCTGATGCCGAAGGATACCGCTACGCATACCAGCACTCCCACCAGGTCGGAGTCCCACGCCTGGAGATTGACAACTCCCATGATGCAGCTCAGCACCATGATGAGCAGCCCCACGAAGAATCCTGCCCGCAACAATTGGGCACGATTTCTGAGGTTATGCGTAAGAAGCACCGTGAGCATGCCGGACAGGGAGCTCAAGATCCAAAACTGGACCTGTTTTTCCGGCATGTATTGCTCAGGGAGCACGAAGAAACCGCCGAGCATGCAGATGCAGATAGTGGCGAACATTCCCAGCAGCGGCCCCAGAAGCACCGTCACGATCAGCGGAGCCATCATGTAGGGTAGGTAGAGAAGCTCGTTGCCTATGTCTGACGTGATGTCCGCCGTTACGTGGCGAATAAGACTGAAAAAGAGCAATTGCACCAGAACGGTGCCCCAGGTAACCACAAAGGTTTTGTTTTTTTTGCGCTGGGAACCGGCGCAGAGCCAGTACATCGGCATCAGCGCCAGCGTCACGGAGAAGAGCAGGAAGGCTTCGGAAACATGGTGCCATACGGACCTGCCCCAATGAGGACTGTAACTGCCCATCCATTGCAGGATGATGAAAACCAGGATGCATAAGGCAACGGAAACCACGGGATTGGAATCCAGGCGGTCGCCCGGGGTATGCTGAACTCCGGCAACCGTTTCCGGTCCCTTGCCTTCTTCCGCCGCAGCGTGTTTTTTCAGAAGATGAAACATGATTGATTATTTGGGATACACTTCCGAGATTTCCGGAATGGTACCCAGTTTGGCCATCTCCTCTTCAATGAGGGGATTGACACCCGTATGCACCATTTCCATGGAAACGCGCAAGGCATTGCGGATAGCTATGGGGGAGGAACTGCCGTGCGCAATGATGGTGACGCCCTTCACCCCCAGCAAGGGACTGCCGCCTACGGCATCCGCAGACAGGCGCGTCTTCATGGCCCGGAATGCACCGGACGCGCAGGCCGCTCCCATCATCCGGAGGGGATTTGCCTGGAGTTCCATCTTAAGCCATTTGCCAAATGCCTTGGCCGTGGCCTCACAGGTTTTCAGCAGAACATTGCCGGTAAATCCGTCCGTCAGCACTACGTCTATTTCGTGCTCAAAGAGATCATGGCCTTCTACATTGCCCACAAATTCAAAGGGGAGCGCGCCGCGCTCCTCCAGATGCTTCAGCAGTGCAAAAGTGCCTTTGGTGAAGTCCGTTCCTTTTTCGTCCTCGGACCCGTTGCTCATGATGCCCACTTTCGGTACGGGCTTGCCATAAACGGTGCGTGCCAGAATGCCGGCCATGACGGCATATCCCACCAGATGCCGGGGCTTGGCGTCCGGATTGGCGCCGGTGTCCGTCACATTGCAGACTCCGAATTCATTGGGAAGCTGCGTCACGATTCCGGCGCGTTCCACCCCGTTAAGCAGGCGGAGCTTGATGGTGGCGGCCGCTACGGCCGCTCCCGTGTTGCCCGCGCTGACGACAGCGTCCGCATCCCCTGATTTGACAAGATCCACGGAGACGGACATGGAAGAGTTTTTCTTCTGCCGGACGGCCATCAGGCCGGATTCATTCATTTCCACCACTTCCGCCGCGGGCACGATCTCCACACGCGGGCCGGACAGCCCCCAATGGTCGCAGGAATTGCGCACCACGTCCTCCCTGCCTACGAGATAGATTTTTTCAATGAGGGGAAAATCCTGCAGGGCCCGTTTCGCCCCGTCCATGTTAATATCAGGCGCATTGTCGCCGCCCATCACATCCAGTGCAATCTTCATACGTATTTGTTGAAGAAATATGTTAGCAGAAAAACACTCCGCTTCAAGCAAGTTCAGCCGCTTTGCAAGGCAAAAGCGGCTGAGGGTTCAAAATTATTACGCCGCGGTACGGCGGAAAATTTTTCAAAGTTGTTCTGGATCGCAGGCTCAGGCTTCCGCCTTCACCACGATTTCCTTGCCGGAACGGGTCGTGTAGGTACCGCAACTCGGGCAAGCGGTATGACCGGGAATGCTGCTGCCGCAATTCTGGCATTTGCGAAGTTTCGGAGCACGCCATGCCTGGGCGGCAAGGCGGGTACGCTGCTTCATCTTGGACGTTCTGCGCTTTGGTGCTGCCATAATTTTAGTTGGTAAAAAGGTGATTAATGCTGGTCCCCCAGTTCATTGAGGGCGTCCCACACGCCACTGTTTTCAATCGGGGCAGGACTGTTTACACCCGTTTGCCCCTGTTTGTCCACTCCAAAATACGGAGTTTTCGCCATACAGTCGTTTTCCATGCCGCCGTCCGCACATTTCGGGTATGCGGGAAAGTCCAGCACGATTTCCTCCCTCATGGCATCAGAGACATCCACAACCGTCTGATTGTCAATTTCAAAAGAAGACGCAAAATCCTCCACTTCCACCACGTAGTCAAAGTAGCCCAGGCAGCGGACGCAGCGGAATTTGAAGGGAGCGGAAATTTTCCCCCTCACGAACAATTCATTTTCAAACCTCTGCACTTGCAAGTCAAAGGCAAGCGGCCCGATGGACGTGACTTCTTCATCATCTATGCCGAAGATTTCCGAATCCAGCTCCCCGCTGTATTTTTTCCCCGCTTCCGGCAAATTCTCAAGCTCTACCAGCAATCTTTTCATAAATGTATTTTACAGGCTGATTCCGCGCCTGACAAGCAGACAGGGCGGCACCCGCATCCGCAGAAGCAGGAATGACACGCGCGCCGGCGACCGGAAGAAGGGAAAGTCCCTGCGGCCTAGCCGGGAGGCCATTCCAGCTTTCTCCCGGCCAGGATGTGCATGTGCAGATGCGGGACGGCCTCTCCGGCGTCGGGACCGTTATTGATGACAAGACGGAAGCCGGATTCATCAATACCCAGACTGCGGGCGATTTTGCCTGCGGCCAGCATCATGTGGCCCAGCAGGGCGGCATCCCCTTCCCCGGCCAGGGACAGGCGCGGAATGGGCTTGCGGGGAACGAGCAGCAGATGCGTGGGAGCCTGGGGACCGATGTCCCGGAAGCAGACGCACTCGTCGTCCTGATAGACAATGTCCGCAGGAATTTCCCCGGCACAAATTTTTTCAAACAGCGTGGAAGACATGGCATCAAAAAGAAGTCGTCAGGTTGTTTACCATTTTGCAGGGAGCTTGAACAGATTATTCCCTGGCGGCGGAGGCCCGGCGCAGACGGTCCATGATGGCGCGGCCCAGCCCCGCTTCCGGAACGGGTTCCGTCACAATAACGTCAATGGCCCCGTTTTCATCCATCTGCCTCATGAGGGCGAACAGGCGTACGGCGGCTTCCGCCAGGCGGCCGCTGCCGGGGCTCATGGCCACAACCTCCGCCCAGTTTCCCTCCTGGGCCAGATCGGACGTTCCCTCATAGGAAAGCAGGCCGTAGCGCACTCCCTCCACAGGCGTGAATTCCACGCCGGACTCCAGCAGAATCATGGGCTTGCGCGGCGCGTAATGGCTGGCGAGCTGGCCGGGGGCATCCGCAGGGGCGGCTTCCGACACGGGACTGGAAGAGGGCTTGCGGCGGATGACCTTCACCATGTTCCTGAACCGCTCCCTGGTAACGGGGCCTTCACGGAGCAATTCCAGGGCAGGCTTTCCCTTGTCGTCCACCATGGGCCGCACGATGGTGCTTTCCAACCCTTCGGAACAGGCCCCGGCATCCAGGATCATTTCAATGCCGCCGCCCAGCTCCTTTTCCACTGCGGAGGCGGAAGTAGGGCTGATATGCCCAAACCTGTTGGCACTGGGCGCCGCTACGGGCCTCCCCAAAGCCTTGGCCACTCCGCGCATCGCCGGATGGGCGCTTACCCGAACGGCCACCGTAGGCAGTCCGCTGGTGACAATGTCCGGAATGATGTCCGCCTTCGGCAAAACCATGGTCAGGGGCCCCGGCCAGAATTTGGATGCCAGGGTGTGCACCAGTTCCCGAAGCTCTTCGGGAATATCCGTGTATTTCTCAATTTCCTTTCCATGGTGCACATGAATGATGAGCGGGTCGAAAGAAGGGCGCCCCTTGACTTCAAAAATTTTAGCCACCGCATCGGGATTCAGGGCATCCGCCCCCAGGCCATAGACGGTTTCCGTGGGAATCCCCACCAGAGAACCCGCAGCCAGCGCTTCAGCCGCGCGGACATAGAGCTTGCGGTTGTCTGACAGGGGATCCACCTCGAATATTTCGGTTTGCATGGCCCTATCCTTGCCTGAAGGATGCTCCTGCGTCAAGCCAGACATCGCTCCCTGCCCCTCCCGCGGGCCGGAAAAGGGCATACGGCTAAAAAGTTGTTTTCTCAAGCGGGCGGATTGGGTACACTCGGTGTATGAAGGACCCGGTGAGCCCCCCCCTGCCTAACATCATCCTGATCGGGCTGATGGGGTGCGGCAAAACGACCATCGGGAAGGAATTGCACCGGGAAACGAACCTGCGCTTTACGGATACGGACCAACTGATCGAGCAGCAGACGGGCATGAGCATTCCGCATATCTTCAAGGCTCACGGAGAATCCTACTTCCGTGACCTGGAAACCGGCGTCCTGCGTCAAATGCAGTCCGGCGGCAGGCACAGCCGCATCATTTCCACAGGCGGCGGCATCACCATCCGCCCGGAAAACCGGAAACTGCTGAAGGAACTGGGGTTCGTGGTCTGGCTTCATACGGATGTGAATACTCTGTACCAGCGCATTTCCCGCTGTTCCAACCGCCCCCTGCTGCAAGCTCCGGACCCCAGGGGAGTGCTTGCACGCCTTATGGATGAACGGCTTCCCTTTTATCAGGAAACGGCCCATCTCACCATAGACACGGCCAATCTCCACATCCACGAGATCACCTTCGGCATTCTGGAATCCGCCCGGGTGTTCCGTTCACGCTGATACGGCTGCGTATTCCTTTTCCATGAGCTTCTCTCCAGGGCGCTTTCCGCCCTTTTGCAAGAAACAACAAAAGGCGGTCCTCACGGGAGGAACGCCTTCAGGGAAAGCTGAACGGTTATGCGGCTCAGGCCTTGCGGGCCTTGCGGATCATGGAGTTCACCGTTTCAGACGGCTGAGCGCCGTTGGAAAGCCACTTGTCAACCTTTTCCAGGTCGATGGTGTAGTTGACGCCTTCCTGCATGGGATCATAGGTGCCTACCTGTTCGATGTAACGGCCGTCGCGGCGAGCGCGGCTGTCTACAACTACGATTTTATAGTAAGGACGGTCCTTGGAACCCTGACGGTTGAGTCTGATTGCTACTGCCATATCAATTTTAAATAAAAGATGTTAATGAGAACTCCCGCGTTTTGTCGCTCGCATGCGTGCACGGTCAGCTTCCCATTGCGGGTGCAGATGTATGCGATATAATGGGATCATTGTCAACACCAGAGTTGTTTTCCGGCAAAAAAACCTTTGCATCCCTTCTTCCCTTCACTACGAAAAACTTTCCACGGCCATGCGCCCGAAGGAGTACAGCATGCTGAGGCCGAATCCGGCAAGCGCCAGGGACAAGGCGGCGTCCACCCAGCTGGCGTGGCGGTCATAAAAAATCCGGATGGGATGCCAGCGGAATACCAGCGCCCAGAGTATCCACCCCACCGTACCCGTAACCACAATGAGTACCCCGATGAAGAAGGCATAGGAGACGGAATGGTTCTTCTCCAGCAGAGGGGCGGACAAGGCCACAAAGAAGAAGGTGGCCTTGGGATTCATCAGATTAGTCAGCAGGGCGTCCCGGTAAATGGAGGAGGCCGGGGGCACGCTGCCGCCTGCCGGGACGGAGGACTTACCGCTGCGGGGCCATATTTTCCAGGCCAGGTACAGCATCCAGCCGGAAGCCAGGCAGAAAAGCACCAGCCCCAGCGGACTGTGAAAGACGGAGGCCCCCACCGTGCACGCCAGCGCGGCATGCGCCACCACGCCCGTGCCGATGCCCAGGGCGGCCATCACCCCCGCTCCGAATCCGTACGCCAGCGTGCTTCTGGTGACGAAAGCCTGGTCGGGACCGGGAGAAGCCTGTGAAAGCAGCAGAATTCCTGCAAAGATGAGTTCTTCCATGAACGGGAAAAGTGAAAATCATGCCCTGGGATGCGCCTGCCTGTAAACCTCCGCCATTCTGGCGCGCGTCACGTGGGTATATATCTGGGTGGTGGACAGGGAAGCGTGGCCCAGCAGTTCCTGGACGGAACGCAGGTCCGCCCCGGCATCCAGAATATGCGTGGCGAAGGTATGCCGGATTTTATGGGGAGAAATAGGGAACGGGATGGAGGAAAGCTTTACGTATTTGTCCAGCATCATCTGCACGGCGCGGGCGCTGAGCCGGGTGCCTATGCGGGAGACGAAGAGGGGGGAATTCTTCGGCAGCCCGGCCATGGAAGCATACGTTTCCAGAGCGGCCAGGGCGGGAGCCCCCACAGGCAGAATCCTTTCCTTGCGCCCCTTCCCCATCACGCGCACCCCGCGAAAACGGTGATCCACGCTGTTCACATCCAGTCCGACGAGTTCGCTCAACCGCATGCCGCAGGAATAGAAGAGTTCCAGAATGGCGGCATCCCGGTAAGGCAGCCACGCCGGAGCGTTGGGAGGCACCGGCACCTTGTACGGCAGTTCCAGCAATTCCACCATCTGATTGATGGTCAGGAAAACGGGCAGGCTTTTTTTCTTTCTGGGCAGGGAAACGCCCGTCATCGGGCTGGCCTCCAGTCCGCACCGCCGCATCATGAACAGGTAAAAACTGCGCAGAGCGGCAAAACGCAGACGGATGGACGCCGTAGCAGCCTCATCCTTCAATTCCTGGAACAGCCAGTCCCTCATCTGTTCAGCCGTACAGGCCTCCCATGCCGTGAAAGAAGCGCCCGCCCATGTCCGGAACTGGCGCAGGGCGCGGGCGTACACCTCAACCGTATGCGGGGATGCCTGTTTTTCCACCTCCAAATACTGCAGAAAGGCCCGTTCCGGTTCCAGCGACTGTTCCATGGCGAAACCAGAGTTATTCCGCTTCTTCCTCCTGCTCTCCGTTCACCGGAGCCTCCAGCAGCAGAACCTCGCTGATATTCGCCCTGATGAACAGGTCTATGTCGTCCGGCTCTTCCATGGAGTACAGAGGGCTGTCCCGGTGGCTGTTCGCAAGGGCCTGCTCCCTTTCCACGGGGCTGAGCGTACCGTCCTTGTCCAAGTCGTAAAGTTCCATCATTTCCTTCAGCCTGGTCTGGTACAGGGCGGCCGCATCCTTCATCACGAGAGCATGCTCCTCCGGATCAATGCGCCCGTTTCCATTGGCGTCATACTTTTTCAAAAGCATGTTCCTGGTCAGCAGGAACAGGCCCGGCGCCACCATGAAACGCTTTTTACCCGGCGTTCTGATTTCCACCATGGGCACGGCCCGTTCCATCCCGGGAGGCGGCGGAGGGGGAGGAGGCCCTTCCTTACGGCGCTTGTCCGGGCCTCCGTCCCTGCCGCTGTCCCTGCGGAGCTTTTCCACATGTTCCCGGAACGCCTTGTATTCCGCGGGGGAAAGTTTCCCGTCCCCGTCCTTGTCAAACTGCATCACGAATTTCCTCCGGGCCTCCTGGCGCGCGGCGCGCGCATCCTTCACCAGCCGGGCCTTGTCCTGTTCCGACAAGACGCCCGTTCCGGTGCTGTCATACTCGTCCAGCACCATCTGGCGGATCAGCAGAGTTACCTGCAGGCTTTCCAAACCGGGTCTGGGAACAGGAGGAGCTGCTTCCCGCCCCTCCGCGGCAGGGGCCTCAACCCGGGCCGCAGCCTGCGGCAGGAAACCGCACACCAGCGCAGCGGCACATGATAGGATGAAGGGCTGGAACAATCTCATGGTCATTCTTATTAACCCCGCCATGAAAAGACGGTTTCAAAAATAAACATCCGCCCCCTGCCGGCGGGCGGCACAAGGCGGATGCTGAAAATGCGGAAAACGCGGAAGCGGCGATTACTTCTCAACGTGAACGATCGCGTTCTTTTCCAGCTCAACGATCACGCCTTCCGCAATCTTGAGGGAAACGGTGCGGTCGTTGACCTTTTCAATAAAGCCGTGAAGCCCCGCATTCGTCACCACCTTGTCCCCGCGCTGCAGGGATGCGATGCGCGCCTGCTGCTCCTTCTGGGCTTTTCTCTGCGGGCGGATCAGCATCACCCAGAACAGAATGATGATGACCACGAACATGAACATGGGGCCGCCGAAGATCTGCTCGAAAATATTCGGCTGTTCCGGGGCCGGCTGGCCGGCGGGAACGCTTTCCGTGGCGGTGGTAACGGGAGCGGCAGGAGCTGCCGCGCCATCCTGGGCCTGTGCTAACATGAAAATACTCATAAAATGTCGTTTGCTTGATACCGCGCGATGAATGAATCCTTGAAGGAGCCGAACGTGCCGGCGGCTATGGCCTCACGCGCCTGAGCCATAAGCCGGAGATAGAATTCCAGATTCTGGAAAGAAAGCAACCTTAAAGCGAGTATCTCCCCTGCTTTGAAGAGATGGCGCACGTAAGCCCGTGAGAATTGTGTGACATGCGGATGTCCTTCCGGGTCGATGGGGCGCATGTCCGCAGCCCAGCGCTGGTTCTTGATATGCATGGGGCCGTCCGGCGTCAGGGCCACGCCGTGGCGCGCCAGGCGGGTAGGCATCACGCAGTCGAACATGTCCACGCCGCGGGCAATCATCTCCAGAAGCTGGGGAGGCGTGCCCAGCCCCATCGCATAGCGGGGCTTGTCCTCCGGCAGCCAGGGTGCGGAGTGGTCAATCGCCCGGAGCATCTCCTCTTCCGGCTCACCCACGGAAACGCCTCCTATCGCATAGCCGTCAAAATCCATGGCCGCCAGTTCCTCCGCGCACCGTTTTCTCAAATCCGCGTACACGGACCCCTGAACAATGCCGAAGTGGTGCTGCCGCCCTTCCCCGGAGCAAGGGAGGTGTTCCTGCACCCACGCCTTGCACCGCCGTGCCCAGCGGAGCGTGTAGCCCAGGGAGCTTTCCGCATACTTCCGGTCGCAGGGATAAGGGGGGCATTCGTCAAAGAGCATGGCAATGTCGCTTCCCAGATCCGCCTGTATCTCCATGGAGCGTTCCGGGCTGAGCATCATGTACGCGCCGTCCAGATGGTTCTGGAAGCGCACGCCCTCTTCCGTGATCTTGCGGAGCTTCGCCAGCGACCAGACCTGGAATCCCCCGGAATCCGTCAGAATGGGACGGTTCCAGGAGGAAAAACGGTGCAGCCCCCCCATTTCCCTGATCAATCCGGAACCGGGACGGAGGGATAAATGATACGTATTCCCCAGGATAATTTGCGCGCCCAGGCTTTCCAAATCCTGGGGATGCAGGGTTTTCACGGAACCCTGCGTGCCTACGGGCATGAAAATGGGTGTCTGCACCCGGCCGTGCGGCAACTCAAGCGTACCCAGGCGCGCGTCCGTGGACGAATCTTTCTGATGAAGCGTAAAAGGCATGAAAATCAGGCTTGCTGGCGTTTGATGAAACGGGCGAAGTAGGTAGGCTTGCCCATGGATTCCCACTGAAGCTGGAAATCCGTCTTCGGATAAAAGAAATCCCCTTCCTCCCAATTCGCGCGGCTGAACAGGCCGCAGCGTTCCGCGCAGTCCAGCACCCACAGGAAGTATTCCTCATGGTCCGTCTTGAACAGAAACTCCCCGCCGTCCGCCAGGGAACGGTGCAGCACGGGCATGAAATCATCCTGCACCAGGCGGTTCTTGTGGTGCCTCTCCTTCGGCCAGGGGTCCGGGAACAAATAATGCAGCCTGGAAATCCAGCCCGGCCGTATCAGCCATTCCAGAAAATAACGGCTTTCCACCCGGAATACCTTCACGTTGCCCAAGCCGCGGGACGCCGCTCTGGAACACACGCCCCGCACCCGTCCCAGCAATCTCTCAACGCCCAGAAAACGGCGTTCCGGATAATGCTCCGCCATCTGAAGGAGAAAACCTCCGTCCCCGCACCCCAAGTCCACCTCAAACGGGCCGTCTTCCCCGAAAATCTCGGAGGGGGCCAGCGCGCCAAAATAGTCTTCCGGAATAAATGCAGGCTCTGTCATGGGAATCAATGTGCGCATAAGATGCGTTACAAACCGGACTCTGTCAAATGAGAAGAGCTCCCTCCGCAACATGGCGCAAGGGAGCCCGAAAGAGTATGCCCGAACGGCCCGGCGTCAGTTCCGGCAGTAAAGGCGGTTGTAAATTTTACGGTCAAAGCGGTAGTAGCGCGCCGCGCGATGCGCTACACCCTCCTCCTTTTCGTCCAGCTGCACGATGTACGGCCTGGCGGCTATTTTCTTGTGGAAATTGCGCACGTCCATGGACTTGCCGTGAATCTCCTCATTCAGCCTCCGGAGCTGGAGAGCGGTAAACTTGGAAGGCAGCATGTCGTAAATCAGGGCCGGCTCCTTCTTCACGGCGGAACGTATCCTTTCCAGGGCCAGTTCAATAATGTCACGGTGGTCAAAAGCCAGCTCCGGCAGGTCATCCACAGGCACCCACCGGGTCTTGTGGCTCTCCATCAGTTTGCGCAACTTGGTGGAAATCCTCAGCATGGCCATATATGCCACCGTCACCAGCCGGCCGATCTTCCGTCCGGACGTGGCTTCCACCCATTCCCTGTCCGCCGGGTTCTTGATCCGCGAAGGAGAGCCGAACGTATGGAATTGCTCCAAATGGGGAGAAGACATGCCGGTCATGTCAAAAAGGATGCGGCGGGCAGCCGCGTCAAGCTCCTCATCTTCATAAATCAAATCTCCGGGAAGCTTGGAAATGGCTCCCGTATGACCCGGTTCAACATGCGTCTTTTCGACCAGGAGAACCTTCAGACCTTCCTCGTCGAACCCAATCAACACACAATCCACTGAGAGATGCGGATAAAATGCTTGTCTGTTCATTATATAATCTATTGTAGTAAGTTGCCAGCAACGCCTCCGAAGCTACGCAAGCATGTAAACCAAGTCAACCCAAATCAACTAACAAGAGCATCCCGTCCGGACAAAGGGCAGGCCCGGAAAGACGGAGCCGTCCCGCTGCTTCCCTCCGGCGGCATAACACCTGCAAAAAAGGGGAAAACACAGCGGCGGCTTGCATTTCCCGAGGATCCTTCCTTATAAATACACCATGCACACGGGCATCATCCGGGGTACGGTCATGCTGGCGGCGCTTTTATGGCTGGCCGCCTGTTCGTCCTCCCCCAAGAGCCGGTACTACCCCGGCTACATGACGCGCCCATACACTATACGGGGCCACCGCTACCACCCCATGAGCGTGGAACAGGCCCTGGGGTTTGAGCAAACGGGTATCGCCTCTCACTATAACGAATGCGCCCTGTGGGGCCTTGTCAGCGGATCGACGGCCATCGGGGAAAACGTCCGGCCCTGGCACCTGCGCGCGGCGCATCCCCCCCT
>JAJQCV010000138.1 GCA_021202525.1 Akkermansiaceae bacterium | reverse complement strand
GTCAATATGTATTTTTAATATGTGTTGCCATCTTCCCTTCTACGGAAGGAAAGTTAATGTTTGACTTTCCTATTGCCGGGAGCTTCCCGGGCATACGTTTTTATCCTTCCTATGATGATTCCCTGTACCCTGCTTTTGACGGTCGGGATGTAAGTCTGGAACCTTTGGAATGGGATGGACAGGAACAATATTTGAGATTAAGCATTAATTTATGGCATATGGGAAGGCTTTCAGAAGGTCAAGTTGTGCAAAAAGGTTTTTTAGGGCTTTTGTCACAGTTTTATCCCAAGGATGTTTATGATGTGGCTCGGAGTAATTTTCGTTATACGGAAAATCATTATATATATCAGGAACTGTTTTTTTCCAAAGACGGGAAAATATGTGAACTGGAAGATTTGGGATTTCATTTAAGGATCATAGAGCGTAACAGAGGTTACGAGAGCGTCACGTTTTATGATGTGTCCGGAAAACCATGTTTGTGCCTTCATGGATATTATCGGGGAGATGTATTGAGTAAGGGTGGTGCCGTCGTTAAAGAAACATTCTTCGATGTGTCTGATGAACCGGTTGAAATCTCCCGTCCAGCGGTTTTCCCTGCTGGAAGAATGATTCATTATCATCGATATAAGGCCACTCCTGCTTTAAAAGCAGGAGTGGTATGTGATGAAGTATACAAGGGATGGGAGGCAGAGGTAACGTCTTCTGTCCGGAAGACTTTTTATTTAAAGGTAGATTCGGAGATTTTAATGATGAATGTGAGAGGTGGCTCCATCTTCCTGACGAGGTGCGGCGATCCAGATATTATCTGGAACCCTACGATATGGCAGAAGCGGAATATACGGATAAATTTGGAAGGTTGGTGCGAGGTTTACAGGGATGGGCCCGGCGTTGCGTAGACCATTATGAACCGGGAAGTGATTTGGGGGGAGGGAGTGCCGTGAAGGAAATCCGTTATTACGACGAGAACGGGAGATTAAGTTCCGATCATTTAATGAAGTGTGCTATTATCCGTTTTTCCTTTCCGGAAAATGGAGTTCAGCAGATTACTTATTTTGATGAACACGGCAGGGAATTGAAGGATCTTCAGAAAGCAAAGGAAGGGCCGTTGGAAAAGGAACAGCCATATACATACTATTCCATGTTAAACGAAAATGTTACTTGTTATGAACCCGACAATCGGGATGAAGGGGAAATAATAGAATGTGAGGCAAACTAGCGGAGAGCGATAAAACGGCTGCCCATCTTTTCCTGGAGATGCTCACTCTTTCATCAAATTAAATAAGGCGGGTGATCTCTCTTTAGAATGGTTCCTCCAGACTGAGGAAGGAATTGTTTATCCGATTCCCTGGAGTTTGCTTCCATGCTTCCGTGACCTAAAAAAGTATTGCCAATGCCGGGGAATACGGTATTTTGCTTGCGTTGAGAGTGACTGCCAAGCGGTTGCCGCCATCCTTTTTGGGAGTTCGGCGTATTTTCCGGCAGAGTATCCGGTCCCTGTAGCATGTTTACGGATGATCGAAACCTGATTCCCCCGCGTGGTATGATGCGGAAAGCAATATGTTCGCACGGGTTGAAGGATAGCGCCACTTGCTAGTTCATCTCTTTTCATTCACTTACTATTATCCCCAGTTAATTTCTATGTCCGGACATAACAAATGGTCTAAAATCAAGCACGTTAAGGCTAAGGAAGATGCCAAAAAGGGCAAGGTGTTCGCCCGTTTTGCCCATGAAATCATGCTGGCCGCCAAGAGCGGCGGGGGAGATCCGGACCTGAATCCTCGCCTGCGCGCCGCCATTGACGGAGCCAAGGCCGTGTCCACCCCCAAGGAAAATATTGAACGCGCCATCAAGAAGGGAACCGGGGAACTGGGAGGAGCCGCCATTCAGGAAATCACTTATGAGGGCTACGGCCCGGCCGGCACAGCCTTCCTGATTGAAGTGGCCACGGACAACACGAACCGTTCCGCTTCCGAGCTGCGCACCCTGTTCACCAAAAACGGCGGCAGCATCGGCACTCCCGGTTCCGTTGCCTATCAGTTTGAACGCAAGGGGGAAGCCCGCATCATGGCGGAAGGCCTTACGGAAGATTCCGCAATGGACCTAGCGCTGGAATGCGGCGCGGATGATGTGGAACCCGGAGATTCCGACAATGAATGGGTGTTTGTGACCGATCCCACGGAATTGAATAACGTATGCGCCGCCCTGCGCGCCGCAGGACACACGGTGACTTCCATGAAGCTGATTTCCGTGACCCAGAATGTAACCATGATCAATGATGCGGATACGGCCAGGGCCGCCATGCGGTTGTATGAAGCGCTGGATGATTACGATGATGCGCTCAACGTGTTTTCCAATTTTGACGTGGCGGAGGAAATCCTCGAACAGCTTGACTAGCGCCATTGTCTTTCAGGAAACGCTTTTTGCAGTTTAACCTTCTTTTTCATGTCTGATACTTCCCCAGATTTGGCTCCGGAGCAGGGTTCTCCGGAGCCGGCAGTCAAAAAACGCACCGTGCGCAGGACCAAATCCTCTGCGGAGGCTCCGGCGGAATCCCTGGCGGACGGGCACTCTTCCGCATCCGCACAGGAATCTTCCCCCACGCCGCGCAAGCGGACTGTCAGGAAAAAGGAGCCTGAAACGGAAATCAAAAGTGAAGGGGAAACGAAGGAGCCGGAAAAAAAGACCTCCGTCCGCAGGCGTACTGTCAAGGCCGTGGAGGAAGTCCCAGCGGAGGACGTCCCTGCCAAACCCAGACGGGGCCGTCCCCGCAAGAAGCCTGTGGAGGAAGTTCCCGATCAGGCCGAAACGCCCGCCCCTGCTGCGGACGCCGCAGTCAAGCCGGTGCGCAGGCGTTCCACAAAGACCGTTTCCACCGGGGAACATGAGACTGACGCCCCGGATTCCTCCACTCCCGCCCAGGCTCCTCAGCATTCCGCCCCGCCCGCAGAACCTTCTTCCGGAGAGGCTGGGGAAAAGAAGCCCAAAGTGATCCGCCAGCGGTTCGTGAGAAAGAACCGTGCGCAGGATGCGGAGGGGGATTCCGAGGCCGCTCCCCCCGCCATCAAGGTGGTGCAGGAAGGGGCGGCGGACTTGTCCGACGAGTCTTCCCGGGAACCCCAGCGGGGGAATGACCAGCAGCGCCAGCGTTTTGACCGGAACAACCGCCGCAATAACGACCGTTTTAACAAGAACCGGAACAACCGTCCCGACAACCGTAACGGAAATTATAATAACAAAAACGGCAACGACCGGTTTAAAAACCGGCGGAACGGCAATTTCCAGGACAATCCCTCCCCCCAGAACAATGCCCCGCGGGAGCTGGGGCCGCCTGAACCGGTGGACGGCCTGCTGGAGATCACGAACAAGGGATTCGGTTTTTTGCGGAAGCCGGACAACGATTTTGACGCTTTTGCGGAGGCCGTGTACGTCCCGCAGGACATGATCCGCAAGTTCGGCCTGCGCCCCGCCGTGTGGATTCACGGGCAGGCCTGCCGCCATGACCGCGGCATTCTGCTGACGGAAATCACTTCCATCAACGGAGACCTTGCGGAGAAAGCCCGCAGGCATCCGCATTTTGAGGAACTCAAGGCGGTCAACCCGACCAAGCGCCTTTCCTTTGAAACCCGTCCGGAACGCTACACCACGCGTACGCTGGACCTGATTGCCCCCATAGGCCGCGGCCAGCGCGGGCTGATCGTCTCTCCGCCCCGCGCGGGCAAGACGACGCTCCTTCAGCATATGGCTGAGGCCATTCTGGAAAATTACAAGGATTCCGTCCATCTGATGGTGCTTCTGGTGGACGAACGGCCGGAAGAGGTCACGGAATTCAAGCGTTCCCTGCCCGGTGCGGAAATCTACGCTTCCTCCAATGACGGAAGAGTGCGCGACCACTGCCGCATGGCGGAACTCTGCATCGAACGCGCCAAACGCCTTGTGGAGGCGGGGCAGCATGTATTCCTGCTGATGGACTCCATCACCCGCCTTGCCCGTGCCTACAACAATGCGGACAAGGGGAGCGGCCGCACCATGTCCGGCGGGATTGACGCCCGTGCGCTGGAAATGCCCCGCCGCCTGTTTGCCGCCGCCCGCAACACCCGGCAGGCCGGTTCGCTGACCATTATCGCCACGGCGCTGGTGGAAACGAACAGCCGCATGGACGACCTGATTTTCCAGGAGTTCAAGGGAACGGGCAACATGGAGCTGGTGCTGAACCGCCGCATTGCGGAGCATTACATTTTCCCGGCCGTGGATATCCTGAAGTCCGGAACGCGCCGTGAGGAACTGATCATGCCGGATGCGTGGCTGTTCAAGATGAACTTGATCCGCCGTGCGCTGGCGGGGCACAAGCCCGTGGAAGCCATGGAACGCTTCCTGTTCTTCCTGAACAAGTACCCCAGCAATGCCCAGATGCTTCTGGACCTGAAGCAGAAGGCCTAGGGAAAGGGGCTCCCTTTTCTACGGCGTCCGGCCGATTTCGGGAAATACTCAAATCCGGTCAGACGCCTTTTTTACTGTCCCAAATGGCAATGTGCAGACGGTCGGAAAAGCGCAGGCCGTAGCGCAGACACCATTCCACAGCCCGCGGGCGCATGATGTCCAGTTCTTCCCGGCTGGCGGCCAGAGGCATGATGAGAATGCGCTCCGCAGGGATTCCCGCCTGGGGCGCCAGCCGGAAAACGTCTGCTACGTCCTCTTCGCAGGAAGCCACAAATTTGAACCAGGCTTTTTCCGTTTCCGCCAGTCGGCGCAGAATATCCGGTTTCCAGGCTCGGGCGGCATCATTGCCGGAATGGGGAAGCTTGGGGGATACGTTGAACTGGCCGATATGGTGCAGCAACTCTTCATCCGGCAGGATGGTGCCGTTGGTTTCCATTTCCACGAAGTGGTCCGGAAGCAGCCGGAGCAGTCCCGGCAGGGCCTTTTGCTGAACAAGCGGCTCGCCCCCCGTGAGGACCAGGCGGCGGCAGGGGCAACGGAGGACGGCCGCCGCCGCCTCTTCAGCGGAAAGCTTCACGACGGGGGAGGTGCCGTCCCATGAATAGGCCGTATCACACCAGGAACAGGCCAGATTGCACCCAGCCAGGCGCAGGAAAACACAGGGCGCACCCTGGGATACTCCCTCCCCCTGGATGGAATGGAAGATCTCCGGTTCTCCGTGAAGCTGGGCCAGTTTTAACATCATCAAGCCGCATGAGACTACCATATCTCCTGCATCCGTCAACGCCTCCCTCCGGGGGGCGTCAACCGTTGCCGCGGCGGAAGGCCCCCACGGTAAACAGCAGCAGGACGAATCCGACGACGGAAGCGGCTCCCGTAAACAGCTTCTGGAAGGAGGCATGGTCCTTTTGCTCTTTGTTCAAATCGGCCAATTCTTCCCTGGAGGCCCTGCCCATGGCCGCCCGTGCCCTGTCATAGGCATTGGAAGCCTGTGCTTCTTCCTTCTGGGCCCTTGCGAATGCCTCCCGGACGGTTTTGGATTGTTCCCTGTATTCTGTGGTCGCCAGCAGATCGTCGTCCGTCACGTCCATCATGTCCGGCACTTTTTCTTCCTTGTCGTCCGCCAGGGCTGTGTCTTTCTGTTCGGTCAATTTTTTCTCGGCGTTCTGCATGCGGAGTTCCTGCTTGACGGCTTTTTCTTCCTGGACTGTCAGATCGGCGTCCAGCTGGCGGATTTTCTCATTCGTACCGGCGATTGCCTGGCGGATGCGGCCCAGCTGTGCCTGCAAGGCTTCCGTGTTGACTTTCTGGGAAGGAGCACGGCTGGCGGATTTTTTCTTGGTTTTGGAATCTTCACGCGATTTTGCCGCTTCGCGTTCCGCATCCGCCAGTTCCGTTTGAATGCTCCGCTGCCTGTCCGTCAGTTTGGCAAGAAGGCCCCTCATCTGCTCCTTTTTCTGGAGCAGTTCCTCCCGGGCTGATTTGATGCTTTCCCTCTGTTTGGCGGCGCGCTGCCGGAAGTGTTCCATTTTTTGGTTGTGATCGTTCACTTCCTCCTGGTGGTCCTCCATGGCTTTCCGGTAGGAGGCATCGGCATCTTCCTGGTGCTGCTGCCTTTTTTTATCCAGGTAATGCGCCTGGAATTTTTCCAATGCCAGCTCCGCATCCCGCGTGATATCCTGGGCGCTGTTCAATTTTGTGCGGCTTTCGTTGACGGTTTGCTGCAGCGTCACGGCCGCTTCTTCCATGGCCTGTTTCCGGGCGGCCAGGGCTTCTCCTTCCGGCGTAATTTTATGTTGGTAATACCAAACGGAGAGACCGGCAGTCAGGATCGTCAGCAAGAGAAGTACGTAGCGCATGGGAATGTTCCAATGATTCGGGTAAAATTACAAAAATAAGGCTCTCTTGTCAATCAGGCAGAAATGAGGAAAGACCGCTCTCCTTGATACTGAGGGAGAGCGGTCTTTTTGTGAGGGACATTCCGGACAGGTCCGGAAGCATGTTGCGGATCAAACGTCCAGAGAGAAGGCGGCTATGGCGTCTATCTCTTCGGCAATCTTGTTGAGCAGCTCGTCGGAAACGGGCTTGTTGGTCTTGAGGACGGCCAGGGCTTCCTGGGTGGAGTGGTCGGCCGGGGCGGCAATGTTGTCGATGTTGATGCCGTTGGAATACAGGGCCGAACCGATGGTGGCGATGATGCCGGGACGGTCCTTGTAGTGCAGGAAAATGGTCGTTCCACGCAGGTCGGCATACAGGCCGTTGAAGTTGTTCAGGCGGGAGACCATGGGAATGCCCTCCGTCACGACGCCGCGCACGCTGGTGTTGAAATATTCCCCTTCGTCCTCCATGACTACGTCCAGCGTGATGGAGTCTTCGTAGGGCTTGTCGTCCTTGGGTTCGCGGGCCTTGAAGACGATGCCGTGTTCCCTCAGGGACTCTTCCGCGGCGGGAGGCATGAGCCCCTTTTCCGCGTGCGGCAGCAGCCCTTCCAGAATGGGGGCGGTGAACCATTTGCGGAAAACGCGCAGATTGCCGTAAAAGGTGCATTCCACGCGGCGTATGGGCTTGTTGCCGCCGGCCTTGCGGGCCAGGGCGGCCAGCAGGAAGGCCAGTTGCAGATGGGCCGGATTGAGGCCGTTGGGGGATTCCCCGTTGACCACACAGGAGGTGTCCCCATCGGAGAAATAAGCTACCATCTGTTCCGCGGCGCGTTTGGCGGCCTTGGTGTTGGCTTCCCTGGTATTGGCTCCCAGGTGGGGCAGGAGCAGGTCCGCCACGGCGGCGGAGGGCTTCTCTCCTGCGGCGTCCTTGGGATGCACGTCCGTCAGGTAGCCGATGTTCTTGCCGGCGGCCTTTGCGGCGGCCAGGGCTTCTTCATCCACTACCCCGTAGCGGGAGCAGTTGATCAGGACCGCTCCGTCCTTCATGCGGCTGATGAGTTCCGCATTCACCATGTGGTGGGTGGAGGGGCCGCCCGGAACGTGTAGGGTGATGATGTCGCACTGGGAGAAAATGTCTTCAATGCTGGTGGGCGTGACGCCGATGTTCAGGGCGCGCTGGCGGGCCAGGAAGTGGTCATACCCCAGGAGGGTGGGTTCAAAGCCCTGGAGGCGTTTGACGAGGTTGCGGCCGATGTTGCCCAGGCCGATGATGCCCACGGTCTTCTTGGTCAGCTCGCTGCCCATGTACTTTTTCTTTTCCCACAGGCCGGCGCGGGTGGTGGCATCCGCCTGGACAAGGTGGCGGTAATACGCCAGAATCATGGCCATGACTTCTTCCGCCACGGCATTGGAGTTGGCGCCCGGCGTGTTCATGACGTCCACGTTCTTCTTGCGGGCGTACACGATGTCGATGTTATCGTAGCCGGCTCCGGCGCGGATCACCAGTTTCAGGGAGGGCAGGGCGTCCATGATTTCCGGAGTGACTTTTTCACTGCGGACGATCAGGGCCACGGTGTCCGGGTGGCTGGCCGCCTGTACGTCCAGGGGCGTGTCCGCGTCCTGAATGACTTCATATCCTGCCGTTTTAAGCGTGTTGGCCGCTACGTCGGAGAGTTTGGTGGGAATGAGAACCTTGTTCATGTTGGTATGGAGAGGAGAGGGTTATTGTTCAATGGTGTGGACGAAAAGCCCACTGCGCAGCTTGGGCTCGAACCAGGTGGATTTGGGGGGCATGATTTCCCCGGCGTCCGCCACTCGGAAGAGGTCGTCCATGGTGACGGGATACAGGGAAAAGGCCAGCGCCATTCCTTCGGCGCAGCGGCGTTCCAGTTCTCCCAGGCCGCGGATGCCGCCAACGAAGTCGATGCGGTCGCTGGTGCGCGGGTCGTCAATGCCCAGGATGGGAGCTAGCAGGTTGGCCTGGAGGATGGCGCAGTCCAGGCTTTCAATGGGATGGTTTGCGTCGAAAGTGCCCGGTTTGGCGGTAAGGGAATGCCAGCGGCCGTCCAGATACATGCCGAATTCGTGCTTGGCGCGCGGGGCGTAGCCTTCTCCCGGAACGGTGTCCGCGGGAACCACGTCGAAAACGGTTTGAAGCTTTTGCATGAACTCGTCGCGGTTCAGGCCGTTCAGGTCGCGCACGACGCGGTTGTAATCCATGATGAACAGATCCTCGTCGCAGAAGACAACCGCCATCAGGTAGTTGAATTCTTCCTGCCCCGTATAGTCCGGATGTGCCTTCCGGCGCTTGGCGGAGACGGCGGCGCTGGAAGCCGTGCGGTGGTGGCCGTCCGCAATGTACAGGGCGTCTACTTCCTCAAATCCTTTCCGGATGGCTTCCACGGTTTCGGGATCGGCAACGGGCCACAGGATGTGGGTTACGCCGTCCTCCGTGGTGAAATCGTATTCCGGCTTGTGGAATTTGATCCATTCCCGGATGATGCGGGAAAGCCCCTCATGCTTCCGATACGCCAGAAAGACCGGTTCCGTCTGCGCGGAACAGGCGTCGAAATGCTTGATGCGGTCCAGTTCCTTTTCCCTGCGGGTCAGTTCATGCTTCTTGATGGTGCCGTTCGCATACTCGTCCACGGAGGCGCAGCCGACGATGCCCGTCTGCACGCGGCCCCACATGATCTGGCGGTAAATGTAAAAGCACGGTGCGCCGTCCCGGATGAGGTAGCCTTTCCGGATGAAGGCTTCCAGGTTTTCCTTCGCCCTGGCGTAGGTTTCCGGGGCGTGGATGGCTTCTTCGCCCGTATCAATGTCGGAACGGCAGATGTGCAGGAAGGAGGTGTCGTTTCCGGCGGCCATCTCTTTGGCTTCCCGGTGGTTCATGACGTCGTAGGGCAGGGAGGAAACCCGGGCGGCCATATCCCGTGGAGGCCGCAGGGCGGGGAAGGGGTGGAGAGTGGACATGGAAAAGATGAACGGTTGGAAGTGGCGGCGATGATACAGGGAGCGGATGGGGGAGACAAGCCCTGCCCAAATACATGCCGCAATGAACAGCGGCGCATGCCGGGCGGGAAAGCCTGCCGAATCGGAAAAATGGACGGAAAAATGGAAGAATCCGGACAATGTCCGTTCGGGAGAACCTTCTCTCTGTGAAACGGGCTTTCGTTCCCTCTTCCCCGGCTGTCCGGGAAAGAGGGAACGGAGTGGGATTGCTAAATCTTGAGGATGTCCACAATGTTGGAGGTGATGGAGCGCATGTCGTCCATCGTCAGTTCGCCCATGTGGGCGATGCGGAACGTCTTGTTCTTCAAGTCGCCATAACCGTTGCCAAGCTGCATGCCGCGTTCGATCAGCGCGTTGTTCAGCGCGGCGACGTCAATGTCGCGCGTGTTGCTGATCACCGTTAGGGTGCGGGAAAGGTGGTCGCGGTTGGCGAAAACGCTGAAATATTCGTCTGCCCAGGAGCGCACGAACTCGGCCATGGCTTCATGGCGCGCAAAGCGGTTGTCCACGCCTTCCTGCATGATGCGCTGGAGCTGGAGGTCCATGGCGTACATGATGGAAACGCACGGGGTGTTCGTGTACTGGTAATCCTTCTTCTGGATGGTGTCGTAAATGGAACGGAGGTCAAAGTAGCAGCCGCGGTTGGGAACGGAAGCGGTGCGTTCGTAAGCCTTCGGGGAGAGCGTGCAGACGGCCATGCCGGGAGGCAGGGCCAGCGCCTTCTGGGTGGAAGTCACCAGCACGTCCACGCCCAGCTTGTCCGTTTCAATCCGGGAACCGGCGGCGGAGCTGACGGCATCCATGCACCAGACCACATCCGGATACTTCCTGAGCACTTCCGCAATGTCCTCCACCGGGTTCTGAATGCCGGTGGAAGTTTCGTTGTGCGTGATGCAGATCGTGTCGTATTTACCGGTGGACAGGGCGGTGTCCACCATTTCCGGGGTGGTGGGCTGGCCGAGCTCGCTCTTGAAAATGTCGGCGGGAACGCCGTTGCCCGTGGCGATCTTGTACCATTTGTCGCCAAAGGCGCCCACGGAAAAAATGGCGGCGCGCTTGGCAGTGCAGGAGCGCACGGCGCCTTCCATCAGGCCCGTACCGGAGGACGTGGAAAGCAGGATTTCCTGTTCCGTCAGCAGAATGCGGCGCAGATTGTCGGAAATGCGGCGCTGCAGGGCGGAGGCCGCCTTGGATCGGTGACCCATCATCGGGCCGCTCATGGCGGCGAGTACTTCAGGTGCTACTTCGGTGGGTCCGGGAATGAATAATTTGGTTGCCATTGGTTTTAGAAACTGGGTACGTGTACTATAGCGTCTTCAAACGGTTTGGCTATTCAAAATTATTTGCGGCCGTGGGAGGAGGATGGCAGGGAGTGCGGTTTCATCCCGGCGCGGCATTTCTCAGGCCGTCCAGGCCGTCATTCCTTTCACGAGCCAGTAGCCGCCGAAGAAAAGCCAGGCGTACAGCAGCGCAGCCAGCAGGAAGGGGCGTGCGCCCGCTTTTTTGAACTTCTCAAAGCTGGATTCCGCGCCCAGGGCCGTCATGGCCATGGTCAGCAGGAACGTATCCAGGGAATTGATGGCGTCCACCAGCCCGGCGGGAAGCAGATGCAGGGAATTGAAACCGATGACGGCCAGGAAAAGGAAAGCGAACCAGGGAATGGTGATTTTCCGTTTTTCCCCCGTTTGCCCGGCGGCGGCTTCCCTGCGGGAAAGGATGATGCTCAGGATGACCAGTACCGGGGCCAGCATCATCACGCGGATCATCTTGACGATGATGGCCGGGTCTGAAATGGCCTGCCCCATGGCGTTGCCGGCGCCGACCACGTGCGCCACTTCATGCAGCGTGGCTCCCGTAAACAGGCCCATCTGTTCCGTCGTCAGGTCCAGCATTCCGGCCCGGAACAGGGCCGGATAGAGGAACATGGAGAGTGTCCCGAAGATAACGACGGTGGAAACGGCCACGGCCGCCTTGTACGGCTGGCTTTTCACGACGGGTTCCGCCCCCAGCACGGCGGCAGCTCCGCAAATGGAACTGCCGATGGAGGTCAGCAGGGCCGTATCCCGGTCCATCTTCAGCAGGCGGCCCAGTCCCGCGCCCAGCAGGATGGTGAAGGCCACGACGGCCGCGTCAATAAGCAGGGCGGTGCCTCCGATGTCAATCACGCTCTGGAACGTCAGCTTGAATCCGTACAGGACGATGCCCGTTCTCAAAACCTGCTTGGTGCAGAACTGAATGCCGGGGACCCACGTTTTCGGCAGATGGTTGCGCAGGCTGTTGGCGTAAATCATCCCCAGCACGATGCCGACGATCAGCGGGCTGAAGGAAAGGTGCTTCACCCATTCGAAATCCGCAATGTAACAGGCGGAAAAGGAGAAGAGAACGATCAGCAGGATGCCGTGCAGGGGATTGGCGAGTCGTTTGGGAGACATGATGTTAGCGGATGATGGACCGGGCCGTTCGCGGCGTTCCGATGGCCGGGAGCCGGACGGCTGAGCGGAATATATACTCCTGTTTCATGATTAAATCTAATCAAAAACGTTTATGGTCGATTAGATCTTGTTATAATAGTTCTTGCAGAACCCGATGAACAACTCGTTGATCCTGCTGTGGTCTCCATGTCCAGTCACGAAATGGAAGGAACGGCGGATTTCCATGTGGCGCAGGGGGATTCTTTTCAGGTTCCCGTTCTTGAGCTCTTCCCTGACGGCTAGGGAGGAAAGAAAGGCGCACGCCGGGGAATGTTCCAGGTAAAGCTTGATGCTCTCCGTATTGCCCAGGGTCATCAGGACATGCAGTCCGGACGGGGAGATTCCCTGGGCTTTCAGCGCTTCCTCCACGATCCGCCGCGTGCCGGACCCGGATTCCCGCATGATCAGGGGAATGCCGGAAAGCTGGGTGGTGGTGAGGCCGTCCCGGGGCGCCGGAGCGGCCTGTGTTCCTCCCGCCAGGATAATTTCATCAGCCATGAAGGGAAGGTAATGGAGGTCCTTTCTGGTTGCCGTGCCTTCCACAATGCCGAGCTGTACGGTCTCATCCTGCACGGCCTGTTCTATTTCTTCCGTATTGCCGCTTTTCAGCCGTATGCGGATGTCCGGATAACGGCGGTTGAACAAAGCCAGGAGGGGAGGCAGCACGTACTGGGCCATCGTGGAACTGGCCCCCAGGCCCAGTTCTCCGGATACGGGCGCATTCCCGGCGGATGCCATGTCTTCGTTCAACGCCTCGTATTCCTTCAGAATCCTGCGGGAATGGACCAGCAGGCGGCTTCCTTCCCCCGTCAGGACGATGCCGCGCCCCTCCCGTTTGAACAGCCGCGTGTCAAGCAGGCGTTCCAGTTCTTTCACATGGCGGGTGACGGCAGGCTGGGTGATGAACAATTCCTCCGCCGCGCGGGTAAAGTTGAGCCGCCGCGCAACGGTTTCAAATACTTTCAGCCGGAAATCCGTAATCATGGAATGATGCCATTCCACCATTTCCTCCAGTCCGCGGCAAGGTTCTTTCCTGATTTCTACTGGCGTTGCCCGTTTTCTGATGTGTCTTCTTTCAGAAATTCCTTGTACTTTTCGGCATCTTCGGGAGAAATGTAACGGACAGGCCTTTCTTCCCGCTACTTGCTTTTCGGGTTCCTCAATTTTTTAAGTTCCGTGTCCAGCTTTTGGGCCATGGGCAGAACAGACCGTGTGGGATTGTCGGAAACCAGACCGACAGCTGTTGTGCCGCGCAGGAAAAAAATGGAGGAATAGGGGCCACTGGGAGAAAGATTGCCGAATTTATCCAGGCCGCCTTTTAAATACAGGGAAAAATCCCCGGCCAACTTGTCGGATACGTTTGTTTGTGCGGCTACTTCTTCGGCCGTAAGATCCTTGTTGGGGGCGTTCTGCCTTCTCTGGGCTTCCCAGAAGCGCATGCGTGCCAAGGTTTGCAGCGCCAAGGCACGAGTTCCGCACTGGGCGATGATAAGATGAGTGCGTTCTTCGTCGGAAGGAGATAAATAGAGGTGATACCAGATGGCAGCGTACTCGTGGTGCTCCTTGAAAATTTTAGGAATTCTGAAAGTCTTTAGCCAATCCTCCCGGCAATGGCCAACAAAATCGGGTGCCGGGCCGGATTCTTCCGATGGTTTGTACTGATCTGGAGAAGGAAAATGGAGAAGCTGTGCCAGTTCGTCTCTTCTTTCTTCAAAACTAGGGAGGAACGAGGGAGCTTTAGGCTGCGGGGCGGGGGGAGGAAGCTTCTTGACGCGGCTTTCGCGAAGGGCTTTCGCCTGCTTTCTATTTTCGCCCACCAGGTGAAGAATTTCTTTTCTGGCCTCCGTGAAATTCTTTTTCCGCCCCATCTGAATGTCCATGAATTCGCGGAGAACGGGAATCAGGTCCGTTTGCTTTACGGTTGGATGCTTTTTGTGATAGTCTGCATTAAATGAAGAAAAGAGTAAACGATCAGGATGCAGTGCCATATTACCGCGAACCAGAGCGAAAAAATGGTCCGGTTCCTTATTCTTGTTTAATCCGTAGAGTATCCATTCATCCGGGTTTTCTTTGATAGATATCTTGTCCCAGGAGGTGGCAAGTTTGGGCGGAAGAGTTACGGAAACCGCTACAACTTTTGGAAATTCTTTAGTTTCTCCGTAACAAAACTTGAACAACAGGACTGTAGTCCCTTTCTCATCCATCACCTCCCAAAGATCGGAAATTGATGTGCCAATGGGGGGGGATCACTAAAAGGATCAAGTTCCCCCCACCCCCGCCCACACGCGCGCCCCCCCTAACCGCCCCACCCCCCCGGGGGTCGTCTTCTTGGGATTCCTGAACAGGTGTGTACAGGTAATAATCTTTGATCCGGAGATAATTTTTCAGAATAAGTTTTTTTGGAAGAGTTTCCGAGGTGGTGGCGTCATTTTTGAGAAGAACGTTGTATAGGACGCCAAGTTTGTTGCGTGCCGTTGTCCATTCATCCGGGTGACCAAGTTGAGCATTTTGCTCACACCATGCTGACAGTG
>JAJQCV010000063.1 GCA_021202525.1 Akkermansiaceae bacterium | reverse complement strand
CCTCCATCCTGCGCGGGGCGGAACCTTCCGGAAATGCGGGCAAATCCCATTCCCCCTGCTGTGCGGCGGCCACCATCATGGGGCACTCCACCAGCCGCTGCATCATCCCGGTCACCAGGGTTTCCCCGTCGGTTACGGCGGATTTCAATTCCAGAGTTCCGTTGTAAGTCCTCCCTTTCCAGCCGGGTTTCTTCTGTGCTTCCGCCATCACGGGAACCTCCCGTCCGTCCACCTTCAATTCATCCGTATCCGTCAGGGGAAAGCCGTACACGGCCCCGGCCTGCTCCGGAATCCTCATGCTGTAGGCATTCCCGCATATTTCCGTCCGCGCCTCCGCAGGAACGTACAGCGGACTCTTGCCGGAGGGGAACAGCCGCGCGTACAATACATTGAGATTCTCGAAAACGGAAGCCTTGTCGTCAAGCTCCAGTCCCAGGGCGCTTTCAGGCACCACCCGCCCCCATTGCGCTCCCGGCAGGCGGTACAAATACATGCCGTCGCGGGACAGGACATCTTCCATGCCTTCCACGGGACGGGACGCCAGCATGAACCCGTGGCCCAGCAGAAGATCGGAAAACAGGGTTCCCCCCTGTCCGTAAGTGCGCGTGAACTCGTCCCGGTATCCCAGGTTCTTGAGAAAACGGAAATGGGCGATGCTCGTCGTGTGCCGGAAATTGCTGATGGAGGGAATGTTCCCCAGGCAGGCGGCATTGTCCACCATCACCCGGTCCCGGTCCTTCACGCGCAAAATCCCCTGGTACCCGTGCATCTGCCGCGCCAGCCACTCCGCATTCAGGCATTGCACGGCAGCCTTCTCCTCATCCCCCTTCTTCCAGAAGGCGGCAGCCCCCACGGGCAGCCCCAGCAGCAGCACGGCGGCAATGCCGCCCATCAGCCTCCCGCCTTCCGCATGCTTCCAGATCAACCAGGCGCACAGGAAAAACAGCAGGGGAAGCAGGCGCACGACAATGTCCATCTCCGCCACGTGCAGAACAACTGCGGAAACGGCAAACGCCGCGGCGGGCAATCCCAGGCAAAGAGGCCACCCGAACCTCCTGCCCTGCGGCGCGGGCAGCCGGTTTCCTGCCAGAATCCAGGCGCAAAACGCCGTCACGGCCAGTCCAGGAACAAAGCCGAACCGGACGGGAAAATCCACGTAGCTCCACAAATGGGCGGCGCGGTGGAAAGGCTCCACGAACGCCGGCAGAATGGAAGCCGCCAGAAGAAGGACAAACAGGCGCCCCCCCCTGTCCGGCGGCGCGTGCTCCCTGCGCCTCCGTACCAGGTACAGGACCGCCAGGGCGGCCGGGGCCATCCCCGGCAGGCAGGAATACAGGCGTTCCAGGAACTTGGGAGGATCAAACGGCCACAGCAGCTCGGAAAACAAGGGAGCCGTCATGAACAGGGACCTCATGGAATCCCGGCTCATCTCCATCATCGGCAGCCAGTAATAACTGGTAACCAGCGTCACCGCCGCCGTATACCAGAAAACGCGGCCCAGAATCCTGCGCCGCTCTTCCGTTCCCTTCAACGGTAGCGTATAGGCCCACGCAAACAGCCACCCGGCCACCACGGCCATGAAAGCGCTGTACAGGGAGGTAGCCAGCAGGAACAGACCCACGGCATACAGCCATCCGCGGCCGCCGTTCACCAGCCGGTACAGCCCCAGCGCAAACAGCGGAAACATGGCGGCATGGTCCAGAAACTGCATGAAGCCGTACTTGGTCTGGAAAAATCCCCCCAGGGCATACCCTGCGGTCAAAAGCACGGTCCATCCCACGGACAGGGACGGAAACACGCGCCTCAGGAACCAGGAAGCCGTCAGGCAAATGCAGGCCACGTCCGCCAGCATCACCCAGACCATGTCCCTCAGCAGGAAGGAATCCCCCATCGCCACGGCAATCCAGGAGGAAGGGACCAAAAGCTGATGAGGCAGGGAGGGGCTCACCCGGATGCCGCACCCCGCATTAATATCATAGAAAAAAGAGCCGTCACACGCTCCGGACATCAGGGCGGAGGCATAATACTTCAAGGCCGGATACACCATCTGCCCGTTGTCCATGTACTCCAGAAAATGGCCGCCGAACGGCCAGACGCCCCTGAGAGCCAGAAACAGGCACGCCGCCAGAAGGGCAAACCCTGCGGACGCCAGCGACGTCAATACCGGACGTGAAGAGGCGGAAACCATGGAACTTCAGAGAACAAACGGTTCGGCGGCCTGGACCAGCCGCAGCGCGCGGGCGCTCTCTTCCACATCATGAACGCGGTGGATTTGCGCGCCGTGCAAATGCCCCCATACCGTCATCACCGCCGTACTCAGCGGCTCACGCCCCGCATCCGTTCCTCCCAGGATGGCGCCCAGCATGCGCTTGCGGGAAAGGCCCAGCAGCACCGGACGCCCCGCCACATGCAGCTGGTCCATGTTGGAAAGAAGAGCCAGGTTATGATCCAGCGTCTTGCCGAAGCCGATGCCGGGGTCCCAGCAAACCTGTTCCGGCAAAAGCCCCTTTCCCAGCAGAAAATCATACCGTTCCTCAAAATAGCGGCGCACCTCCTCCAGAACGTCCCCATACGCCGGCGCGTCCTGCATCGTCTCCGGGCTCCCCTGCATGTGCATCACTACCACGCCGCAGCGCGCCTCCGCGCACAACTTCGCCATGCCGGGGTCCGACAGGCCGGAAATATCATTGATCACGTCCGCCCCCGCCTCCAGCACCGCGGCCGCCACGGCGGCATGGCGCGTATCCACGGAAATCACGGCCTGCGACCGCTTCCGGAGCTCCCGCACCACGGGCAGCACGCGGGCCAGCTCCTCATCCGTGGAAACCTCCTCCGCTCCCGGACGGGTGGACTCGCCCCCTATGTCCAGAATAACGGCACCCTGCCGTTCCAGCTTCTCCGCATGGCCAAGGGCCTCTTCCAGCGCATAAAAACGGCCTCCGTCGGAAAAGGAATCCGGAGTAACATTCACAATCCCCATCAGCACGCCGCCGCGCTCTACGTTCAACTCATGTCGCCTTACGAGCCAATTCATTTAATTACGTTCTTGTCAAAGGCACTATACATCACTTTAATAAGTCAGAAACACTTTTTTCATCATGAAAATATCGCCCCTGCTTTTCATCGCCCCGCTGGCCCTAGCGGCTTCCGCCCTTCAGGCCGCGCCGGACGAATTCAAGATACGGGAACCCTCTTCCTCCCGCCTGGTCAAGCATGAGGACGGTTCGCGCAGCTATTTTGAAAGAACCTCCAACGGCCAGGGCATGCGGAAGCGCACCTACAACGTCAACAACGTCCTTGTCTCCGTCACCTACTATTCCCGCGGGAAATTCGGACAGCTCACATCCTGCCTGATCTACGACGGCAAAAAAAATGAACTGTTCAACGTCAGCTACGGCTACAACCAATACGCCGAGCTGGTGGAGGAACGCATGTTCGACTCCAAGACCAAGGAACTTGTGCGCCGCTTCCTGTACAGGTACGACGCCCAGGGAAACCGGAGCAAGCCCATATGCATCACGCTGGTCAAGAACAAGAACCTTGAAATCCACAACGGGCCATCCGCTCCGGAAAAAGACCCCTTTGCCGACGATTTCAAGCCGCGGAACAGATAATCCGGCCTTCCCGCCAGCGGAAAACATCCCCCCCCCCACTCACTCCGGCCGCCCGTCTCTGCGATGCGCGGTCGGTTTTCTTTTCACGGAAAAACTCCCGCCTTTACTCCTCGTCATTGACCTCCAGCCTGCGCCGCCAGCGGCGGTCTATCCAGGGGCGGACAAGCCCGTACAGCAGGTAAATGGAGAAAATCACCGCGGGCATCACCCACGGAAACTTGAAAATGCAGATCACCGTCAGAACAATAAGCACGATCGCGTACATCGTGCCGCGGGTGCGCATGTTGATGTGCTTGAAGCTGGGATAAATCACCCGGCTCATCATCAGCACGGAAACGCCTGCCATCGCCAGGGCGATCACGTACTTGAACGCTCCCAGGTCCATGGACCCGTCCGGAGCCCTTCCCGCCAGATACATCACCAGGTACATGGTGGAAACCACGGCTCCGGCCGCCATCGGAACGGGAAGCCCCACAAAATCGCTGCTCTGCCCCTCCTTGCGGGGGGCCGAAGCCATGCAGTTGAAGCGCGCCAGACGCAGGGCGGCGCACAGCAGGTACAGGATGCCGATGCCCCAGCCCACTTCCGGCGGGGAAAGCTGGAACAACACCGCCTTGGCTACCAGCAGGGCCGGAGCAATGCCGAAGGAAACGATGTCCGCCAGGGAATCGAACTCCCTGCCGAACGGGCCGTCCTGCCCGCGCATGCGCGCAATCCGGCCGTCAAACAAGTCGAACAGGCATGCCGTGAAAATCAGGAACGTGGCATTCTGATAATAGGCAAAGGCCGCCACGGCGTCGCTGTCCGCCTGGTTGATCCCCTCAAAAATCGTCAGAATGGCGAAAAATCCGCACACCAGGTTCCCTGCCGTGAACAGGTTCGGCAGAATGGGAATCTCGGGTTCGTCCGGAAAAATCTTCTTGTCCATGATCGGCTTCTTTACTGGAGCGGCCCCTGGGGGCCTACCCGTTGATAATCTTGCGCGCCGCGGCGGCCAGCGTCTGGGGGTCCGCATCCTGCGGGGCGGAACCGCGGGCCTGGTCGGCACGGCCGCCGCCCTTGCCGCCGGCAAGGGACGACACCTCGCGGACCAAATCCCCGGCGGACAGGCCGTCTGCAATGGCATCTTTGCCACAATACGCCCCCAGGAGCAAGGAAGAACTATCCACGCACAGCAGGAAGGCTGCACTTGCATACTGGCGTTTTTTCAGGCCGTTGAGCAGCTCCTGGAGAAGCTCTCCCGACCCTTCCGCCACCTGAATCAGGGAAGCGGGATCGCCGGAAAGCCATTCGTTCAGCAGGGCGTCAGCCCTGGCGGCGGATTGCCCTGCACGGGCCTTCTTCAGCTTCTTCTCCGCATCCAGGGCCGTCTGCTTGAAATGTTCCACGCTGGCATCAAACCGTTCCAGGGATTCGTTCACCGTGCGGATATCGGAAGCGCCGATGGCGGACAGGCCGGGCTTGCCCTCAATCGTGGGAACCGGAACCTGCTCCATCCCCATGTCCTCCAGGGCATAATTCACCTCCTTGATCTTTTCCACCGCCTTGGCAATCTCCAGGCTCCTGGCGACGACGTGCTGGCGGATCATCTCCAGGGCGGCATCCCCCGTCATGGCCTCAATGCGGCGCACGCCGGAGGCGATGGCCCCTTCGCTTTTGATCTTGAACAGGCCGATATCCTTCGTATTCGCGATGTGGGTACCCCCGCAGAACTCCATGGAAACACCGTCCAAAGCGTTCTCGCAGCCGCCCACCTGGACGACGCGCACCAAATCCCCGTACTTGTCCCCAAAAAACTGGGCGATGGCAGAATTCCCCTTCACCTCCGCATAGGCGCGTTCCGTGCAATACACCGGCAATCCGGCGTCAATCCAGCCGTTTACCTTCTCTTCGATCTTCCGCAGCTGGTCCGGCGTAACGGCTCCGCTGTTGAAATCAAAGCGCAAGCGGTCTTCCGAGACGAAGGACCCTTGCTGGGCCGCATCCGGGCTCACCACCTGGTGCAGGGCGCAGTGCAGGAGGTGGGTGGCGGTATGGTGGGCCTCCACCCGGCGGCGGCGTTCCGCGTCAATGCTCAAATGCACGCGGTCCCCGGGCTTCACGTTCAGCCCTTCCTGGTACTCCACCACATGGGCGCGCGCTCCGCCAATCTGCTGGACGGCCGCCACGTGGTAGCTGTCCCCGCCAATCTCGATCAGACCGGCATCGGACACCTGGCCGCCCATCTCCGCGTAAAACGGCGTCTTGTCCGTAATAATAAACAGGGAATCCCCCTGGCGGCTCACTTCCAGCACGGTGGCGGCGCACTCGTCCACATCGTAGCCCGTGAAATCCGTTACGGCGTCCGTCTTCAAATCCAAGGCACGCACCACCTCGCTCTTCCGTGCCGCGCGGGCCCGGTCGCGCTGTTCCTCCATCAGGCGGTTGAAGCGTTCCATGTCGATGTCCAGTCCGCGTTCCTCCGCAAGCAGGGCGGTCAGGTCCACCGGGAATCCGTAGGTATCGTAAAGCTTGAAGGCAAACTCGCCGGTCACCTTCCCGGCGGAAGCCGTTTCCGCGTCAAACAACTCCAGGCCGCGGTCCAGCGTTTCATTGAAGCTGGCCTCTTCACGGGTCAGTACTTCCTTCACCGTATCGGCGCGGGAAGCCAGTTCCGGAAACACCTGGCCGAAGGAGGCCACCAGCGTATCCACCAATTCGGCCAGGAACGGCTGGGTGAACCCCAGGCGGCGGCCATAGCGCACGGCGCGGCGCAAAATGCGGCGCAGCACGTAATTGCGGCCGTTGTTGCCCGGCAGAATTCCGTCCGCAATGGAAAAACTCAGGGTGCGCAGGTGGTCGGCAATCACACGGAAGGCGATCGCCTCCTGGAGAACGTCGTCCCCGGCGGCCACCAGCTTGGAGCCGGGGGCGGGATAAACGTCCGTGTACTTCCGGCCGCTCAGGGCTTCCAGCCTGTCAAACAGCGGGCGGAACACGTCCGTGGCGTAATTGGAAGGCTTGCGGGAAAAATCCTTGAACCCGTCCGTGCACTGCATGATGGAGCAGGCGCGCTCAAAGCCCATGCCCGTATCCACATGGCAGGCGGGCAGGTTGCGCATGGAGCCGTCGCTCTCCGCATTGTACTGGATGAACACCAGGTTCCAAATCTCGATGCACAAATCGGAATCCTTGTTCACCAGCCTGCCCTGCGTATCGCCGTTCGGAGTCAGGTCCACGTGCAGTTCGGAACAGGGGCCGCAGGGGCCGGTCTCTCCCATCATCCAGAAATTGTCCTTCACGTTGCCGTGCACAATGTGCACGTCCGGATCCAGCCCGCGGGAACGGAACAGCTCCGCCCAGTAATTCCAGGCCTCCTGGTCAAACTCGCCGGGATCCCCCTTGCTCTTGTCCGGCGCGTACACCGTGGCGTACAGCCGTTCCGCCGGAAAACCCCAGCGTTCCACGACCAGTTCCCAGGCCCAGTGAATGGCTTCCTTCTTGAAATAATCTCCGAAGGACCAGTTGCCCAGCATCTCGAAAAACGTGTGGTGATAGGAATCGTAGCCCACATCCTCCAGGTCGTTGTGCTTGCCTCCGGCGCGAATGCACTTCTGGGTGTCCGTGGCGCGGGCGGGCTTCCACGGCGGCGTCCACACGCCCAGGAAATACGGAACAAACTGGTTCATGCCGGCATTCGTGAACAACAGGCCGGGGCTTTGGGGCATCAAAGAGGCAGAAGGCACGACCGTGTGCTGTTTCTCGCGGAAAAAGTCCAGAAAGCTTTGGCGGATCTCGGTGGCGGTCATCATATCGATTGGAAAAGTAAAAGTCGCTGGATTATGCCCGTTCTCCCCCCCTTAGTAAACCGCTAATTCCTTCTCCGTCATGATGACTGCGTTTTTGTTTGCAAAGAAATATTATACATGCGTATAAACATAGACATGAAAAAGCTGGTGGTCATCCTGATCCTGCTGTGTGCCGCAGGCGCGGCGGCCTGGTTCATTTACCGGGAGGTTCCCGCCGGACCCGAGCAGGAAGCCGTACTCTACGGCAACGTGGACCTGCGGCAGGTGGACCTGGCCTTCCTGATCTCCGAGCGGATCGACTCCGTTCTGGTGGACGAAGGAGACACCGTCACCGCCGGGCAGAAACTCGCCACGCTGGAAACGGTGCGCCTGGAGCAGGCCACGGATGAGGCGCGCCAGACGGCGGAAGCCGCCCGCCAGAACTACCTGCGCGTGAAAAACGGCCCCCGCCGGGAGGAAATAGCCCAGGCGCGGGCGAATGTGGAATCCGCCCAGGCCACGCTGAACAACGCCGCCCTGCGCAGCAAAAGGCTCGTGGCGCTGGCGGAAAGCAAATCCATCTCCCGGCAAGAGGCGGACGACGCCGTAGCCTCCCAGCAGGTGGCCTCCGCCAATCTGGACGTAGCGCAGAAACAGCTGGAACTGCTGCTGGCCGGCTCCCGCGTGGAAGACATAGCCCAGGCCCTCGCCCAGTACAACCAGGCCAAGGCCAACCTCACCATCAGGGAGCAAAACCTGAAAGACGCCGTTCTCTACGCTCCGAGCGACGCCGTGGTGCGCAACCGCATTCTGGAAAAGGGGGACATGGCCTCCCCTCAGAAACCCGTTTACAACCTCTCCCTGACCCACACCAAATGGGTGAGGGCGTACCTCACGGAATCCCAGCTGGGGAAAGTCAAGCCCGGCTTCTCCGCCACCGTCCATAACGACAGCTTCCCCGGCACGGACTTCAAGGGAACGGTGGGATTCATCTCCTCCGTTGCGGAATTCACGCCTAAAAACGTGGAAACGCCGGACCTCAGAACGGCCCTAGTCTATGAAGTGCGCATCATCGTGGACGATCCGGACAACCGGCTGCGCCTGGGCGCCCCGGCCACGGTCACCATCCCCCTGGACCAGGAAAGCGGCAGGCCCGCTCCGGAACAACCCAGGCCATGAATGCAGACTCCCGCCTCCTGATCGACTGCCGGAACGTCCGCAAAATGTTTCCGGACCCGGCAGGCGTCCCCTTTGCGGCGGTGGACGGCGTCTCCTTCCGCCTCTCCTCCGGGGAAATCGTGGGGCTGCTGGGGCCGGACGGCGCGGGAAAAACCACCCTCATCCGCCTGGTTACGGGGCTGATGAAACCGCATGAGGGCTCCATCTCCGTCCTGAATCTGGACTCCGTGAAAAAAAGCCGGGCCATTCAATCCTCCATCGGCTACATGCCGCAGAAATTCGGCCTGTACGAGGACCTCACCGTCCGGGAAAACATGGAGCTTTACGCCCGCATGCACGGCGTCTCCGGCCAGGACCGGGAAAAACGCTTCCGCAGCCTCCTCTCCATGACCAGCCTGGAACGCTTCACCGGACGCCTGGCGGGCAAACTCTCCGGCGGCATGAAGCAGAAGCTGGGGCTGTGCTGCTCGCTGATCTCCTCCCCGCCCCTCATCCTGCTGGACGAACCTACGGTGGGCGTGGACCCCCTCTCCCGCCGGGAACTGTGGAACATCCTCGGGCAATTCTCCCATGAGGAAGGCGTGGGGGTGCTCGTCAGCACCTCGTACATGGATGAATCCGCCTACTGCAACAGAACCCTCATCATGTATCAGGGGCGGCTGCTCGTGGACGCGCCGCCCGCGGACGTCATCGCGCGCGCGGAAGGCATGTGCGTCACGGTGCAAACCCCGGAAAAAATCAACACCCGCCAGTTCCAGAGCAGGCTGGCCTCCATGCCCGGCATCATCAACGCCACGCCCCAGGGCGGAACGGTCCGCATCATCCTGCCGCCGGACCACCCCACGCGGCAAAAACTGGAGGAATACCATCCGCAGCCGGGCAGCCCGGACTTCTCAGACGGCTTCATGACCCTGCTGGCGGAACAAACGGACCCGGCGCCCGGCGACGTTCCCGTTCCGGAAGGAAAGCCGCTCCCGGAACAGGCGGCGGAAGGGGACGTCGTCATCCGGGTCACGGACCTCGTGCGCCAATTCGGGAATTTCACCGCCGTCAACCACGTCAGCTTCTCCGTCCGGAAAGGGCAGGTCTTCGGCCTGCTGGGACCGAACGGAGCCGGAAAAAGCACCACCTTCCGCATGCTCTGCGGGCTGCTGCCCGCCACCAGCGGCACGCTCAACGTAGCCGGGGCGGACCTGCGGACAGCCGCCGCCCGGGCACGGCGCAAAGTGGGGTACGTGGCCCAGAAATTCTCCATGTACGGCATGCTCACCACGCGGCAGAACCTGGAATTCTTCGCCGGGGCGTACGGCATGGCCGGGAAGGAACGGAAGGAGGCCATCCAGGCCATGGAAGAGGAATTCCACCTCACCCCCTACATGGACTCCCCCGCCGCCCACCTGCCCGGCGGCTACAAGCAGCGCCTCAGCATGGCGTGCGGGCTGCTCCACTCCCCGGACATCCTCTTTCTGGACGAGCCCACCTCCGGCGCGGACCCGCTGGCGCGGCGCGACTTCTGGCTGCGCATCAACTCGCTGGCGGAAAAAGGCGTCACCATCATCATCACCACTCACTTCCTGGGAGAAGCGGAATTCTGCGACAACATGCTCATCATGATGGACGGCACCACGCTGGCGGAAGGCTCCCCGGATGAAATACGCAAACACGCGCCGCCCCGGGAGGACGGCGCGCCCGCCTCCCTGGAAGACGCTTTCCTGGCCATCACGGAACAATACATGAAGAAAGGAGGGGAAAACTCATGATCGCCTCCTTCAAACGAATCGGCGCGCTCATCGTCAAGGAACTCCACCAGGTAGTCCGGGACCCCGGCAACGTGGGGATCGCCGTCATCCTTCCCGCCGTGCTCCTGCTCCTTTTCGGGTACGGCATGAGCATGGACATCAAAAACGTGCGCATCGCGTACCTCGCGGTGCCGGCTTCCGGCCAGTCCACCAGCCTGGAAACGCGGCTCACCCTCTCCAAATACTTCCAGACCCGGCGCGTCTTCTCCTCCCGCGAGGCGGAAGAACTGCTGCGCACCCATGAGGCGGACGCCTTCATCGCCCTGCAAAGCAACGCCCCGGACACCCTCAACGGCGGCATCACCAAAATCCAGATCGTCGTCAACGGCGTCAATGCCAACCAGGCCACCCTCATCCGCAGCTACCTTCAGGCGGTCGTCGGCTCCTGGGCCGCAGACATGGCCGGACAAACCGCCCCCGCCCTGGACGTGCAGGCGCGCACCCGCTTCAACGAAGCCAACGACAGCCACTACTACCTGGTGCCCGGGGTCATCGTCACCATCATGACCATGATCGGCGCGCTGCTCACCTCCCTGGTCATGGCGCGGGAATATGAACGGGGCACGCTGGAAAGCCTCTTCGTCACGCCCGTGGGCAGCGGGGAAATCCTCACGGCCAAGGCGGCCACCAACTTCCTGCTGGGCATGGTCAGCCTGGCCATCTCCATGGTCTTCGCTGCCTTCGTCTTTGACATCCCCATCCGCGGCTCCCTCCTCCTGCTGCTGGCCGTATCCGCCCTGTTCCTCATCGTAGCGCTGGGCCTGGGGCTGGTCATCTCCACGGCCACGAAAAACCAGTTTCTGGCCTGCCAGTTCGCCATCATGGGCACCTTCATGCCCGCCCTGATGCTCTCCGGCTTCCTGTACGACATCCTCAACATGCCTCCCGCCGTCCGGGCCGTCACCTACCTCATCCCCGCGCGCTATTACGTCACCCTGCTCCAGACCCTATTCCTGGCCGGGGACATCCCCTCCGTCATCATTCCGTGCTGCATCACGCTGGGCGTCTTTGCCGTGGTCCTGATGAGCATCGCGCGCCTGAAAGCCCCCAAATCCCTTGAATAACGCCATGGACTTCTTCATCCGGATAACCTCCCTCATCAAAAAGGAACTGCTGGCCGTGCTCAGGGACAAAAAAAGCCGGCTGGCCCTCATCATCCCTCCCGTCCTCCAAATCTGCATCTTCGGCTACGCAGCCACCATGAACGTCACCCGCGTCCCCTACGCCGTGCTGGACAAGGACGGAGGGGAACTGGCCGCCCAATACATCGCGGACCTGGAGGGAACGGGCATCTTCCGGAGGCAGGCCACGGCGGCCACGGAAAAGGACATCGACCGCCTGATCGACAGCCGGGATATCATCCTGGGCCTGACCATTCCGCCGGACTTCTCCCGCAACCTGCAAACGGGGCGGCCCGCCTCGCTGCAGCTCATTGGAGACGGCCGCAACACGAACACGGCGGCCATCGCCCTCAGCTATGCCCAGCAAATCGCCTCCAGCTTCGGGGCGGACCTCCTCGCCAAAAACGCAGCCGCCTCCCCGGTTGAAATAGAATCCCGCGCCTGGTTCAACCCCAACCTCATCACCCGCTGGTTCATTGTTCCCGGCCTGATCGCCGTGCTCGCCCTCATCGGGTCCGTGCTGTCCGGGGCCCTCTCCATCGCCCGGGAACGGGAGGAAGGCACCTTCGACCAGCTTCTGGTGGCTCCCTACACCCCCCGGGAAATCCTGCTGGGCAAGGGAATATCCACCGTCATCACCTCCATCATGCAGACCTTCTTCATCGTGCTGGTGGCCATGTTCTGGTTCCGCATCCCCTTCCAGGGCTCCATCTGGCTGCTCTCCGGCGCCATTCTTCTCTTCATCATTACGGGAGCGGCCATCGGCCTGTGCATCTCCTCCTTCTCCCAATCCCTGCAGCAGGCCATTGTAGGAACCTTCCTGCTAGTCGTCCCCACGGTCATGCTCTCCGGTTTCGCCACACCCATCTCCAGCATGCCGGAATTCTTCCAGGACCTCACCCTGCTCAACCCCATGCGGTACGGGCTGGAACTCATCCAGCGCATCTTCCTGGAAGGCGCGGGATTCATGGACCTCTGGCCCCTCTTCGGAGCCATCACGCTCGTTACCATCGGAACCGCCGCAGCCGCCATCTTCTCCTTCCACCGCAAAATCTCCTGACGGAAACCCAGACTGCTCCCGCCGCCCATCCCTGAATGGCCTCTGCACCGGGCAACTCTGACGGCCAGCCCTTCACCTGGGGCACCCTCCCTTTCCCCAATCCCGTCACCCGCATAAAAATACTTGCATCCGGCCCGTTTTTTCTATTCTATCTCTCTCGTTCCAACTGGAACATGGGCTCGTCGTTCAATGGATAGGACATCGGTTTCCGGTACCGACGATGTAGGTTCGATTCCTACCGGGCCTACCAGATTTTCAATTTTAGACCCTTGCAAAGCCCTTGATTTTGCAAGGGTTTTTCATTTCTTGCTTCCATTCCGCTCCACACTATTTCATAAAATGATGGTACACCGAACGGAACATGTACCATTCATTCAATGGTACATCTCATTTTTTCTTACTCCAATACGGCCTTGCGACTTGCGGGGGTTCCATCTGATTTATGCCGCTTCATTGTGGGACATGATAGTGAAGAAATAGAACGTGTCTATTTCCACCCTGACACTTCCGCCGTTGTTGAGGCCATGAAGCACTTTGTCTTATAAAAAAAGACCTTCCCGGAATGCACCGGGAAGGCCGTTGAATCATCTTCTGATTTACTGCTTACGCAAAGGCAAGTTCGATGACCACGCGCCGGTCTGTTTCCGGGTTCCCGTGAACGGTTGATTGCCCGGTGATTTGTCCATAGCGCATGATGTCCCACAAGGTAATCTTGTCGTTCTCGCTCATTTCAAGCTTGGAGATTCTTGACTGCGTGCACCCCATGGCCCGCGCCATGGCCGCTTGAGTCATTCCCGCCTTGATACGCATGCGGGTGAGCATCACGCTGATGGTGCGACGTTTCTTCATTTCCTCAATTTCCTCCGGAAGTGCCGGGTCAATAGCTTTCAAGAGGTTTTTCATGCTTCCCTCTTTCTTTGTGCGAATGTTCGTTTTCATTGTTTTATCGGTTCAGTTGCTTGATGAAGTTTCTGCAATAGTTGTTGTCCGCCTGCTGGCTGGCCTTATCACCGGCGCAAAGAACGTAGATGGTGGAATCAACCACATAGGCATATAGATAGAGGCGTGTTTGAGCCGCGGATTTGATAGGCTGTTGAGTGATAGTGTGACATCCGGACGTTTCCCGGTGGACAAAGGGAAAGTGCGTGAGCAACAGCGGATTGTTGTGCGTCTCCAATTCATCCTTGTAGATGTCCAGATTGAGAAGCATCTGCTTTGTTTCCCGCGGATAGCGTTTGAGCAACCGCTTCATATCCCGGATAAACTGTTCTGAATGTTGGACCATCCATTGACCCATAAGCAAACTATATTCCAAAATGGAATATGTAGCAAGACGTTTTTAATTCATCCATGCCGACACAAAAAACCTCTCCATATACGCATATCCCATTGCATTGAATGGTAGAGGCGGGAGAGGTGTGGTAGAGGCAAACTAAACAACACTTCGCGGCCAACCAACTCAACCAGTACACCAGCATTCAAGAAAGCGGGGAAACGCCCTTCGTGCCGCAATATGACGCTTCGGGCAACCAGACGCTGATTAGAACTTCAACGGGCATCTGGACCGCGGTATACAATGCAGCTAACCAAGCGGTGAGCTTCACCACGGGAAACCTCGTCCAGCCGGTGCAGTGGAGCAGCGAGATGAACGACGGAGAATTGGCCTTGGTCTATTACAATTACCGCTATTACAATCCTATAGACGGAAGATGGATTAACAGGGATCCCATCGCTGAAGAAGGAGGATGGAATTTGTATAGATACATACTAAATAATCCTACATTTTTAAAAGATTATATAGGATTATTGCCAAGTAAGTGGATGTGGGTACCGGTAATTCAAAATGAAAAGTCATCTTTCAGCAATGAAAAACATGACATTGATTATAATTGGGGTAATACACTCGTTAATATATATGTACGTTGGCATTACAATTTGGAATATGATTCTGGACATTTTGAAGCAACAGCCCTTTCTTCTAATCAGGATACGGAATGGTGGACAGACAATCCTGCCGGAGAAGCTCGAGGGGCTCAGTCACATATTACTGGTAAAATTTCATGTGAAGAAAAAGGGAATATAAAATATTCCTTCGATCCGGCAGTTTCTCATTATGCAACGTATTCACCTTCTAGCTCAGGATTGCTTCTTTCTGACATAAAAAAAGAAGATAAAAAATTATCATTTAATATTCAATTAGTTGGAACATATCAAGGAATACTTATAC
>JAJQCV010000043.1 GCA_021202525.1 Akkermansiaceae bacterium | reverse complement strand
GATGGTACCCCGTCACGGGCTCGAACCGTGGACAAACTGATTAAGAGTCAGCTGCTCTACCAACTGAGCTAACGAGGCATGTATCCGGCTGTTCACGCGGCTGGTTCCATCCCGGAAGATGGAGCCACTGGTCGGAATTGAACCGACGACCCACGCATTACGAATGCGTTGCTCTACCCCTGAGCTACAGTGGCATCGCGAGAAGCGCGCAAGCAAGTAATCACATGCCACCCCTTTTAGCAAGTCTTTTTTTTGCAACAGGTCTTCTTTTTTCCCTTCCCCGGCAATATTCGGAAACAAGCGCGGCAGGTGACAGTAGAAGAGCTTGCATAGACCGGGGAAACATGATGGAGTTCATGACCTCAAGGAGCTTTTCTTTCATCATCCATCATGAAGGCATATTACATTTTTCAGCAAGCAGACGAACAGACCATCAGCGACATTCTGGACTGGATGCGCAACCAGGAACGCGCCATTTACCGCGCCGCCGTGCGTGAACTTGGAGCTCTGAAAAAACTCCGTCCGGAGTTAATCCAGCGCAAGCCCCTCCAGGAGCAGTTCTCCTTCATCAAGAAAATGCTGGGATGGAAGCCCAGCAACGAGATCGGCGACCACCTGCTTCAAGTCTGGCTGCTCCGCAAGCATCAGGACATGCTCATCACCTTCCTGAATACGCTGGGCATCCCGCACGACGGCAACGGCATCGTGAACGACCTGCCGGAAACGCTGGACAAGGAAAAGCTTTCCAAGGCCGTGGACGAACTGTTTGAAAAATATTCCCCCGGCGTGGCTTCCGTTTACCTGCAGATGTTCCAGCTCCAGACGGAAGACGGGTGGGATGAACTGGCCGACGTTCTGGCCAACGATCCACGCGTCACCATCCGCTAAATTTCCCCTTCTTATTTTTCCGGCTTTTCCAAGGGCTGTCCGCCATCACAAGGCAGGGCAGCCCTTTCTTGATGAAAGAGGGAAATACCTTTTATCCCGGAAAAACGGCCTTCCTCCACGCAGCTCCTCCGGCATCTTATACCCGGTAAGCAACAGTCTTTTCCCGGAGTAAGCCGGGAATGTGCACACTCCCGGCTTTACTTCCAGCGGATGCGGTCCTAGCTTTTTTCCATGAGCGCATGTTCCCTTTCCCTGGATATTCCCGGCGTGTTGACGGCCGCCAACGACTGGATTGAAATCAAGGTACACACGGCGGGAAGAAGGCTTGCCGGAGTAACGTTTACGGACAAGCTCAATGGCTGCGCCTACCGCTTCGGGGACGATATTTTCAGCATCCATCTGGATTACGGAATCAAGGAAGACGGCGTCACGGACGATGTTCCGCGCCCCCGCCCCCGCAAGATTTCCGCGGCCAGCCTGATGGCGGAAACGCCCGCTGGCGAGGAAATCCAGGGCAATTCCCGGGGCCGCAGGCTGGCGGACCGCCGCTCCGGAGTGAAGATAACGGTCCCCTTTGCCTGGGAAACGGAAGGCCTGGCCGTCACCTGGTCTGCGGAACTGAGGGAAGGATCTCCCTACGCCCGTATTCTGCTGGACATTTGCCCGATGCAGTGGGCCTGCCCCATCCGCATGGTGCGCGTGCTTGAACTGTCCGCTCCGGATATCCAGAAAAGGGGCAGCGTGAAGGGCGTTCCGGCCACGGCGTTCGGCGGCAGGCTGTTTGCCGGCGTGGAAAGTCCCCTTTCCTTCAACGGGGAGGAGGAAGGAAAACTGGTGGCCCAAATTTCCCGCAAGACGGATATTCCCTCCCGCACGCATTTAAATGTTTCCGCCGTGCTGGGGATAGCCACTCCGGGCCAGCTGCGCCGCACGTTCCAGCTGCAATACCTGAACGAGGAGCGTGCGCGGCCTTACGGAGCCTTTCTGAATTACAACACGTGGTACGACACCCTGTTCGACCGCTATGACGAGGCTTTTGCCACGGAGGCCGTGCGCCTGTACGGTGAAGAGCTGGTCCGCAAGCGCGGGGCCGTGCTGGATTCCATCCTCTTTGACGACGGGTGGGACAACCCGGAAACGCTCTGGGAGTTCAACGAAGGGTTCAAGCACGAGTTTCGCAATGTCAACAAGCTTGCCGCCTCCTACGGAGCCGGTCCCGGCGTGTGGTTTTCTCCCTGGGGCGGCTACGGCAAGCCCAAACAGAATCGGCTGAATGCCGCCGGAGACTGTTTTGAGACAAACGAACGCGGCTTTGCCTTGAGCGGCCCGAGGTACTACGACTATTTCAAGGAGATGTGCCTGCACATGATCCGGGACAACGGCATCAACCATTTCAAGCTGGACGGCACTTCCGGGGAGGAGACGCAGCTTCCCGGCAGCCGGTTCGCCAGTGATTTCGAGGCCGTCATCCACCTGCTGGGAGAACTGCGCAACGAACGGCCGGACCTGTTCATCAACCTGACCACGGGCACGTGGGCCTCCCCCTTCTGGTTCGGCATTGCGGATTCCGTGTGGCGCGGCGGCTGGGACCATGAGTTCATTGGCGAAGGGACCATGAGGCAGAAGTGGATGACATTCCGGGATTCCCGCATTTTCAACAATAACGTGGCCGTTTCCCCGCTGTTCCCCATCAATTCCCTGATGAACCACGGCATCATTTACACGCAGAAGGCCCGCGGCCTGGATACTGTGGAAGGGAAGGACCTGGAGGATGAAATCTGGTCAGCCTTCGGCTCCGGTACGCAAATGCAGGAGATTTACATGACGCCCCAGCTGCTTGAGCCGTCCCAGTGGGATACCCTGGCCAGGGCGGCCATCTGGGCCAGGGAGAACAATGAAACGCTGGTGGACGTACACTGGGTGGGCGGCAGCCCCATGGAATTGCAGGTGTATGGCTGGGCCGCATGGTCTCCGGCCAAGGGGCTTCTCACCATCCGCAATCCATCCTCGGAACGGCGCACCTGGAGCTTTGATCCCGGCGCCGTCTTTGAACTGCCGCCGGAAGCACCCCGCAGCTATTCCGCCACTTCTCCCAATGGAAAGCGGCTTCCCTTCTCCGGATTCCGCGCCGGGGAAATCGTCCGGATGGAGCTGGAACCATTTGAGGTGGTCGTGGTGGAAGCCCTGCCGGAACCGCGACCGTGAAGCGGCAGAAAAAGCAGACGGGAGCCGTTCGTCAGGAAGGTTCCGCTTCCTGAGCGTCCGGATTGTATGTCCACCCCTCTTCCCCGTGGTACACCATCATGCGGGTCATGCCGCCGTCAATGACCAGGTTTTCCGCATTGACGAATCCGGAAAGGCACAGGAAGAACACCCCTTTCACAACGTCCGCGGGAACGCCCGCGCGCCCTGCGGGGTGCTGCAGGGCATCCTCCCGCGTCAGCGTACCGAACTTTCCCGTATCAATCCAGCCGGGGCTAATGCTGTTCACGCGCACGCCGCGCGGCGCCAGGCTCATGGCTAGAGCATGCGTCAACGCGATGATGCCGCCTTTCGCGGCGCTGTAGCTCTCCGTGTCCTTCTGGGACATGAACGCACGGCTGGAAGCTATATTGACGATGGAGGCCCCGCGGGAAAAGTGCTCCAGAAACAGGCCGGACAGCAGATAGGGGGCGGAAACGCCCACGCGCAGTACCTCGTTGAAATCCTCATAGGAACAGCCGGAAAGAATGCCCCGGCGGCTGATGCACGCATTGTTCACCAGCACATCCACGCGTCCGAAATGCTCAAGCACCTTTTCCGCAAAAAAGCGAAGGTCCTCCTCCACGCCCGCATCACCCGTCACGCAGATATGGCCCTCCCCCGCCAGAACGTCCAAAAGTCCGCCCGTCTCCTCATGGTCGACGTCCATCACGGCCAGCAGGGCTCCCGCCGCGGCAAAGGCCTCTGCAACGGCCCGGCCAATGCCGGAAGCGCCTCCCGTCACCACGACCACCTTGCCGGAAAAATCAGAATCCATCATGGCCCGATTGTCGCTCTTCACCGGAAGAAGTCAACAAGTTCCCCGTGCACTGCGTTAGCGTGCGTACATCACATACCTGTAAAAGCCCAGGGCATGGGAAAGAAGCGGGGAACGGGTAACGACGTCCGTTTCCACAATAAGACGGGCCATGGCCCCGGAAACGGTCATTTCCGCCTCTTCCGCCCGGCGGCTCACACGTTCCAGGTCATTTGCCTTCACTATCTCCATCTTTCCGGACTCCTGGAACCGGCTTATATGGCTGCGCAGCCTTTTCAGGCGGGAAACAACCTCCACCAACTCAATGGCCCTTCTGTCCGCCGTCTCCGGATCTTTCACATCCTGCAGAAGAAGGCTGATGCGCTCCAGGGACAGGCAGAATTCCTCCATGGTCATCATGGGATCGTTCCAGAATTCGGGGGAATCAATCATCAGGGGGTGGTCCACCCATATCCCCGCGACCGTTTTGGTCAGCAGAGGGGAACCATACATCCTGGCAGTCGCCAGTTTCAACAGGGCGCGGAAGCAGCGCTTGCACTCCCCGTCAGCCTTTACTCTCAGCTTTGCCAGTCCTTTATGGTAATAGTTCTCAAATCCGGGCAGCCATGCCTGGTAAGCCTGTTCCATGCGCAAAACATTGACGGCCTGCTCCTGCACCATGCGGCACTGAAGCGCCAGGGACACGGCATACGCATCCGCGGCCACCTTGCAGTCAATTCCCTCCAGCATATCCACCATGGAGGAATACTGGGCCAGATAGGCCTCCATGGAAGGGAGCATTCTGCTGTTCAGGTACTGGGCCATTCTCTTGTTAGTCAGCTTCAGGCCGTACTTTTCCAAATCATCCTTGATCACGGCGGAACCGTAATACTTGACGTCATGAATCCTCAGAAGCTGTTCCATCACCTGGGAGTGCGCCTTCACCACGCGTTCCCGGAGAATGGCGTGAAAAACGGGATGCTTCTCCCTGGACAACTCCTGAATGTCCGGATTCAGGGTAAGAAGCTGCCGGCAATTCACTTCATACTGCTTCTGCCGTTCCGCCAGCCGTCCGAGTTCCTCCATCACGCCCTCCCCCCTGTCGCGGTCCTGGACGGAGACAATCAAATCCGCCATCTGCTCCACATCCCTCAGACGCAGAGAAAGCAATTCCTCATAAGACTCCACCGGGGAAAGCTCCCCGGAGCCGTTCTCCTGGGCCTGAGCGTCCCCGTCCTCCCTGTCCCCGCAGGAACACAACGCCAGGGCGCATACGCCCCCCAACAAGGAAAGTTTCAAGAATAAAAAGAGATGGAATCTATGCTTCATGAGGGAGGAACGTTGACGAGGACAAGCCCCGGCAGCATCGGGCTGCATGGTTACCGTAAAAAAGACGGCACAAAGTTCAAGGCCTTTTCATTCCATCCGCAAAAAACTTGCTGGGGCATATCTTGCCGTCAGAGCGATTCCACTGGATTTCCAAGCCTCATTCATTATAGAAAAAAATGAACGCTTCCGTCTTCCGGACAGTCGCACCTTATTACCTATTCAACACCATACCTGCCGTGATTCTTGACATTCTGCAATACGGGCATCCCGCCCTGCGGGAGAAATGCAGTCCCATTGTCCATATCAATTCCGATATTCTCAAATTCCTGAAAGACATGCAGGAGACGCTGGCGCAGGGAGGCATAGGACTGGCAGCGCCGCAGGTGGGCCGCCCCATCCAGATGGTCACCATCAACATCCCTCTCACGGACACCTCCACCACGTGGCTGGAAGTGGACGGCAGCCCCGCTACGCTGGCGCAGCTTATGCCGCTGAACTTCATCAACCCGGTCCTGCATCCCTTCGGCAAAAAAGTACCGTACCGGGAAGGATGCCTGAGCATTTCCAAAGTATATGCGGACGTCATGCGGCGTTCCTGCATAAAAGCCACGCTCATCCTGATGAATGGAAGGACTGTTGCCATCACATGCAACGGCCTTCTGGCGCGCTGCCTGCAGCACGAAGTAGACCACCTTCACGGCAGCCTGTTCACGGACATCGTTTCTCCTCAGGACCATGGGAAAGTCATCCGTCGCCTGAAATTGACGCATCCGGATGCCTTTGAAGAAGACGACGACAGTTACGCGCGCCGCATGAAGGAGGAACGCCGGAAACTGGAACAGGCCGCACAGGCTCCGGACTCATCCCGGAAAACCGCCTGACCCCTCTGCAAAAAAAGCCCCGGCTTCCTTCTCAACGAAAGCCGGGGCAAACGCAACTGACGGCAGGCCGGATCAGTTGACCCAATCCAGAACCACCTTGCCGGACTTGCCGGAATTCATGGCCTCAAAGCCTTCCCTGAACTCCGTATAAGGCAGGCGGTGCGTGATGATCGGGGCGATATCCAGGCCGCTGCGGATCATGGAATCCATCTTGTGCCATGTTTCAAAAATTTCACGGCCATAAATGCCTTTCATCTTCAGTCCTTTCCAGATGAACTTGTTCCATTCGATGCTGGAGCCGTCCGGCTGAATTCCCAGCAGGGAAATACTCGCGCCGTTGCGGGAATTGTCGATGATGTCTTTCAGGCAGGAGGGAGCGCCGCTCATTTCCAGGCACACGTCAAACCCTTCCGTCATTTCCAGTTCCTTCATTACGTCGGAAAGTTTTTCACGGGTCACATTCACCGTGCGATCCGCTCCCAGAGTCTTGGCCAGACTCAGGCGGAAATCGTTGATATCCGTAATCACCACGGTTTTGGCCCCGGCCTTCTTGCACACGGCGGCGGCCATGCAGCCAATCACGCCGGCGCCCGTAATCAGGACGTCTTCACCCACCAGGTCCCAGGAAAGGGCCGTATGGACGGCGTTGCCCAGCGGGTCGAAAATGGAGGCGATTTCCATCGGAATGTTCTTGTGGATGCGCACCACGTTGTCCTGGGGAATGGAAAGGTATTCCGCAAAGCATCCGGGCCTGTTCACGCCCACGCCCTGCGTATTCGGGCACAAGTGCTTCTGTCCGGAGCGGCAGCTGCGGCAGTGGCCGCAGACGATGTGCCCTTCTCCGGAAACGATCTCCCCGGGCTTGTACTCGGTCACGGAGGAACCCACGGACTCAATCACGCCGCAAAACTCGTGCCCCACATGCATGCCCACGGGAATGGTCTGCTGAGCCCATTTGTCCCAATTCCAGATATGGAGGTCCGTGCCGCAAATGGCCGTCTTGTGAATCTTAATCAGAACATCGTTCGGGCCGACTTCCGGCATGGGAACATCCATCAATTCCAAACCGGGACCTGCCTGCGTTTTTACAAGAGCTTTCATGCGCCCCATTCATGCTCTTTTTCCCCTCCGGCGGCAAGCTCAAAATCACTTGCACGCCTCTGGAAAACGCAGTTCCGCACCATGCCGTGAAGGCGGAAAAAACCGTTCGGGAGCCTTTGCGGAAAAGCTTTCCTGTTCAATAGACAATTCCGACACACACGCACTTTGCACTTTCCAATAATGGCGAATCGTGCTACCAAGCTATACGGTTCATCTGCTGAACATCTTACTCCATACTTACAGAACCATGGCGAAATCATTTTTACCCACCATTTTCGAACATCCGTATGAAATCGATCCCAAATACGGAAAAAGCGTAGCGTATTTCTGCATGGAATATGCTATCGACAACTCCTTCAAAATCTACTCCGGCGGTCTGGGCTACCTGGCCGGTTCCCATATGCGCAGCGCCCATGATCTTCGCCAGAACCTTGTCGGCGTCGGCATCCTGTGGAGCTACGGCTACTACAACCAGATTCGTGCGGAAGACGGCTCCATGGCCACGCAATACATGCGTAAAAACTACCCGTTCCTGGAAGACCACAACATCAAATTCCTCATCCACGTCTGCGGCGCTCCGGTGTGGGTAAAAGCCTACTTCCTGAACCCGGAAACATTCGGCACCGCCCCCATGTTTTTCCTTTCCACGGACCTGGAGGAAAACGACGAGGAAAGCCGCAACATCTCCCGCCGCCTGTACGATGCCAACGGCTTCACCCGCATCGCCCAGTACGTGCTGCTCGGCAAGGGGGGAGCGCGCCTCTTTGACGAGCTGGGCATTGAGCCGGAAATCTACCATCTCAATGAAGCCCACGGCCTTGCCGCCGCCTTCCACGTGCTGGCCAAGACGGGCAGCGTGGAGGAAGTGCGCAAGCGCTTCGTCTTCACCACCCACACGCCGGAAGAAGCAGGCAATGAAAAGATGGACGTGAACACAATGAACACGTTCTCCTTCTTCGACGGCCTCTCCATGGAACAGGTCCGCGCCGCCGTGGGCCTGACGGACAATACCTTCAACTACACGCTGGCCGCCCTGCGCCTCTCCCACATCGCCAACGGCGTTTCCAAGCTTCACGGAGAAGTCTCCCGCCAAATGTGGAAGGACTATGAGGGCATCTGCCCCATCACCCACATCACCAACGCCCAGAATCAGAAATACTGGCAGGACCCGGAACTGGCGGAAGCCTTCCAGGCCCGGAACAAGGAAGCCTTCATCCGCCGCAAGCGCGCCCTGAAAAAAGCCCTTTTCCGCATGGTGGGGGAACAGACCGGCCGCGTCTTTGATCCCAACTGCCTCACCATCGTCTGGGCGCGCCGCTTTGCGGCCTACAAGCGTCCGGACCTGGTCACCGGGAATCCCACCATGTTTGAGCGCATGCTCCAGCGCACCAACTATCCGGTGCAATTCATCTGGGCGGGCAAACCCTACCCGATGGACCACGGCGCCATTGAAATCTTCAACCGCCTGAACGACATGACCGCCAAATATCCCCGTTCCGCCGTACTCACCGGCTATGAACTGGGCCTGAGCCGCTACCTCAAGAACGGCTCGGATGTCTGGCTGAACAATCCCGTGGTCACCCGTGAAGCGTCCGGCACCTCCGGCATGTCCGCGGCCATGAACGGCTCCATCTCCGTCTCCACCAACGACGGCTGGATCTGCGAATTTGCCAGGGACGGGGAAAACTGCTTCGTCATTCCGGAGGCTTCTCCCCGGCTGTCCCCGGAAGCCCGCGACCGCTCCGACCGCGACAACTTCTACAACATTCTGGACGACAAGATTCTCCCGCTCTACTACGATCACAATGACAAGTGGATGGACATCGTCTTCAATGCAATGACGGACATCTATCCCGAGTTCGACTCCGACCGCATGGCGGACGAATACTACACCAAGATGTACAACAGCTAGGAACAATTCCTCCCTGTTGCTGAACAATGTTGACAGGCTGCCCCGCTTTCAGTGGGGCAGCTTTTTTTGAGCCTGAGGAAAACGAATCAAACTCTCCTTTCCGGCTTCCACCGGCGCATCCCTCCGGGAATAACTGTAAACCCGAAAAACGCCCTCACCGCCTTTTGCAAAAAATATTCACCCAGACAGGCGGGGAATTTTTCTTCCATGAAAGAAGGCAATCGGGAAGGGAGCCACAGGGAATATGCCGATCCACGGCGGCGTGAAGCCTCCGGAATCCGTACAGGACAGGTTCCCCCCTCCGCGGAATGAAAAAACCTCCCTGCCGCAACAGCAAGGGATTCCCCCCAGACATGGAAAACACGCCGCAGGCTCCCCTGCATTACCCTTCGTGACCAAAAAGCCTCCCTTCACGCAGAAGAAGGCCGAACCGCCCTAACTCCCCGTTTCCGGCTTGTCACTCTCCTCCGTGGCCGGTGCCTTGGTTGCAGCGCTCCTGCGGTGACGCGGGAAAATATTCTCCTCCTGCCAGACGCGGGAAAAGGCGGAAGTAATCAGGCCCGTTGAAATGGCAATGATGGACACGGCAATGAACATGATCACCCCGGTAAAAATGCGTCCCATCGCCGTAATCGGCACCAGGTCCCCGTATCCCACCGTACTCAGGGTTTCCACGGCAAACCAGAGGGCGTCAAAAAACGATCTGAACTTTTCCGGCTGGGCCTCGTGCTCCGCAATGTAAATCCCCAGGGAAGTCACATACAGCATGAACAGGATGACGGAAAAGAACAGGAAAAACTCGTCCCGGATCAGGTAAAAGGCCCTCTTGAAACTGGCGGCGGTTTTATTAAAGCGCGCCAGTTTGAAAATGGCCAGTACCCGGACAAGCCGGAGGGAATACAGCACCTGCCAGTCCGCTCCGAAAAACATGCTCAGGAACGGCAGGCAGACAATGAAATCCAGAATCCCCATGCCGCTGAACACATACATCCTGCGCGGCTTGGCGCACAATACCCGCAGAATGTATTCAAAGACGAAGAAATAGCTGATCCAGTTATTCACCTTGCCGGCGACCTTCCCCACCATCGGATGAACGTCCGGAATGGCGTTCAGCGTGTACAGGACGAACCAGACCAGGATCAGCACCCGGACGACATTCTCCCAGGGGCCGAAATTGGCTGCGCCTTCCTTCGTGCGGGTAATCAGGGGCATGGAATCATTCAGGGATGGAGGGCGGCTTTCCACTCATCGGCCTTGAAGCCGACGCAGATACGCCCGTTGACAATTAAAATGGGCCGCTTCACCAGCATGCCGTTGGTCGCCAGCAGAGCCGCCTGTTCATCCAGGCTCATGCCGGGAAGCTTGTCCTTCAGCCCCAGATTTTTGTACATCAGGCCGCTGGTATTGAAAAACTTCCTGGACGGCAATCCGCTGTCCCTGATCCATGCGAGAAGCTCCTCCTTCGTGGGATTCTGTTCCACGATGTGGCGGTCTTCATAGGAAACACCTTGTTCATCAAGCCACTTCTTGGCTTTCTGGCAGGTCGTGCACTTGGGATATTCGATAAACAGGCAAGACATATCCTCACGCTAGCCCCGCATAAACTCCGGGTCAAGCGGCCAGCACAGCCATCATGCCGTCATGACTTGATTGGAATGATTCCACACATGGGCAAGGACCCGCGGAAAAAGCGCCATTCCGCTCCGGCATTCCTCTCAAAGCACCATGACGCTGCCAAGCTGCGCTATGGATACCGGATTGGCTTGCCGTTCCTCCAGGGCATTCGCCAGCGCCAGAGAAGCCTGTTCCTCCCCGTGCACCAGAATGATATTGCTCTTGGGACCTCCGGTCCTGTCAAAATACTCCAGCAGCTCGCCATGGTCCGCATGGCCGGAGAAGGAATCCATCTCCCGGATTCTGGCGCGGACGCGGTACTGCTTGCCCAGGATCGGGACCTCCTTCCATCCGTCAATGATTTTACGCCCCAGGGTATGTTCCGCGCAATACCCCACAAAAAGGACGGTATTTTTCGGATTGCCGATGTTGTTTGCCAAATGGTGCAAAATGCGTCCGGCCTCGCACATGCCGGAAGCGGAAATGATGATGGCCTGCCCGTCCATCCTGTTCAACGCCTGGGACTCTCCCACGGAGCGGATCAGCCGCAGCTGCTCAAAGGAGAACGGGTCCTGCTCCCGGAACAGGAAATCGTACACTTCCTTGTTGAAGCACTCCGGATGAATGCTGAAAATTCCCGTGGCGCTCACGGCCATGGGGCTGTCCACATACACGGGCAGCAGGGGAAGACGGCCCTCATGGTAGGCCCTGTTCAGCAGGTAAAGGAGCTGCTGGGTGCGCTCCACCGCAAAGGAGGGAATATAAATGCGGCCTCCCAGTTCTAGGGCCTCCCTGATCGCCTGGCAGAACGTCTCGTCATCCCGGGAGGGGGCTTCATGGAAACGGCCGCCGTAGGTGCTTTCCATCAGCAGAATATCCACATCCGGCACAGGCACGGGATCGCGCAGGAGCTCGTTGTCTCCCCTCCCCACGTCGCCGGAAAACAGGAAACGCTTCTTCTTACCGTCGTCGCGGTCTTCAATATCCAGGCATACCTGGGCGGCTCCCAGAATGTGGCCCGCGTCGTAAAACGTCAGCGTCACCCCCGGAGCTACCGGAATGGGCCGTTCATAACCGATGTTCACGAACAGGCGCATGCAGCGCTCCGCATCCTGCTCGGAATGCGTGGGGTACACGTCCGGCTGGTCAATGCCGCGGCGCTTGTTCATCTTGTTGATAAAGGCGCAGTCGTGCTCCTGGATGCGGGCGGCGTCCGCCAGCATGATCTGGCAAAGGTCGCGCGTGGCGTACGTGCTGTACACATTCCCCTGAAACCCCTTCTTCACCAGATTGGGAAGGTTCCCGGAATGGTCGATGTGCGCATGGGAAAGAATCACCACGTCCACATCCGCCGGAGAAAAATACGGAAAATCCTTGTTGATATGCCACGCTTCCTCGCGCCTGCCCTGATACATGCCGCAATCCAGAAGAATCCTGCTCCCGTTCACCTCCAGCAAATGCTGGGACCCCGTCGTCGTACCTGCCGCGCCGCAAAAATGAATTTTCATTAATATATGTGTACAACAAGCCCCCGTCCAACGCAAGAAATCAATGCCTTCCGGGATGATGAATTTCATATGTTCCTGCGCACAATTTCAAGTTTCCAGCATTGATTTTCATTCACCACAATTCTTCATACACACTACACGTTTCCCCCAAAAAAATCTCATACCGCATAGGATAATCCCAGACTGCGGAAAAACAAAAAAACTGTTCTCTCTGAAATGAGAGAACAGCCTCTCAACAATGCTATTGGCTCCTCATGAAAGTCCAAGAGCAAAGACAATTACAAATGGAAGAAACCATAAAACAGACAAAACCAGAGCGATAATGAAATCTTTCTTCTTTTTATCTTCAATAAGTCCGCCTACTCCCCACAACAAACTAAGAATAGGCCCTCCCAACATTATTAACCCAAAAAACACCGTGACCAATTCAGACAAGTTACTCAAATCCATCCATTTCGGAAAACCATAAAAACGGACTCCCATGTCTGTTCCACAGAGAAGCAATGTAATAATCCATGAAGCCAGGACGGGATAGTATGATTTCATCTTTATGGGGATGCTTTAAACAATTACAAAGAGTACCTTCTGCGTTTTCACCTTCGTCAGATAACCGTCGGCTCCCTACAAAAATGAATTTGCATCAATTTCATAGGGCACCATGTTGCCAGACATACAGGGAGCTGTTTTCCTATTCGTAGATTTCATTTCCAAGAAGTTGCCCTTGATCAAGCGGAACATACTACAAAAATACTCCATGGGATCAATCACGGAATATCGGAATCGGTACGGTCTGCTACCTATGGAAAGGCATAGAAAAAGCCGACAAAAAAGGCGGGAAAAATCCCGCCTGCTCAAGTTTTCTATTGGATGAAAATTTACTTCCTTTCCAGATTGGTTTCCTCCGGTTTTTCCACTTCCACGTCAATGGGCTGGGAAAGTTCCGGAGAAGGCCGGGATTCCGGCTTGGAAGCGGAGGAATCGGACATGGCTTCCTTTTCCGTCTTCAACAGTTCCTCTTCAAACTCGGATTTGGCCTTCTTGAATTCTCCCAGGCTCTTGCCCAGTCCACGGGCGAATTCCGGAAGTTTCTTGGCTCCGAACAGCAAGAAGACGATCACCAGAATGGCGATGATCTCCGGAGTTCCCAGACCGAAAATAGCTAGTGTATTCATCATGGAAGATACGATATTTTTAACAGATTTATTTCAATGTGGAACTTCATAATGCACTTCATGCGTCATCGCCTCCGGCCTGCTCCTGCTTTTGCTGTTCTGCAAGCCTCCTGACGGCAAAACGGTGGAAACGCCAGACCACGAGGAAAATCACCAGGGAAAGCACCGCCAGACTGCCCCACAAAAGCCAGGATGCGGCGGATGCCGCCCCTTCGTCGCCCAATTCTCCGGCCTGGCTCCAGTAATAATAGGACAGCACGGGATTCCAGGCCAGGGAACTGTCCGGGAGCAGATGCAGGCGCGCCATGCGGTTCATGGCAGGCAGATAGGCCGCCTGGGCGGACGCCTTCATCAGGGAATCTCCCTGGACGTCATCCCCCCTGGCGTAATAAAGCTGGGCCAGCATGTACATGCCCTTGGGATTTCCCGTAGCATCCACGACGCGGCGCAGAAGCCTGTACGCCTCATCCGCATCCAGTTCGCCGCCCTTGCCGTTCTGAAGCAGTTCCGCCGCCTTCAGGGCCGCGGGAGCATAGCCGATGGCGGCGGCCTCCCTGTACAGAGCCAGAGCGCGGGCGGCATGCTCCCCGGACGGGGAATCCTCCATGAGCATATCCGCCAGGGCGGCCATGCTGTACGGGTCCTTCCACTCCGCCCCCTTTTCAAACCATTTGCGGGCCTTCTCCATGTCCCGGGGCATGTACTTGCCGTCCCGGTACATGATGCCCAATTCCATGACGGCTCCCAAATCCTTTTGCTGCGCGGCCTTTTCAAACCATTGCACGGCCCAATTCGCATCCTGGGGCACGCCGAGGCCGTCCCGGTACTTGAAGCCAAGCAGCCCCTGGGCTGTCAGGTTGCCGTGCTCGGCCGCACGTGTCAGCCAGGGAACGGATTTCTCCGGAGAACTGCCGGGGACCAGCTTCCTTTCATAAAGAAGGCCCACCCACAGGGCGGCCTTGGGATCGCCCGCTTCCGCCTCCTTCTGCCAGGAACGGAGGGCCTTTTCATAATAGCTGGTGGCCAGGGCCTCGTCCCGGAGCCCTCCCATGCCCTTGGAAATCATCGCCGCCGTCTGGTACTGGGCATCCGCATTGCCGCTGTCTGCGGCGCGGGTAAACCAGAATCGGGCCTTCTCCATATTTTTGGGATAAAGGCGGCTGCCGGTATAAAACAGCTTGCCCAGGTCCAGCATGGCAGACACATTTCCGGCATCGGCCGCCTTCTCCGTCAGAGAAACGTACTGATTCATCCATCGGGAAGTTTCCGGCACATTGCCGGCCACCTCATAATGCACGACCAGTTGCTTGGCCGCATCTGCGTCTCCGTTCAGGGCTTTCTCCCTGAGCCCGGCCAGATAGGCGTCAAAATCCCCTTCTCCGGCGGAAACGGGAGAAGGGGGAACAGGAGACGCCTGAAGAGAAGGCTGTGCCAGGCACAGCGCGCATAATCCGGCAAGGAACCACCATCTGGAATGTCTCTTCATACCGGCATAAGTAAATAGTTAACGTCCTCTGCCTCCGCGGGAAAAACCGCCGGAGGATCTGCCTCCGAAGCCGGGTTTGCGGAATCCACCTTCGCGGCGCTGAAAGCCTCCTTCACGGCGTTCGCCTCCAAAGCCGCCTTCACGGCGTTTGAAACCTCCTTCGCGACGGTCGCCTCCGAAACCACCTTCACGGCGCTGGAAACCTCCTTC